>JACNIG010000207.1 GCA_014383215.1 Candidatus Desulfatibia vada | reverse complement strand
TGAAGATGTAGAGCGCAGTGTTCGCGGCAGATGCCCGGTTGAATGGTTTGGGAAAGCAGGAGGCGATGTGCCTACCCCGGAAGAGGTCATAGATGCGGTTAAATCTTTCGTTCAGATCTAATCCGGACAAGTAGGGAACCAAAAAATATTTGCCACAAAGGCACCCCGGTTAAATAGTTTTTAGATTTAACAGGGCAGGCAAAAACACAAATGTAAGTGATCAGTAATCAGTAATCAGTTTTCCCTTACCGGTCACTTCTCACTGATAACTGCTCACCCGTGACTGCCTTGGTTTCTTTGTGGCAATAAAATAAATTGGTAGAAGGAGTTGATATAATGGCAAAAACATTCAAAAAACCCGAAGCCCTTTCCGACCAGACCACCCATTACTGCCCGGGTTGCACTCACGGGATTGCGCACCGCTTGGTTGCCGAAGTCATCGACGAGCTGGGTATCCGGGGGCGCACGGTCGGTATTGCACCTGTAGGATGCGCGGTTTTGGCCTATAATTACTTCACCTTTGATTTTCAAGAGGCTGCTCACGGGCGCGCTCCGGCAATGGCTACCGGCATAAAAAGGGTTCGGCCTGATCTGGTTGTTTTTACCTATCAGGGTGACGGTGATCTGGCAAGCATCGGGATGGGAGAGATTATACACGCTGCCAATCGTGGTGAGAAATTTACCACCATTTTTGTCAACAATACGGTCTATGGTATGACCGGCGGCCAGATGGCGCCGACAACGTTGCCGGACCAGCGGACCACGACTTCCCCTGCCGGACGCAAAGTTGAAGAGGTCGGTATGCCCATTAAGGTTGCAGAGTTGATTTCCGCTCTTCAGACACCGGCATTTGTGACCAGACAGGCCGTGATAAAGCCCAAGTATATTGTCAGGGCCAAAAAAGCCATCAAAAAGGCCTTTGAATATCAGCTCGAAGGGCGATGCTTCAGCCTGGTGGAACTGATCAGTACGTGCCCGACCAATTGGGGGCTTACTTCTTGGGAATCGGTTAAATGGGCCGAGGATAATATGATCCCCTATTTTCCCCTGGGGGAGTACAAGACACCCGAAGAGTAGGAGGACTGCATGCAGAAAGAAGTAATGTTTGCCGGTTTTGGCGGACAGGGAATTTTATTGATCGGAGATATCCTGGCGCACGCGGGCATGGAAGCGGGATTCGAAGTGGCCTGGATCCCTTCCTATGGTCCGGAGATGCGGGGCGGGACTGCCTATTGCCTGGTGGTGATAAGTGACAGAGCCATTGGTTCTCCGGTTATCAGAAACCCTTTGCACTTGATTGCCATGAACCGGCCTTCTTTGGAGAAATTTGCACCGCTGGTGAAACCGGACGGTGTGGTAGTGATTAACAGTTCTTTAATTTCCATCAAATCGGGTCGTGATGACGTTGATGAGCTATTAATACCGGCAAATGACATTGCCCAAGAAGCCGGCAGCGTAAAGGCGGCAAATATTGTAGCATTGGCAGCTTTTGTTGCCCGCAGTAAAATTGTTGAGTTTGATCTGCTGCGCGAGTGTGTCAAAGAACACTTTGCCGGTCGCGAAAAGCTTATCCCCATTAATATGGAGGCCCTGGAACAGGGCCGCAAAGCGGCAATGGGAATATGAAAATATCTATTCCAGAAAACATTCTATCGATAAAGCCTTACAAGCCCGGGAAGCCTCTGGAGGAACTCGAACGGGAATATGGTATTGCTAAATCCATTAAGCTTGCTTCCAATGAAAATCCACTGGGCCCGTCTCCAATGGCCGTGAAGGCCATGCAGGGGGCTTTGGGCAAACTCAACCGTTATCCGGATGGGAGCGGTTTTGATCTTATCAGGAAACTGTCCCAACATCTTAAAGTGCCGCCTAAGAATATCGTTTTAGGTAACGGTTCCGATGATATTATCGGTATGCTGACCTGGGCGCTGCTGCGACCGGGCGATGAAGTGGTTCTGCCGCAGCCTTCTTTTCTAATGTACGATATAATGGTTCGAACTGCCGCTGCAATACCGGTGACGGTTCCCTTAAGTTCTCTTTCCATCGATTTGAAAGGGATGCAGGGCAAGATTACATCACGAACCCGCATGGTTTTTTTGTGTAATCCCAATAATCCCACGGGAACCGTTATATTCAAAAAAGACTTTGAGAACTTTATGGTCGGCTTGCCGCCTGAAGTGGTTGTTGTCGTAGACGAGGCCTATTTTGAATTTATAAGAGATCAGGAAAGATGTACCAGCGGCATTGAGTACCTTGACGAAGCCAGGCCTTTGGTTACACTGCGTACATTTTCAAAAGCATACGGCCTGGCAGGGCTGCGCATCGGCTATGGTATCATGCCTGAAAAAATTGCGGGTCTGCTGAACAGAGTCAGACAACCCTTTAATACAAGCTCTCTGGCCCAGATCGGCGCTAAAGCAGCGCTTGATGATAAAGCTTTCTTAAAAAAGACCTTGGAAATTACTCATAAAGGTCTCGATTATTTGCATGCTGGCCTGGAGAGATTGGGGATTAAATATTTTCCAACTCAAACGAACTTTTTTCTCATTGACGTAGAAAAAGATGCTGATGAAATTTTTGAAAGCATGCTCAGACACGGTGTTATTGTACGATCGATGAAATCATATGGATATCCCCAATATATCAGGATTAATGTCGGCCTTGCCGAGGAGAATGCCCGCTTTATAGAAGCGTTGGAGCAGGTCCTTAAGCCCTGAAAGTTGTTCTGGGCTAAAGTGACTAAAGTGATCTAAAGTGATCTAAAGTGCCTAAAGTTGTAGAGTCGCTTTCAGCCGTCGTAGCCAGGCTACTATGGCGAAGTCGGCTCGCTCTGCTGATTTTATATAATGGACAGAATTCCATAATTTTAGCTCACTTTAGGCACTTCAAACTTTAGGCACTAATATCGGGCTGTTTTCCAGGGCAAAATATTAGAGCAGTCACATCAAGTAGCGGTGATATCAGGAAACGAATTGTATGAGGCGTCTTCTTGTTACAATAGACGGGCCTGCCGGTGCAGGCAAAACAACGGTAAGCCGGATGCTGGCCCATCGTCTGGCTTACACATATATCGATACCGGTGCGCTGTACAGAGGGGTCGCGTTAGCGGCAATATCAGCAGGATTAAATGCAGACGATGATGAAGGCCTTGAAAAGCTGTGCCGCACTCTGAAAATCAAATTTGTAACAGGCGATCAAGGTTTGCGCCTATTATCGAATGATGTGGATATTACGGATAAAATCCGTACGCCTGAAATAACCATGTTTGCTTCGGCGGTTTCCGCCAGACCGGTAGTCAGAGGGTACCTTTTGGACCTGCAAAGGGAAATGGGACAGGAAAAAGGCGTTGTTTTCGAAGGGCGAGATATGGGTACTGTGGTGTTCCCGGATGCTGATCTAAAGTTTTACCTGGATGCATCTCATAAAACAAGATCTTTCAGGCGATACCAGGAATTAACAACAAAAACCCAACAGACCTTGGAGGAAGTTGAGAGGGATATGGCCAAGCGGGATAAAAATGACAGCACCAGAGATTTGGCACCCTTGAAACCTGCCAAGGATGCAATAATAATTGATTCTACTGAATTTTCTGTCAAAGCGGTTGTCGAGTTAATGTTGTCTAAGATTGATGAATTCGTATAAAGTCGAATTCATCACGTTTTAGTACCTTAGTTATGAAATTTATGCATTTTATGGCAAAACTTTTTTCATCTTGCCACTAAGACACCAAGACACAAAGAAAAAAATAAGAAGATATTACTTTTGTGTCTTTGTGCCTTTGTGGCAAATATTTTTTTGTTCCGGCTTGTTTGGACTAGGTTTTAGGTTATTGTTTTGCTTGTATATTTCTTTTGATATTTTTTTAAGAAATTCGGGTTAATGAACGCGTCAGACAGCTTGTAAAAATAATCGTTGTTTTTTCAAAATGAGTCTGATATCTACGTCGGTTATGCTGCCGCATGCGGAGCATGGTATAAAAAAAATGGTTAGGGGGTATTTTGTTTAATGGATAATCTTGAAAAAAACGATTCAACTAAAGAGTTAGAGCAAAAACAAGGTTCTGAGGAGCCTGTTCAGACAAATTCAGACGCTGTTGATATGCAGTCAATAGAAGAAATTGATGCAGATACATCCGTTGAAAATGTGTCATCGGAAGCAGTACCGGATCTGGGCGAAAAGACAGATGAAGTCCAGGTAACGGCTGATGATTTAGAGGAAGTCCAAACTGTGTCTGACACCAAAGAGGAGGTTCAAGGGACAACGAACGATATCGAAGAACCTCAAGCAGCAGTTGATGTTGCGGAAAAAGATCAGGAAATAGTTGATACTTCGGAACAGGAAACAGTTGATATTTCGGAAGAGGAAACAGTTGATACTTCGGAAGAGGAAACAGTTGATACTTCAGAACAGGAGACGGTTGATACTTCAGAACAGGAGACGGTTGATACTTCAGAACTGGAGACGGTTGATACTTCAGAAAAAGATGAGACAACTGATGACAGTAAGAAAGCAGATAAAGACTCTCCTGGTGACATGGAAGACTTCATGGACATGTACGAGGAAAGCTTCAAGCGTTTTGCGGAAGGGGAGGTTGTTTCCGGTAGGATCATTTCGGTGGACAAGGATCATGTCCTGGTTGATATAGGATATAAATCAGAGGGTCAGATTCGAATAAATGAATTCAAAGATGAAGATGGCAACTTAAATGCCGAAGTCGGCGACCCTGTAGATGTTATGGTTGAATGGTGGGATGAAGAAGAAGAGCGCGTTGTCCTTTCGAAGGAAAAAGCCACCAAGGTTAAAGTATGGGAAGATATCAAGAAATCGTATGATGAAGATGGAGTGGTCGAGGGCGTTATTGTAAATCGTGTCAAAGGTGGTTTTTCAGTAGATATCGGGGTTCAGGCCTTCCTGCCGGGTTCCCAGGCAGACTTGCGGCCGATTCGCAATCTTGATGATATGGTTGGCAAAACGTTTTCTTTTAAAATATTAAAATATAATCGAAAACGCAGCAATATCGTTTTATCCAGAAGGGCTATCCTTGAGCAGAAACGCGAAAGCCAACGAACCGATACATTAGCTGCTATTCATGAGGACAAACTTGTTGAGGGCATTGTCAAAAATATTACAGAGTACGGTGTCTTTGTTGATCTTGGCGGAGTGGACGGTCTGCTGCATATTACCGACATCTCGTGGGGAAGAGTAAAGCATCCTTCGGAACTCTTTTCAGTCGGCGATGAGATAACCGTAAAGATTCTTAATCTTGATGTTGAAAGAGAGAGAGTCTCATTGGGCATGAAACAGCTGACAGAGGATCCCTGGACAACCGCTACAGAGAAATATCCGCTGGGCTCCCGTGTAAGCGGGAAGGTTGTCAGTCTCACGGACTATGGTGCCTTTGTGGAGTTGGAAGAGGGGGTCGAGGGATTGATTCATGTTTCGGAAATGTCATGGACCCGCAAGGTTCGGCATCCTTCCAAAGTAGTCTCCGTGGGAGAGGAGGTTGAGGCTATCGTCCTTGACATAAAGCCTGAAAACAGACGTATATCTCTTGGTATGAAGCAGGTGGTTCCAAATCCGTGGGATGTCATCAGTGAAAAATATCCGGTCGGTACGACCATAGAAGGAAAAATCAAAAACATAACCGATTTCGGTCTTTTTATCGGTATCGACGAAGGCATTGACGGTCTTGTACATATTTCAGACATTTCCTGGACAAAGCGCATAAAACATCCCTCTGAGCTATTCAAGAAAGGTGAACTTATACAGGCTATAGTGCTTGATATTGAAAAAGAGTACGAAAGGTTTTCCTTAGGGATAAAGCAGTTGCAGACAGATCCCTGGACAACTGTAGCTGAGCGCTATCAAGTTGGCAAAGAAATTACCGGCACGATTACCAACCTTACCGATTTTGGTGTTTTTATAGAATTGGAAGAGGGCATCGAAGGACTAGTGCATGTGTCTGAAATCAGTAAAGAAAAAATAAAAACCCCTGTTGGCAAATATAACGTTGGGGATGTCATTACCTCCAGAGTTATGAATATCAACAGCGATGAAAGACGGATCGGCCTTTCAATTAAAAGACTTGAAATGGAGGACGAGCAGAACTTACTGAGTGACTATGTAAACAATATAAGACCCGCGACTTCAACTTTTGGAGAAATCTTGAGAGAGAATCTTCAAGAAAAATTAAACGGGGAATAGTAACCGGCTATCAAAATGTTCTCCCGCAGACACCCTTATCTTTTTTTTCTTCTTACCTTCACCTCTATCGTAGCGGTCGCAATGATAGGAATGTCCCTGCTGTTTGTATTAGGTACCCAGACCTCTGATTTTGAATTTGGAGAAAAAGTAGGTATCATTGAGGTCAACGGAATCATTGCGGATGCTAAAAATGTTATCCAAAACCTGAAGCACTTTCGGGAGGATAATTCTATTAAGGCGATCGTCATTCGTATCGATTCCCCGGGAGGCGCCGTGGGGCCTTCACAGGAGATTTTCAGGGAGATTAGAAAAACTTCAAACAAAAAGAAAGTAATCGCTTCCATGGGTGCCATCGCAGCCTCCGGCGGATATTATGTTGCTGCCGGCACCGACGGGATTGTTGCCAACCCCGGCACGATCACGGGCAGCATTGGCGTTATTATGGGATTTACAAATTATCAGGAGCTGCTGCAAAAAATCGGATTGGTGCCTGTTGTAATAAAAAGTGGGGAATTCAAGGATATAGGATCACCGGCCCGTGAGATGACAGCCAAAGAGAAGACTATTCTCAAGGATTTTGCCAAAAAAATCCACAGACAATTTATCATGGATATTGTTGAAGGTCGCAAAATGGATCAGGACAAAGTTGAATTTCTGGCTGATGGTCGCATTTTTACAGGAGAAGAGTCCAAAGATTTGGGGCTGGTTGATCGTCTCGGGAATCTTGAAGATGCTATCGAATGGGCCGGCCGTCTGGGCGGCATCAAAGGGAAGATTTCCGCGGTTTACGCCCGGGAAAAAAAGCTTTCCCTTTTAAAATACCTGTCGGAACTATCCAAAACAGAGTTTTCTAACCGCGTTTTTCATTCTTTTTTGTCTGCGGAGTATATATACCGCCCCGAATAAACCTAACCCGAATTTAGAGACCATTGCAGAGCGCTCCTTTTTAGGGGCGTTTATAATTTTAGAAAGCTGCCGGATGACCAGTCATCAGTGAGGAGTGATCAGTAAGGGATAACTGATTACTAATTAATGACATTAGTGTCTTTGTGACTTTGTGGCCTTTTCTTTGGATTCGGGTTGGATTAGATGAAAAGGCTGACATCGCCTCTACCTTCGCGAATGACTTCGGGAATGTCATCGATCAGTGATATAACACTTGAAGGGTATCCCGGAACAGGTCCACCATCAATGACGATATCAATTCTGGATTGAAAATAGTCATGAATCAGAGAGGGGTCAAAAAAAAGGGTGCCATCCGGCCTGGAGGCGCTGGTGCTAATAATCGGATTTCCCAGCTCTTTAACCAGTTCGAGGCAAATCGAGTTGTCAGGCACCCGTATCCCGGCGTTTTTGCGCATGGTAAGCATGATTTTAGGGACCAGCTTGGAACCTTCAAGCACAAAAGTATAGGGGCCCGGTAAAAGCCGCTTCATGGTTTTATAAGCATAGTTTGAAACTTTGGCGTAATGGCTGATGTTTTTGAGGTCTGAACAGAGAAAGCTGAAAGGCTTAATTTTATCGCGCTGCTTTAAGAGATATATCTTCTCTATAGCCTTTTTGTTCATTATATCGCAACCGATTCCATAGTAAGTGTCGGTTGGATAGGCGATGATACCCCCTCTTTTAATAACCTCAACCACCTTTGTGATGAGTCGTGGCTGGGGGTTCCTGGTGTTGATTTCAATCAGCATGGCAATTTTTACCCTATGAAAAGTCAATTTTTTCGAATTCAAAATATTACGAGTGCTAATTGAATGTCAAGGAGACAAATAAAGATTGCTAAAGCTAAGCCCTTTTGTTATTCGATTTCAACGCACAAAATTTTTATATGATGGAGGACCTTATGCTAAAAATACCGCCTGAAGAAGCTTATTCATTTGACGATGTTTTATTGATTCCCGGATACTCAGACGTATTACCAAGCGATGTTAATACAACTACCCGATTAACAAAAAACATATCCCTGAATATCCCCATTGTCAGCGCTGCGATGGACACCGTCACGGAGTCACGAGCATGTATCAGCCTGGCTCGTGAAGGCGGCATCGGTTTTATGCACCGGAATATGAGTGTCCAGAGTCAGGCCGTTGAGGTTGACAAAGTTAAAAAATCTGAAAGCGGCATGATTGTTGATCCTGTAACAATTCACCCGGATCAGCAGGTGCATGAAGTGCTGAAGCTGATGGAGAAGTATCATATTTCAGGAGTTCCGGTTACCAAAGGTGACCAACTGGCGGGTATTGTCACAAACAGGGATCTGCGATTTGAAACTGACCTTGAAAAGAGAGTTTCCGAGATTATGACCAAGGATAACCTGGTTACGGTTTCTGAAGGGATTACGCTGGAAGATTCCAAAAAGCTGCTGCATAAACACAGGATAGAGAAGCTTCTGGTGGTCGACAAAAATAGGCGGTTGATAGGCATGATAACCATCAAAGACATTGAAAAGATAAAAAAATATCCGCATGCATGCAAGGACGAGATGGGCAGGCTCAGAGTCGGTGCCGCCGTGGGTGTCGGTGCAGATATGGAGCCGCGCACCGAGGCGCTATTGAAGGCCGGAGCGGATGTTATTTTAATCGATACTTCTCACGGTCATTCCAAAAACGTTATTGAAGCAGTTAAAAGATTAAAAAGCAATTTTAAAGATATTGAACTGATTGCCGGCAATGTGGGTTCGGCCAAAGGGGCTGAAGACCTTATTAAAGCAGGCGTCGATGGTGTAAAGATCGGCATCGGACCCGGATCAATCTGTACCACCCGCATTGTAGCAGGTATCGGTGTACCCCAGATAACCGCAATACTGAATTGTAGACCTGTCTCCAGCAAAACAGGAGTTCCTTTAATTGCCGACGGCGGCATCAAATTTTCAGGCGATATTACTAAAGCCATAGGCGCCGGAGCTCATGTTGTAATGATCGGCGGACTTTTCGCCGGAACCGAGGAAAGCCCGGGTGAGCTGGTTATTTACCAGGGCCGCAGTTACAAAGTCTATCGGGGCATGGGCTCCATTGAAGCCATGCAAAAGGGGAGCAAAGACAGATACTACCAGGGTGATGATTTTGAAAGCGACAAACTGGTACCGGAGGGTATTGTTGGTCGAGTTCCCTATCGGGGGAGTCTTTCCGATAATATCTATCAACTTATTGGAGGATTAAAGTCCGGTATGGGCTATGTGGGCTGCCGCACTCTGGAAGAACTCAGGGAAAAGGCCCGGTTTGTGAAAATCAGCGCTGCAGGTATGCGTGAAAGCCATGTTCACGACGTCATTATTACCAAAGAAGCTCCCAACTACCGCCGGGAAGTTTAGACTTCATAATCGAGTAAAGAATCCGATCCTAGGGGCTCCGCCTTTGGTTTATTCCTTAAAAGAGTTAATATTACAGTATATTAAGTGCCTAAAGTGAACTAAAGTTTAAAGTGCCTAAAGTTAAGGCGTCGCTTTGCTCCATTTATTCATATAAAATTGACAGAATACATTAACTTTAGTGCACTTTAGCTCACTTTAAACTTAAGGCACTTTTAAAGTCATTGGCGAAGCCAGATATCTTTGATCTATCTCAAATGACCAAGTTTTTTAGATTTAAATCAATATAAATATGCCAGATACGCCCCCCGATTTTGTTCATCTGCATGTTCATACCGAGTACAGTCTTTTAGACGGTGCCCTGCGGATCGATCCTCTTTTAAAACGAGCCCGTGATTTTGATATGGAAGCTGTGGCCATTACCGATCACGGCACCATGTTTGGCATCCTGGAGTTTTATCAAAAAGCCCACAGAGCCGGTATAAAACCGATCATAGGGTGTGAATTCTATGTGGCGCCTCGCAGTATCTCAGATCGAACCCCGCAGGACAATAAAGGGCTGACCCACCTGATTATTCTGGCTGAAAATCAGGAGGGGTACCGCAATCTGTGCCGGCTGGCCACCATAGCCCAGCTCCAGGGATTTTACTACAGACCCCGCATAGATAAAGATGTTCTAAAACAGCACAGCACCGGTCTTATCGGTCTGTCGGCCTGTCTGCATGGTGCAATTCCCAGGCTCGTTCAGGAAGGCAAATCAGAGCAGGCTGATGAAGCGGCACACTTTTACCTTAACCTCTTTGGTGAAGGCAATTTTTTTCTTGAAGTTCAAAACAACGGCATCGCAGCTCAGGAAGAAGTGAATCAGGCACTGTTGGATATGAGCAAAAGACTTTCCATTCCGTTGGTTGCCTCCAATGATTGCCATTACCTCAACAAGGAAGATGTTCGGGCCCATGATGTACTTTTGTGTATCCAGACCGGCAAGACCGTTGACGACACGCAACGCTTAAAGTTTAGAACCGACCAGCTTTATTTTAAATCAAAAACCGAGATGCATGCTGCTTTCAAAAACTATCCGGGTGCACTTGATAACACCGTGGAGATTGCCAAGCGCTGCCATCTTGAATTCGACTTTAATAATTATCACTTTCCCAAATTTGAAACATCTACGGACCAGACTCTGAATGCGCTTTTGGAAGCCAGTGCCCGGCAGGGGCTGGAAAAAAAACTGCATATTATAAAGGCCAAGAACCCCGATATTGATGAAAAACTCTATATCGAAAGAATTGAATATGAAATCGGCCTCATCAATTCCATGGATTTTGCAAGTTATTTTCTGATTGTGGCCGATTTTATCCGCTATGCCAAAGAGCATAATATTCCTGTGGGACCCGGGCGGGGGTCGGCGGCCGGGAGCCTCGTGGCCTATTCACTCGGAATTACAGATCTTGATCCCCTTGAACATGGCCTGATTTTCGAGCGTTTTCTCAATCCGGCTCGCAAAAGCATGCCGGATATCGATGTTGATTTTTGCATCAACGGGAGGGAAGAAGTCTTTAAGTATGTGGCAGATAAATACGGTGGCAATGATTCTGTGGCACAGATCATCACTTTTGGAAAACTCAAGACCCGGGCCGTAATTCGTGACGTAGGCCGGGCTTTGGATATTCCGCTTTTTGAGGTGGATGCAATTGCCAAGATGATTCCGGATGTATTAAATATCAGCCTTGATGAAGCTCTTCAGCAGGAATCGCGACTTAAAGATCTGGTGCGGGAGAAACCTGAAATTGCCGATTTGATCAATATCTGCCGCGTTCTCGAAGGGCTCCCGCGGCATGCCTCAACCCATGCAGCCGGTGTTGTCATCGCCGACCGGTCGCTGGTGGACTATCTTCCGCTTTACAAAGGCAAAAAGGGTGAGGTCGTGACTCAGTTCGACATGAACTGTGTCGAGAAGATAGGGTTGGTGAAATTTGATTTTCTGGGCCTTCGCAACCTGACGGTGATTGCGGGTACCCTTGCGCTTATTGCCGCACAGGGCGGCAATCCGCCCGATCTTTCAACCCTCGATTTAAATGATCCTGACACTTACAAATTGCTTGCGTCCGGTAATACTACCGGTGTTTTCCAGCTTGAAAGCAGCGGTATGAAAGACCTGCTCGTCAGGCTCAGACCGGAAACCTTCGATGAAGTTATCGCCCTTGTTGCTCTATATCGTCCCGGTCCCCTTGAGAGTGGCATGGTGGATGATTTTGTGGAAAGAAAGCATGGTAAAAGAGTGGTCGAATATAGTGTACCCCAATTAGAACCGATTCTTAAAGAAACATACGGCGTTATTGTTTATCAGGAACAGGTTATGAACATTGCCGGTGACCTGGCAGATTATTCCATGGCTGAAGCCGACGATTTGAGAAAGGCCATGGGAAAGAAAATTCCAAAGATAATGGCCGAGCACCGCGAGCGCTTTATGCAGGGTGCCACCGCCAACGGCATACCATCCGACAAAGCCGGGAAAATCTTTTATCTCATGGAAAAGTTCGGGGGGTACGGGTTCAACAAGTCTCACAGCGCCGCCTATGCGCTGATTGCATACCAAACTGCCTTCCTCAAAGCACATTTTCCCGTGGAGTTCATGGCTTCACTGCTTACCAGTGAAATGCATTCCATTGACGGCGTCGTCAAATATATAGCTGAATGTCGCAGTCAGGGCATTGAAGTCCTTCCTCCGGATATCAATGAAAGCGGTAAGGAATTTACCGTTTCCGGTTCAAAAATAAGATTCGGACTTGTGGCTGTTAAGAACGTCGGCGAAAGTGCCATTGATGGCATTATTGAGGCCAGAAAAGATGGAAAATTCAACTCATTGTTTGAATTTTGCGATCGTGTTGATCTGAAAAAAGTGAACAAACGTGTTGTCGAAAGCCTTATTAAATGCGGTGCCTTTGATTCCACCGGGCAGTACCGCAGCCGGATGACGGCGTCATTGGAAGAGAGTCTCGAATACGGGCAGAGGCTCCAGAGGGAGCGGTCGGACCCACAGATGGGATTGTTTGACATAGAGGGCAGCCGACCGGTTATCAACTTGCCGCCGGTGCCGGTGATCGAAGAATGGGATGAAAAACAGATGTTGGCGTTTGAGAAAGACTCTCTCGGTTTTTATATTACCGGGCATCCATTGTCCAGACATGAGGATATACTGGAAAAGTTCACCAATACAGATTCTGCGGGGCTGCAGGAACGCAATGACGGAGAAATTGTCAGAATCGGCGCCCTGGTCAGAAATACCAAAACAATAAAGACCAAAAAGGGCGATTTGATGGCTTTTGTGGCTATTGAGGATCTGCGCGGCTCGGTTGAAGTTGTGGTCTTTTCTTCAGTATATGTAAAAGTTTATGATTTGCTTGTCGATGATAATCCTATTATCGTTCAGGGTCAGCTGCAAAAGGATGAAAACTCGGTAAAAATTTTAGCGGATATAATCATACCCATAAAAAAAGCCGAAGAGACCTGGAGCGCAAGCGTTCATTTCAATCTTGACATCAGCAATACGGATAAGGCAGCGTTGATTCAATTGCATAAAATATTTCAAAAACATCCGGGATCATGCCAGGGGTATGTTCACCTGCTGAGTCCCGGAAAGACAGAAACAATTATCGCTCTGCCGAGTACCTTGCAATTAAGGGCCGGCCGGCCTCTGGCCCGGGAGGTTAACGGGCTGCTTGGCTATAATGCTGTTGAAACTGTTTGCAGCCCGGCCACATCTTCCATAAGGCGCAACAAATAAGTGCCTGAAGTGCCTAAAGTTTGAAGTGAGCTAAAGTTAAGGTATTCTGTCAATTATATAAAATCAGCGGAGCAAAGCGACTCCATAACTTTAGGCACTTTAGATCACTTTAGTCACTTCGAACTTGTCCAATTTCCAGGAGAGCCGCCCCTTTCAGGGGCAAACCAAAGCCTGGTCCTCTAGACCCGGATTCTTTACAAATTCTTTAACGGGAAAAAGCACAAATGCAAGTACCTTTACTCGACTTGAAAGCTCAGTATCAAACCATCAGGGCAGAGATCCTGAAAGTAACGGATGAAGTCTTTGAGAGCCAGTATTTTATCCTTGGCCCCCGGGTTGAGAGGCTTGAAAAGGAGATTGCTGCCTATTGCTCTTCAAAGCACGCCGTGGGGGTTTCATCCGGAACTGATGCGCTTCTGGTTGCATTGATGGCCGCTGAAATCGGACCGGGAGACGCGGTTATTACAACACCCTATACTTTTTTTGCAACAGCCGGGTCCATAACCCGAACAGGGGCCAGACCGGTTTTTGTGGATATTGATCCTGATACTTATAATATCTCTTGCGAACATTTAGAGAGTCTCTTATCTGCTATGACCAGCGCGGAGTCGGCAAGCCTTAAAGCCGTTATTCCGGTCCATCTCTATGGCCAGTGTGCGACCATGGATCCAATCTTAAAGGTTGCCGCTGACAACAATCTTGTGGTTATAGAGGATGCCGCCCAGGCCATCGGGGCCGAATACAGAGGGCGGCGGGCAGGCTCCATGGGTGATTTCGGCTGTTTTTCATTTTTTCCTTCCAAAAATCTGGGCGCTTTTGGTGATGGAGGGGCTGTCACAACAAATACAGACGAATTTTACGATAAAGTGCGCACGCTGCGGGTTCATGGTTCCGGCCCTAAATATTATCATCCGCTAATAGGCGGAAATTTCAGGCTGGACGCACTGCAGGCGGCCGTTATTTGTGTAAAGTTGAAATATCTTGACGACTGGACTGATGCCCGCCGGGAAAACGCACGCAAATACAGAGAATTATTTACATTAGCCCGACTTGATGATGTTGTCTGGATTCCGGCTGAAAGCCAGGACCGCCACGTGTATAATCAGTTTGTCATCAGCGTCAAGACCAAAAGAGACGAGCTGCGCAGGTTTATGAATGATGCCGGCATCGGCACGGAGGTATACTATCCGCTCCCTCTGCATCTACAGGAATGCTTTTCAGAACTGAATTACAAAAAAGGGGACTTCCCTGCAGCCGAACACGCCGCCGGCCACACCCTGGCCCTGCCTGTATATCCCGAGATGTCTGATGATCAGCAGGCCTATGTGGTGGAAAAGATTAAGGCGTTCTATTCTTAAAAGTTGTATATTTTATTTAGTCCCTTAAGTGAAAATATTTGTATTTTATGGCAAAAATCAATTATTGAGCAGTACATTATTTCACGCAAAGGAGCAAAGCCCGCAAAGGAAAACAAAGATAAATTTTTTAAGAATCTTGGCGTCTTTGCGCCTTTGCGAGAGAATTTTATTTAATTCCGGTTTATCCGGGTTAGGTATTAGCTAGAGATTTTTTTATTTCTTTTTCATAGGCCTGGCGGGCCTCTTTTTCCAAAAGATGCTCCCGGCCGGTGTATCTGGGCGAGAAATGGAAAGGGGTGAATTGTTTTACCCTGGCCATGCCGGCAATCCGGCCTGCCTGCCAGGCGGTAAGATGACCTTTTTCCCCGGCAATATCCCTGTCATCTTCAAGAAAAGCGGCTTCAATAAAGAGGTGGTCCGCATCCTTGGCGAGCTTTACGATTTTTTCCACATTCGATTTGCTGTAAGCAACATCCGCGATATACGCTACTATCTGCCCCGGTGTAATCAGGGCAATCTGCTTGGCAAGCTCACCCACGACAAATCGTTTTTGTATTGAAAGATTTTCCCCGCATTTAACTGTAAATTCTGAATGCGGGTCTTGACTGTTGAACAGGGCCTGTTTGAATTCATTCAACCAGGGACCGGTTTCAAGTCCAAGCTTGGCAACACGCTCTTTCATAATGTTGATGTGAAAGCCTTCCTGGAGCCTAAAGCCGAGGCAGGGGATATCGTGGTCCAGCAATTCGGCACAAACAGACAGGGCCGCTTCCTGGTGTAGAATACCGTTAAAAGGTTGCTTGATATCCTTTTGGGCCGGGAGAAATCTGTTCCGGCACAGGTATTCTTTAGTTATCAAATGGTCGGGGTGAACCTCGCTGACCTGTAAGCTGAATTGATAGCCGTAATGCTTGACCAGGTTCCAGGAATACCCGGCCAGCTTGCCCTCAACGTTTTGTATGAAGCCTTTCGGACCGTACATACAGATCGATTGATCACGGCCGAGGAACAGGCGCAGCAACCGGTCAAAACCGATAAAATGGTCCATATGTGTATGGGTAATAAAGATATGGCTTGTCTTGTGGATATCCCGCGGCGAAAGAGCATGAATATCGCCCAGATCGAACATGACAGCGCGTTTTTCGAGTAAAAAGGGCACAAACAGACCGGGGTCGTCAAAAGGTCCGTTCACCAGCCTGGGGTAGAAGGAAGGGCGCATTGTTACGGCAGAAATTTAGTGACTTGCTGATTTATACAGTGGTATATTTCTTCGTCGGAACCGTAGATGTCGACAACAGCTTTATGGTTAATAAGAGTTTCGATTACAAAAGAGGTTACGTAAAGGCTGACGACATGTGGCTGGTGCACAATGCTCCGAAAAGGTGCAGTTTGATAATCAACATCAAAGTCTTCAGCGCGGGTCAGTCTGCCGAGGCACTTTAAAATTTGTTCCTCAAGGGTATTTTTGCTGGTGGTTTCCACCAGATTGCTTTCAATAAGTTTCATGGCGATGGCATTGGAAAGCGGTTCATCACAATCTCTAATACCGGCGATCGCCCTTCTGCGGGCGTATTCTTTTGAAGATTCGATTTTCGATAATATGGTTGATTCGCGTGTGCTCTGTCGAAATATTTTAGCCATATGCAATCACCTTTAGAGACTTTTGAAAAACATCCCTTTATTACTGAGAACAATATCGATTTTTAAACATTTATCTTTGGGATAATAATGTCAAGCAATATGGATTGCAAGCAAAATATTGCACCCGGATTTTTCTATTGAAATGGAAAGTGTAATGGTGATACCCTGATTAGTATCCATCCATAAATGGCCCTTTTTGCCCTGCTCGGCGTTCTCCGCGGGTTTCCGGCTGCGGCGTACAGACGTACGCCTCACCGAAAACCCTTGCTTGTCCCGCCATAGCCCTTTTCTAAGGGCGACGGCGGATGCGGCCTTACGTCTTCGCCAAGGCTTCGCCGCACGCGTGATCAGGACAAAAAGTGCTCATTTCTGAATTGGATACCATCGTGAGCACAAATAAAATAAAGGCTGAAATATAAGGGCGCTTTAGCGACGTTGGAAACCATCAAGCAATATTATCGTGTTGATCGGAGAGAAATCGCCTTTCTTAAATTTATTTTTGAGGCCTATGACGGTTTAGCAGTCTCAACAACGATCGATCCGCAGGCGGGCATCGTGATGTTTCGAATTGCTCCCGGATGCGAGGCGGATGTAGAGATGATTTTGCAGGACCTTAAAAAAGATATCATGATTGAACAATACACTAAGTGCCTAAAGTGAACTAAAGTTTGAAGTGCCCAAGTCTGGTTAGCCGGTTAACCGGTTAGCCCGTTGTCCGGCATTAAATTACGGGCTAACCGGCATAACGGGCCAACGGGCACAACCTTTTTTGGCTTTAGCTCACTTTAGTTCACTTCAAACTTTAGGCACTTTTAAGATTTTAGACAGAGCCGGGTATCTCTGACCTGGCCCAGCGGACCAGATTTTTCAGGCATAATAAAATGAATACAAAATATCTATATATCAACACCATCGGATGTCAGATGAATCATTATGACTCCGATCAGATTGCAGCGGTTTTAAGGCCCCTTGAGTACAAGGTGACCCCGTTGATGGAGATGGCGGATCTGGTTGTTGTCAATACCTGTGCAATCCGGGAAAAAGCTGAACAAAAAGTCTTCAGCTTTTTGGGGCGTCTGGCCGATATGAAAAGATCAAAACCCGATCTTTTAATCGGCGTTGGAGGATGTGTAGCCCAGCAGGAAGGTGCCGGGATCATCGAGCGTATGGGACATGTGGATCTGGTTTTCGGGACAAGTGCCATCAGCCGGTTGCCGCGCTTAATAGAGCAGATCGAATCAGAAAGATGCCGGGTTGTTGATGTTGACATGTCGGAAGGTATCGACGAATTTGATTTTGACGGCAATGAATCTGACAATGGAAAGGTTACGCGTTTTGTAACCATCATGCAGGGGTGTGACAATTTTTGTTCATACTGCGTGGTCCCGTACGTGCGAGGTCGGGAAGTCAGCAGGGAACCCGAGAAAATAATTAATGAAATTCGCACTCTGGTTAAAGCAGGTGTACGTGAGGTTACCCTCCTGGGTCAAAATGTAAACAGCTACGGGAAAAAAGAAGGTCTTTTGACATTTTCGCGGCTGCTGGAACTTGTGAACGAAATCGACGGACTTTTGAGAATCAGATTTACGACTTCCCATCCCAAAGACCTTTCAAAGGACCTTATGTTTGCGTTTAAAGATCTTGCAAAGCTGTGCAAGCATATTCATTTACCCGTACAATCAGGATCAAACAGGGTCCTTGCCATGATGAATCGGAAATATACGCGCGCGTTGTACCTTGAAAAAGTAAAAAAACTGCGTACTTTGTGTCCTGAAATCGCCATTACATCCGATATTATCGTGGGGTTTCCAGGAGAGACCAAACATGATTTCAAGCAGACCACAGAGTTGATCAAAGAAGTAAGATTTGACGGTCTGTTTGCGTTTAAGTATTCTGATCGTCCCAACGCAACGGCAACTCGTTTGCCGGAAAAGATTTTAGAACAGGAAAAGAAAGAAAGATTGAAAGCGGTTCTGGATCTTCAGGATTATTATACGACCCAAGCAAATGAGGCGCTGGTAGGATCTGAGGAAAAAATTCTTGTTGAGGGCTACAGCAAGAAACAAAAAGTAGTTGATTTACACGGCGGCCGGCAGGATTTTCAGTGGACCGGCCGGACATCAACAAATAAAATCGTCAATTTCGTTCAGAGTGACGGCGGTATATACGGCGATGAGATTATCGCCGGCAAATTGGTTAGAATCAGGATTATGAAAGCATTTCCCCATTCACTTTGGGGCGAACCGGTCAAGGCGGCCAATATACCCCTTGGTTTTAGAGGAGAAAAAGCTCATGTTGCATGAAGTAACCATAGCGGGCATGACCATGGATCCGACATCAAATACGCCGATTATCATATTAAAATCGGTGAAAAGTGATCAGGCGGTCCCTATATGGATCGGATTGCTCGAAGCCACGTCCATAGCTTCGGCACTCAGAAACATCAAGTTTGATCGGCCCATGACCCATGACCTTTTCAAAAATTTCATCGAGACTATGAATCTCGATGTTTCCAAGATTGAAGTGTGTGATCTAAAGAATAATACTTTTTACGCCAAAATATATTTTACTTCCGAAGAGAGAAATTTTCATATGGACGCCCGTCCCAGCGATGCGATTGCGATTGCAATCCGATTTAGCGCCCCAATTTATGTGGATGATAAAATCATCGAACAATCTCAGACGTTTGACACTGATTATGAGATGATAGATGAGACTGAAGAAGGGAAAAAATGGGCCGAATATCTTGGAAAACTTACACCTGACGATTTCGGAAAATACAAAATATGATTGATCTTCATATGCATACAATTTTCAGTGACGGGGTTTTGATACCATCCGAGCTGGCAAGGCGCGCGGAGTTTGCCGGACATAAAGCCATAGGGATCACCGACCACGGCGACCTGTCCAACATCGATTTCATCATTCCCAGAATCGTTGTCATTGCCCGGGAGTTGAACAGGTCCTTGAATCTTACGGTTATCCCGGGGATAGAAATCACCCATGTTCCGCCTGATCAGATCAAAACAACCGTCGAAAAGGCTCGCGAGCTGGGAGCCAAGATCGTTCTGGTCCATGGTGAGACATTGGTCGAGCCGGTTGCTCCCGGAACCAATCGTGCCGCCCTGGATGCAGATATTGACGTGCTTGCCCACCCGGGCCTGCTCACGGAGGAAGATGCCGTTAAGGCCAAAGAAAAAGGGATTTTATTGGAGATATCCGCCCGCAAAGGGCACTGCCTGACCAACGGGCATGTCGCTGGTTTGGCCCGCAAGGTCGGCGCAAAGCTTGTTATCAACACGGACGCCCATGAGCCCGGTGATCTGATTGATCAGAATATGGCAATAAAGATTGTACGTGGTGTCGGTCTTACCGAGCAGGATTTTGCAGAGATGCAGAAGAATGCATCCACCTTCCTTTGATTCCTCGATATAAACGCTACCTCTATCAGTGGTACAATAAAAGGCGTTTGCCATTACGGTAAGAATAGAGGAGTGCCTAAAGTGAACTAAAGTGAGCTAAAGTGCCTAAAGTTACGGTATCCTACCAAATTTTATTATAATTGTCCTCGCCGGAGGCGAGTTCCATAACTTTAGCTCACTTTAGGCACTTTAAACTTTAGGCACTTAATTGGAGAGCCTCTTTAGAATAAAAATATTCAAACCATAACCTCTGTGGCTATGGCGATCAGGATTAATATGTAAACTTGCCGTTTTCGTAGATGGTGAGCTTTTTGCCGGATGCAAGGTGGGCGACCACTCTTTTCTTTTCGGTATTTACCAGATCCCAGTGGAGGGCCGAATCGTTAAAGCCTAATTTTTGCTTTGTTTTTTTTGTTAATTTTTTGGGGTCGCCGTCATAGGCGTCTGAATAGGAAGAACCCAGAGCCACGTGACAATTACCAAATTTGCCGCCGTAGTTTTCATCAAACAGCGTATTGGCCATGAACGTGTTGATTTTTGAAAATCTTTTGTCAGTCAGAGAGAATTCGCCCAGCTTGTCGGCGCCTTTATCTATTGAGAGTTGCTTTTTGACAAAATCCTCTCCCTTTTGAGCTTGGGCTTTGACGACCGCACCTTTTTGAAATTCGAGCTGCACGCCTTCTACATAATTGCCGCTGCGGAATGAAGGCTGGTTTGCAAAGTACTTCCCCTTTGTTCCTCTCCAGTCCGGTACGGTAAATATTTCAAAGCTCGGCATATTATGTCCGGAGATGCCAATCCATTTTCTTTTTGCGCCGGGAGTGATTTCAAGGTCGATATTTGCAGATTCGATATGGTAATAGTTTACTTGCATGCTGTTGAGCCATTTTTTTATGGATTGTACTTTTTTGTAAATAGATTTCCAGTGGGATATTGGCGATGTTCTGTTCAGAAAGCAGGCTTTGATGACCTGGCCGGTGTAGTTCTTTAATGAGAGCCCGGCGTGACGGGCCAGGGCTTTGGTGGGGAAGATACACAGGGTCCAGCCGAAAGCGCCTTCATCGTCGCGTTTGTCGAGAATATCACGCAAATATTTCCTGGATACGGCAACTTTACCGATCTTTTTGGGATCTATATCGCTCAGGTGAGTCAAGGATTCCGGGGCATGCAGGAAAATTCCGCCGTTAAGACTCTTAGAAAGGGATGCATCACCCGGGGGCGTGAAAACGAGTTGTTTGCTGTTTGACAGCTTGTAAAAATCGAGTTCCATTGTGGTGGTATGAGTCATGCGCGGTACCGGGTTCAATCCCATATCCAAAAGTTTGGCATAAAGGATTTCAGCAAGCCGTATTGCCGGCTTATCAAACCGGATCAAGACAATATCGCCTTGTTTGAATCGTGCCGTTCGGGCGGTCTTCAGGCCCCACAAAAGGACGTCCGCATATCTTTCCAATTGCCTTGCAGTGAACATAATTTCTTCCTCATTTTAAAAAAATGTTTGAGTTACATGACAGTCTTTTGGGAGTTAGCAAAACGTTCTTTTTGCGAAAGTATTTTGTATTTGGTGTTTAGTGTTTAGAGATCTAACAAGCTTGTATATTATTAGTACCTATTTATTCAAATCCCATCATGCTTGCGTATCATTTATGCGACAGACAAATAAAAATGACAGAGCGAAGCGATTCCACAAATCAACAATCAACAATCAACAATCTGGTTCCGGCTTAGCCGGGTTGGGTATTTCAAACAAAACACAAAATACTAAAGACCAAACACATGATGAATCGGCTTTTAACGACTTCATCAAAGGTTATCTTTAAGAAAAAGAGTGTGATATTCTTTGTGCGTCAAATGATTTTTAATAAGACGGATCAGCATGTTAAATATTTCCTCAAGTTCATCTGCGCTCATTTTTTTGATTATTATGCTCATCAGCTCGTCATCGGAAAATTTTTGCAGGTAATAGATAACCGTGTTTTCATCAGTTTCCCGGTCAAGACCGAATCCTATGAGACCATCGTAGGTCTCGACATGGTTGTGAGAGTGCTTGGCCATTTTTTCTCCAGAAAAAAAGTTGACATTATTTGTTGTTGATTTATTCTTTTGCCCGAATGTAGCTCAATTAGGGTGGTATTTAACTCAGGGGCGGGGAGTTTTCTCTTATGGTCGCTTCATGGAAAATCTTTTTTTAAACCGTGTGAACTCGTGTATAAGGGCTCGTAAAGAAAGAACAGAGGCTTTTCTCACAAAAAAGAACAGGTTTGCTTTACGATGGGCAATCGTTTGCTATGCAACAACTGCGGCATACGCCTGTTCTTTCTAACGGATCCCTAATACACTCAAACAGCACACACTTTAAAAAAAGATCATCCATTCCGCTGACAGATAATACTTATTAATAATAACACCCCGATACCTAAGTTAACTACTGAAAGCATAATGGAAAAGCACAAAGTCGTCAATGTACACTTTTAACTCAATTGAGCTTTTTTCGTTCAATTGAAGTATAAAAAAACGGTGGTTAATAAAAAATAGGCATGGTAGTAATTTATAAATTTATTGATAACAGAATCAGGGTAGGGCGGATTATACTATTTACAGGGGTTTTACTGATGATGCAACCGCATGCGGCAGCCCAGGAAAGCATGTTATCACCGTTTGGCATGATGACCACAAGGGATAACTATTCATTGCGTTACGGTATCTGGCGCAGTGATAAAGCTGCAAGCCGGGGCACAGTGGTCCTGCTGAGCGGCAGAACGGAATTTATGGAAAAATACACTGAGATCATCGGCGAACTGCAGCAGAGAGGCTTTGATGTTTATAGTTTTGACTGGCGCGGCCAGGGGCTTTCATCGCGGATGCTGTCGAACCGGCATAAAGGATTTGTCAGAACCTACGATGACTATATCAGTGATTTGGCCGTATTTGTTGATAAACTTGTTAAACCGCAAGCCGTATCTCCTTTGATTATCCTGGCCCATTCCATGGGTGGCCATATTGCTCTGCGTTATCTTCATAAACATCAAGGGGCCATTGAACGCGCGATTTTGGTGTCGCCCATGATCGACATTTTAACGTCCCCCTTTCCCAGGTGGTTTGCCAAGGGCATTACCCGCATTGCCGGCAAGGCAGGCTGGGATCAGGATTATGCCGTCGGTTCCGGCGATTATTTTTCCGAAGATGAAAAATTTGAAGGCAACCTTCTGACTTCGGATCCTGTGCGGTTTATGGATGAAAAAAGGGCTATTAAGGAAAATCCGGATCTTGCCCTTGGCGGCGTAACTTATGGTTGGCTGTTAGCGACGTTTGCGTCCATAGATATTTTGGCCGCACCCGGGTTTGGCAAAGATATCACCATCCCGATTTTGATGGTAAGCGCCGGATCGGACAAGATCGTTTCCCTTGACGCTCAACAATCGATCTGCGCCCGGCTGAAACAATGCCGGTTCAAGGTTATTCCAAAAGCACGCCACGAAATCCTCAAAGAGACGGATGCTGTCCGGTCGATCTTCTGGGATGAATTCGACGGGTTTATTGTCGGTTACGATTGACTTTACAGATGTGAATTTTGGGTAGTTGGCAAGTATGTTCTTTGTGTTGCGATAGAAACTGAAGCTATAATAAGGATGCTGAAAATCTTTATAGACAATCCTCCAATCAACAAAATTTGCTCTCGACAAGACAGGTGGTCTGCGCCTAAATTTCCTGAAAAGTCGTACATTTTGATAAAACCCGGTGGTTGACAAGATGCCTGTTATCAGGTATCTGAAATCTGCCGGAAGCTGGATAAGAATTGCCGCTATATCAATAACGGCACAATATGTTGGTATTCATCCGAAGGTCGCACACAACATTCAATTTTGCCTTATCCCGCTTCCGAAAAGGGAATTCTTATCAATGACATTATTTGCTTTATGTTCCATTATGCTTTTTCAAAGAATTTATTAGAATTGCACACCTTTACCATCCCCAATATGAGCAATTTATGCGCCATATTTTCAACAGATTGATTTTATATAAAATAGACGGTTCCGGCAGTTTGGGAAGTCAATAAAATACAATATAATCAGTGCACATTTTTCTGTGCAGCTTTAAAAATATATCTCAGTAAAACTATTAAAACCCGGCCCGCAATAGGTTGCTATGAGGACTCCCGCAATATGGTGCTATGAGGATTCCCACCTATTGGATATACGAGATTCCCACTAATACCTGTTCGGCGCATAAATTAAAAAGAATTGAAAATATGCCATTTACAGAAGAACCAACAGGATACGCAAAAACAATCCTTTCCGATCTTCAAGGTGCATGGATTCTTTTAAGAGAATCCGTGGCTGAAGCAGCTGGATTTGAAGGATGGGATCGAGCTTTATTCCATATTGATGAAGCAATGAGTTGGGAGGTTGTAAGAAATCTAAGGCTAATGCCACCACTTCTTCTCATTATTAGAAACATTTGCTCCCAGGGAAATGCGCCTCAAGAGGTATTAGAGAATATTCAATGGGTTGATGATATCCTTAAAAAAGTTCTTTCTGAAATGCACAGTTAGCTTTCTATATGGTCGGCATCGCCGAACAACCGCATGAAGTCGGACGGGCAAGCGGCCTGCACGCTCTCATACAAATGAACGTAAAACTTAAATCGGCCCGCCGCTTATGCGGGGGCGTTCGGCCTTAATGAAAACACGGTATACCAAAAGATGAAATCAGACGAATATAGTGCAGAGGTCTTTTCTCAGTTGGAAAAGCAAGTAGCTATATCCATTTTAAAAGGCATGCCTCTTCCAAAGTGCGCACATTTGCATGGAATTTCAAAACTGAAATGTCAAACAATTGTCAACACATATTGTTTTAAGTCAAATCGTGCTCTTTATGACACGTTACGTTGGAATCCTTTTGTTCCAGCGGCACCTATTACTGAACTCAGAAAACATGCTCAGATTTTTATAGATGGTGCGGGGATAAATGAAAAAGTGACCCTCCATAGTTCGATATGGGCACTGCCTGAAGTTCCAAGCAGAATTTTGAATGCGCTATGGGAAAGCGACATTACTAATATTCAAGAAATTCTTGAGTACGATCAGCGCAAGTTGCTGCGACTGCGTAATGTTGGGAAAGGTGGTCTTAAAAAACTAATTATATCACTTGGTAAATATGGTTTTTCAATTAAAAATATACAGAAGATACCATAACATACTTTTTTATCAATAAATTGTAGACGGCCAAGGGCCGAAAAAACCGGTGAAGCGGGACCGGGCTTTACGTACGACTTTTTCAACCACCTTGTTTTTTTACGACTTTTTTAACTTTTTGCAAGTTTAACGGTGTTGCCCGCCCGGCCCCTTACCTTTCCGTTATATGGCTCGAATAAACAACATAGATTGGTGACAATTTATAAAATTAAAGTAGAAAATTTCTCCTTTAAAACCATTTCCTTAATTTGTGTACAATTTTTATCGGTGATATATGAATTCCGTGGCTAACATGCAGGAATGGGTAAAGCTTGAGGTTGGAAAAGTCGAGCAGAGCTACGTCGCCAAAATCCTGAATATGACCGGGGCTTACCGCCGTGAGATAGATCGTAGTAAGGGTTATCACGGGCGGCAGCTTTTGGAGCTTTTACAGAACGCGGATGATGAGGCTGAAAATACAGAAAACCCTTCAGTTCTGATTAAGCTTGAACAAGACAGGTTGATTATTGCGAATAATGGTACGCCTTTCTCAAAGGATGGTATCCTTTCGCTGATGTATTCTGATAATAGCCCAAAAATTAAACGCCAAAAGAAAATAGGTTACAAGGGCCTCGGATTCAGATCCGTCTTAAACTGGAGCCAATCAATCGGAATAAAAAGCGGGCCGTTCTCAATCGCATTTTCAAAGGATAATGCCATCGGTTTTTTTAAATCACTGTTACAAAAGCATCCTGAACTTAAGACAGAAATTGAAAAAGCCTCCACTGAAAGTGAAGAATACCCTATAGCAACTTTAGCTGTGCCGAAATGGAAAGAAACCTATGATATTAATACTTCTGAATATGACACATATATCGTTATTAATTTTTCATCTGATAAAGTCAGACAGGACATCCAGCAACAGATCAACGAGCTACGCATGGAAGTGGCCTTATTCCTGAATAATCTAAGGAAAATTAAGCTGGAAAGCCCGGAACGAAATGAAACAATAGCAAGAATCCCCCCCGAAGATGATGAAGAAGATGATGCCAAAGATGACGATTATGAGGAAATCCAGCTTCAGGATGAAAGCGGCAAGGTAATCGATTCTAAAAAATGGCGCATATTCAGCAGCACTGATGAACTGCCAGAGCATCTAAGACAGGATGAGATGACCAAACAATTCGAGTACGACCTAAGAATTGCGGTCAGCGAAAACATAGATGATAACATAAACAGGCTGTTCTCATTTTTCCGTACAGAGGTAAAATTCCCATTCCCAGCCATAATACACGGCACCTTTGACCTGGATGGCACCCGGAACCACCTTAACAAGAATGAGGTAAACGAATTCCTCTTGGAAAAGCTTGCTGAGCTGATGATTGACACTGCCAAGCAGCTTACACAGGTAACTGAAGATGTTAATTGGGATGCTATGAAGCTCTAGTGTCAGGGGCGACCTGAAAATGTTTTAAATTCGGCGGTTTGAAAATGTTTTATT
>JACNIG010000172.1:3415-5133 GCA_014383215.1 Candidatus Desulfatibia vada | reverse complement strand
CATGTTGCCAGAGATGACGTCATGAATATCCTGAAACAGATGGGTATCGGCACCCAGGTCCACTACATGCCGGTGTATCGGCATCCGTTTTACCGGCAATTGGGATTGTTGCAACGGGACTGTAAAAACGCCGAAACCTATTTTAGCAACTGCTTGTCTATTCCCATGTATGCGGCAATGTCGGACGAGGATATGTATAGGGTCACAGATGCTTTCAATGGTATCGCGAGGATGCGTTAAATGAATTTGACGATTGTACCTCTCGACTCGGAGCGCACTAAACGTTTTGCCGAAACATTACCGGGGTTCCCGGCTTTAGCGGTTAGGGAACGTTCAGCATGAAGGTTCTATTTTTTCATTATTCGGATTACCTGGAAATCGGGATCCCCGGTGGCATTGCCGTTTTGAGCGCGCTTTTGAAAGAAAACGGCCACCAGGTCGGGCTTTTTGACACCACCTTTCTAAAGCCGGCCGCTTACCGGAGAAGCCAGAATGCGGGCTCTGCAATTTTCAAGGAAACTCCGTACACGCTCGAAGACCTGGTCGAAGATGATCCTATTGTCGATCTGAAGGAAGCATTTTTAAAAACGCTCAAGGCATTTGATCCGGATCTTCTGGCGGTTTCCGCCATGACCACCAATGTTGACGAAATCCTGGACGTGCTGCGCATGGTCTGTCCGAAGTGCCTGGTAGTGATGGGCGGCGTGCATGCCACCCTGGAACCTGAAGAGACTCTGCGCGAAAGCGTTGTGGACATGGTTTGCCTGGGCGAAGGGGAAGGTCCGCTGGTGGAGCTGTGCAATGCCCTGGATGCTGGCAGGGACACGAGAAAAATCCCCAATCTGTGGTACCAAAACAATGGCAAAGTAAGCAAAAATCCCCTGCGCCGCTTTCAGGACCTGGACCGGTTGCCGGTGCCGGACTGGTCCATCTTTGACGAACGGCAGCTTTTCCGACCTTTCGAAGGAAAAATTTACAAAGGCTCGTTCATAACTCATTCCCGGGGTTGTCCGGAACGGTGTACCTATTGTGTGAATAAGGTGATCCGTAACATCCATCGCGGCTGCGGCGGCTATTTCCGGCGCCAGTCTCCGCAAAAAACCATAGGTAACATCAAGCTTTTAAAAGAAAAATATGGAGCGACCTGGTTTAAATTTGCAGACGACACTTTTTTGCTGCATACGAATGCGGAGCTGGAAGCGCTGCGGGACGGCCTTAAGGAGCTTGGCGTCAACTTCGGCTGCTCCGTGCAGCCTATCACCATTAATGCCGGGAAAGTCGCCCTCGCAAAGGAGATGGGCTGTGTGGCAATGACGGTCGGTATCGAAAGCGGCAATGAGGCCGTCAGAAAAAACATTCTCAACCGCAGGGTTTCGAACCTACAGCTTGAAAACGGAATCCGTACCATCATTGATGCCGGTATCCGGGTATCAACCTTCAACATGCTAGGTTTGCCGGGAGAGACCCGGGAAAATGTTTTCGAAACCATTCGGCTAAACAAGAAGCTGGGGATCAAGGCCGCAAACGTGTATATCCTTTATCCTTTTCCGGGGACGGAAATCGCCGCTGCTTACGATACCAGGTATCGTGATCCCAAAGGCAGGATGATCCCGATGAGTGCGGCCGCCGGATTCAATCTTTCGCAAATGTCTCCGCAAGAAGTGGAAGGGCTGCGCAAGACCTTTAATCTGTATCTGGTCCTCCCGGAAACTTACTGG
>JACNIG010000172.1:0-2456 GCA_014383215.1 Candidatus Desulfatibia vada | reverse complement strand
CTGGACTATACCCAGCGAGCCTATCAGCGCAATTACGAATTCTTCGGCGAAAACGGCACTCTGAAATGGGATTTTAAGGACCGCAGCGTCCGGCTCTACCTGGCGAGCGAAAATAAATGGGAGGTTTTCGAGGAGCCGAGAACTTATGATTTAAATGCCATGTATCAAGAAGAAATGAAGCATTTTATCGAATCGATTCAGAATCAAACAAAAACCGTTACGGACATTTTTGCTGCCTTAAAGACATTAAAACTGATCATGGCTGCCAAGGCTTCGTCAAAAGACGGCCAAATGAAAACGCTTGGGGAGGTTTGCTGAGATGATTATGGCGATTATCCAGGCGCGCATGGGTTCCACGCGCCTTCCGGGCAAGGTCCTTGCCGATATAAACGGCAGGCCGATGCTCTGGCATGTGGTGCACCGGGTACAGAGCGCAAAATCTATTGATCATGTTGTTGTGGCCACCTCGGTTAACCCTGCGGATGACCCGGTCGCCGGCTATTGCCTTGACAATGGTTACCGGTATTTTCGGGGCAGCGAGACGGATGTTCTTGACCGCTACTATCAGGCGGCTAAACAATTCAAGGCGGAAACGGTCGTTCGGATTACCGCCGACTGCCCGCTCATGGATCCTTTGGTGGTCGACAAGGTTGTCAAGACGTTTCTCAAAGGCGATTACGACTATGTTACCAACACCCTGCGCTATACCTTTCCGGACGGTATTGACGTGGAAGTTTTTTCATTTCCGGCCCTAAAAACAGCCTGGCAGGAGGCCAAATCACCACTGGAACGGGAACATGTAACCCCGTATTTGCGGAACTCGGGACGTTTCAGGATCTGCAACGTTGAAAACGAGGTGGACTTGTCGAACCGATACTTGCGCTGGACGGTAGACGAGCCTTCTGATTTGGAATTCATTCGGGCGCTGTACAGTAAAAACGGATCCGGAGGCTTAGCTCTTAGTATGGACGCCATCCTGCGATTGCTTGATCAAAAACCAGAGCTTACTAAAATCAATAACAGCATCATCTGCAATCATGGGTATTACAAATCGATTGTTGCTGAGCCGCCGGTTGCATCCAAACAGCGAGAATTGACGCAATCATATCAACTAAAGGCCAAAGCTTTGCAGCTGATTCCTTCGGGAACCCAGACCTTCAGCAAGGCACCCACGCAGTTTGTCCAGGGTGTTGCGCCGGTCTTTTTAAAGCGGGGCCAAGGCAGCCATGTCTGGGATGTGGATGGCAATGAATACATTGATTATCCCATGGCCCTGGGGCCGATTATTTTGGGCCATCACTATCCGGCCGTGACCGCGGCGGTTATCCGCCAAATCCATGACGGAACGACTTTTTCCTTGCCGCATCCCTTGGAAGTAAAGGTCGCTGAGCTGCTTGTTGAAACCATACCTTGCGCCGAAATGGTCCGTTTTGGAAAGAACGGTTCGGATGCCACCGCCGGGGCCGTAAGGGTGGCCCGGGGTTATACCGGGAAAGATATGATTGCCTGCTGCGGATATCACGGTTGGCAGGACTGGTATATCGGTACAACCACCCGGAATAAAGGTGTTCCGAGCGGGGTGAAGAATTTAACCGTCAATTTTGATTATAACAACATTTCCAGCCTGGAGCGCATATTTTCCGAATATCCCGGCCAGGTGGCCGCGGTCATCATGGAGCCGGTCGGCGTTATTGAACCTACCGACAACTTTTTGCAACAGGTGCAGGCGGTCACAAGGAAAAATGGAGCATTACTCGTCTTTGATGAAGTTATCACCGGCTTTCGCCTGGCTTTAGGTGGTGCCCAGGACTACTACGGAGTCACGCCTGATCTGGCCTGCTTCGGCAAGGCCATGGCCAACGGTTATCCGCTTTCAGCAGTTGCCGGACGGCGGGATGTTATGGAATGGTTCGACGAGGTATTTTTCTCCTTTACGTTTGGCGGTGAAACGCTTTCTTTGGCGGCAGCAAAGGCGACCATCTCTGAGATGAAACAAAAAAGTGTCATCAGCCACCTCTGGGAACAGGGTCGAAAATTGAAAGACGGCTATAATGTTCTTGCCAAAGAATTTGGTGTAAATGACTTTACAGAATGCATCGGGTTATCACCGCGTACAGTGATCACCTTTAAAGATAAGACCGGAGACGAATCCCTGCTGTATAAAAGTCTGTTTCAGCAGGAATGCCTGAGGCGGGGGGTGCTCTTTTCAGGAGGCCAAAATATCTGTTTTGGCCACAGTAACGCCGACGTTGACCACACCCTGCGCGTTTATCGTACAGCCATGGAGATTTTAGCTACTGCCGTTAAAAATGGAGACGCCTGTCAAAGACTTGAGGGTGAACCTGTCAAGCCGGTTTTCAGGAAAGCATAAATATGGAAACAGATAACATTGCAGGTAGCCAAATAGTGATCCGGGCCGATGCCGATGCCCGCATGGGCAGCGGCCATCTAATGCG
>JACNIG010000066.1 GCA_014383215.1 Candidatus Desulfatibia vada | reverse complement strand
TTAGCGATTTTATGAAAGGACACATTATGGATAAAGTTTATCAAAACCTTGCCAAGCATCTTGATAACCTTCCGGGAGGCTTTCCCCCAAGCGATTCAGGCGTGGAACTGCGTATATTAAAAAGGCTGTTTACGCCCGGGGAAGCTGAAATCGCTGTGGCTCTTTCTATGGTTCCGGAACCTGCTGCAGCCATTGCCGAGCGATTAAAAATGGATGAGTCGAGTATGGCGCAACTTTTGGAAAGCATGTCAAAAAAAGGGCTGATTTTCAGTATGCACAAACAGGGCCAGGATCTTTATATGGCGGCTCAATTTGTTGTCGGCATTTGGGAATATCATGTAAACGATCTGGATAAAGAGCTGATTAAAGACGTTAACGAGTATCTGCCGCATTTAATGCAGAATGTCTGGATGAAACAGAAAACCAAGCAGCTCCGGGTCATCCCCATATCCAAAAGTGTTGCGGCGGAAATGAGCATCATGCCCTATGAGGAAGCCGAAAGAATTATTCACCAGCAGTCAAAAATTGTTGTAGCACCCTGTATCTGCAGAAAAGAACATAATATCATGGATAAAGGATGCGGCAAGCCCCTTGAAGCCTGCCTGGTTTTTGGCAGCGGAGCTTATTATTATGAAAAGAATGGCTTGGGCCGCTCGATATCGCAAGATCAAGCCTTGGACATTCTGAACAAAGCCTCCGAAGCCGGCCTGGTAATTCAGCCCGGAAATTCTCAGAAACCCGCTAACATCTGCCTGTGCTGCGGCTGCTGCTGCCAGATTCTGAAAAATCTAAAAGCCCTGGATCAGCCTGCCAAAGCAGTTAATTCTAGCTTTGTTGTAGCCGTCAATCAGGAAAACTGCACGGCCTGTGGTATTTGTAAAGAACGCTGCCAAATGGACGCCATAACTGTTGAGGATACAGCGCAAATCGATCTTCAAAGGTGTATCGGTTGCGGTCTTTGTGTTGTTTCTTGCGATTTTGAAGCCATGCGTCTTGTGGAAAAGGCTCAAGCGGATCGGTGGGTCCCGCCGTCAAATACATACAAAACCTATTTGAATATTTCCCGTGAAAGGGGCCTATTATAATTGAATATTGTTGATTGTTGATTGTTGATTTCAGGTAGGAATGCTGTAACTTCTCAATAACCTCGGGGAAAAGGGCTTCAGGGTTTTTGAAAAAAGGTGATATCCTGGTCGTCTGCCGTACCATCTCACGGTGACCAAATATTTATGATTGCTGCCGAAACGTTTTACAACTTCTCGAATAATTTGACAAATCATCAATATTTGGTCAGCCTTAGACAGCGTTTTTGATAGCGCCTTTTTTCAAAAATTCTGAAGCCCGGCAATTTGCTAAACCCTAACTTATTGAGAATCTGCAGAATGTTATCAATTTTAATTTATTGAAAAGGCAGAGGGAGTGAATTCCACAAATAATCAATCATCAATCGTCAATCGTCAATTTTTTGTGGTTAAGTAATTTTTCTCTCTTGCTTAACCACTTCATAGGCTTCTTTGATTTCACGGAATTTGTCATTGGCAAATTTTGTAAACTCTTCCGGCAGGCCTTTTGATGCTATTTTGTCCGGATGATAATCCGAAACAAGCTTTCTGAACTGTTTTTTTACGTGCTCATTTGAATCCTTGGGGTTACTTTCCAGAATGGCATAATACTTGTCCAAATCTTTAACATAGCGCGACTTAAGCTGTCTGTATTTTTCATCACTGAAGTTGAATATTTTTACGGCCGTAAGAATGAGTTTTTCTTCATTTGTGCTGATGGTCCCGTCAGCGACAGAAACTCTGATCAAAATATCGATCATCAGATCAAGCATCTGGTACTGAGCTTGAAACTGATTGTAAAATTGGACGGCAAAATTGTTAAAACTTTCTTGAGACTCCAAAGCGGCATTAAATATATTGCCGGCAATTCTCCGGCTTTCGGGGTCCAGACTCAGGTCGTAGGCCATAAAGTTTTCAACAGCATCAATCTCTTCTTTTAAGATTCTGCCGTCGGCTTTAACGAGTTTGGCAAGCATGGAAAAGGCCGCGACAAAAAAGGTCAGCTGTGCCTCTTCACCGGTTGAAAGCCGAAGCTGTCCCAAGCCGTGGTATTGCTGTTGATCGGAATCAAGCGCGTGACCAAGCGCCGCACCGGCAATGGCACCAAGGGGGCCACCCAATGCAAATCCGATAGTACCGCCAACAATTTTTCCAAATAAACCCATTAAATCTCCTTTTCAATCGAATTATCAAAAGTCAGATACCACACTTTCACGGCGTTTCCAAACGGTAAATGGACTTGAATGTTATTAAGTTAAATAGTAATGTAATATGGTTCTTCACTAATTTAGTTGGAGAAGAGGGTCCAAGGATTCAAGGGGTCAAGGGGTCAAATGTTTGCTTACAAACGATTTTATCATCGTTTTGAGTATCCTTTCAACTTCTGCTATTAAGGCATAGATATTTTAAAGTATTTCACTCGAACCCTTGAATCCTTGGACCCTTGAATCCTCAGGATCACTCCAACTCTTTTGGAGATGATCCTGCACTATATTTAGAAATTTTATGCATTTTCAAATGATAAGGATTAAAAGCTATGAACACGCCGACAATAATCGTTACGATTTTAACACTTTGGTTAGTAATGGGATTGGGCTTTTGGGCTGAATATGCCAACGCACGTAGAGAAGGTAAATCTCTATTCGAGGCCTGGATCTCATATGAAGGGCTATTGTTTACTTTAAGCATTGTCGTACCATTTATCATTATGATTTATAGAGCCACATCGGGTTGATATGATTGATTTTACCCTTCTGAGTGATTTCGTTGATTCCTTAAATGATCGTGGTTTAGGCTTTCTGTTTTCAGATCAGATAAAATATCATGATACCACCACTATTCATCGAAAACTGCAAGAATCCATCAAGTGCTTTCATCAGGCCAAAGGTATAGAAAGCATATTTCATAGACTTGTGAGTACAGACAATGTTGATATTGGCCTGAAAATCGAAAATATCGATAAATTTCTCAAAAAGAGCGGACTGCCTGAAAATATTCAAGCAGGCATCCATAATCTTTTAGATGTTATTTTAGCCAAAATATTATCCCAGATGGCTCGTGATAGAAACAGGATTTCTCACCCGCAAAATTTACGCCATATTCTCAGCTATTTTTCCGAAAAAAATCCGGATTTTTTGTTGGTTGCCGAATCTTTACTGAAAATCATTCCGGACCAGGATCAATTTGCTATTGAAGAACGCGGCAGAGCCAGCCGCACGTTGGTCAATAACTTTAAAATAGAAACACTTTATATTTACACATTACAGGATATAAATCTGACTGAAAATCAGAAACAGTTCATTTTTTCATGGCTGAACGCCTTTCAAAAAGTATACCGGAAAATCCAGGAGATCCTAACCGGCACAAAAGAAGAAAAGGTTCAAGCAGCCAATATCTGGTTCGGCAAAAGCCTCTCACAATTAAAAGACGATGAGGATATACCAAAGGCCGATTATTTAATACCCGTATTTATTAAAAAATTTATTAAATGCCTTTTGGACGGCAAAGATGAGGAACTTCTAAGGGTGGGCAGAGGCCTTGTGCTGACCGTAAATAACGAAGATATACTTCGGATCATGCATACTCTGATTCAAGATGAAGCCGCATTAAAGCAAAGTCCGGAAACAGCAAATAAAGTATATCATATAATTTATCTGATTATGCAGGAATATAGAGATATTTGCACAACACAAAAAGAAACTCTATCTTCATTAAAAGATACAATGTCATCAATTTCATCTCAAAGAAGGGAAGCCGAATTTCTAATCTCACCCGAGCATAAACAAGAAAACAAAACGCTTATCCTCGGAAAAAAAATGCACCATGAATTACTGGATGATACCAGGAAAAACCTGGAAGAAGGCAATCTGCAAAGTTTATACGAAATTTGGCCGATTCCACCGATATCTCAAGCTGTTTTCAATTTTGTATGTCAATTAAAATCTATGATTCCCCAGGGAAAAGACTATATGGTCAATCATTTTCTCTATCGGGAAAAGCTACTCGAGTTTTTAATGCGGCTCGCAAGGGTGGGCATAAATATTGTGAAACACCCGGACATTGCTGTTGTTACCAATTCAGTCCAGCTCAATTCAATTAATTATTTTAAAGAAGGTATTTATTTAGGCTCTACCGGCCATTGGAACTCCCAAAACCAAAAACCGCCTTCCGTAATTTGCATCACCAATCCCCATGCCCTTGGAAATTGTCAAGGCCATATGTTAAGGCATGTCTGCTTAAGAGTTTTCCTGGGCACGGGCGAATTCTATGAGTCTCCTTTTATTCTCGACAGCACCCAGCGATTCGGACAAATGGACGAAGATGCAGGCATAGATGCCCTCATTATGCGTCCCGGGCTTTTTTTACTTAAGATTCCACCTGAAATATTAGTGCAATGGAAAAAAGTGCAAAAAATGCAGTTGAAGTCAAAATTAGATAGAGTTATAGAGGAGAAAATAGAAAAGGAAAGATTACAGTCGTGATGCCCGGTCCGGGCAAAGAATCCTGGCCCAGAGGACCAGTCTTTGATTTCACCCCATAGGGGTGCACCTATCTCAAATGAGTAAATTAAATTCCAAATATCAAATACCAAATACCAAACAAATAACAATGACCGAAATTCGAAAATCCAAACAAGGTCTCGTCCTGGATGGTTTTGGTCATTGAATATTGGAATTTGTGATTTATTTGTAATTTAGTGCTTGGAATTTGTGATTTTGAAACTCAGTGCCTAATTAGTATAGATTTCATATTTTGTATCGCCACCCAGCAGTATATCAATTTTTTCCTGAATTTTGGTCCTTTCTTCGCTGAGCACCCATGTCCTCCAATCGTCAACAGAATGCCAGGTACTTATGACCAGATTTTCTCCGGGCTTGTCTATTCTCTTTAAAGTTTCACCGGAAATATATCCGGTTTGGCTTGTGGTACGCTCTCTTAATAGTCTGAGAAGAACCGCCACTTCATTTTCCTTGTTTTCCGGTACAAACCTTTTAATTAATATTTTAACAGCCATGTTGTCCTCCTTTAGCTTTTATATATAACATAAAAAGCATTGCAAGTAATACTACATAATGCTTTTATGACCT
>JACNIG010000295.1 GCA_014383215.1 Candidatus Desulfatibia vada | reverse complement strand
TACTCAATCAGCAGTCCTTTTTTATTTTTCTTCAACACGTTAAGCGATCGGCTCGCCGTTTTCGACTCTGCCTTTCCTGTTCAATTAATCGCTGCAATGGTCGCTATTACAGTTACACACTCCTGATTTTTCTCAACTTTTATCCAAAACTGCGCGAACATTAGCAAGTTTATTTCTTCTTATTCAACTCCTTTAAGACCAGATCGGTGATATCGACATCGGGATCCAGATAACCGATGGTATTGGGATCTTTCAAGATGATGCCGTATTTTTTCTTTTTTGCCACATCTTTCAAGATATCGTTAGCTTTTTCCAGTATGATGGCAACAAGTTGCCGGTCTTCACGGGTAATATCTTCCTTAGCATCGGCCACCAGCCGCTGATACTCCTTGTACATTTTTTGAAGCAGTTCGACTTTATTGCGCCTATCATCGGCAGCCAGTTTGTCGCCCTTTTTATTAATAAAGTCTCTCATCTTGTTAATATCAGCCAGTTTTTTGTCAAGAACCGCCTGTTTTGTTTCACGCATTTTCAGAATATCGGCCTTGGCATCTTTGCCCATCTTGGATTCATTGACCAGACGCTGAAGGTTGATATATCCCACTTTCTCGGCTGCAAACGAAGCCGTACACCATACCATTGCTAAAACAATACAACCTAAAATTACCAACAAATTCTTTTTTCTCATCTTTCAATTCTCCTTTTCTGTTTTATCTGTTTTATTGGTACACCTTTTATCTATGAAATCTATAGCTTGGTGGTGACACATAAAAACTGCATGAAAATTTTTAAAAGAAGTATATATTTTTTCGGTAATTGCAGATTTTAGGTGACATAATATTTATGAAAAGCATTTGCGGCCGTTTTTCATTATGCATATCGGCAAAAAAACTAAAAACTTTAGCCAAAAAAAAACCCCTGGAATTGACCAGCCCCCAGGGGCGAACGGAAAGAAGGGTAAGAATGATTACCTTTATTCAAATAATCCAATGATCCATCATTATCTTCGCAAACGAACTGCAAAACCCCGTTCGCCGTAGTAGTGGGAGTCTCGGGAGTACAAGAACTCGCTGCCGTGAATGAAGTAGAAGCCCCACGCCGACGACGAACCCGTTGTTTCACCAGACCATACCCACCATCCTGTGGTTTTCAATAAAGGTGTCATGTTGCGTTGCCCTGCCCCTTTATTATAAAGGGATTTAAGCTCCTTTTTAGTAGGCATCCGCCAACCGCCGCCGTCAACGGTAAGATTTTTTACCCAAGATTCAGCTTTATACCAGGAAGTATCTATATCGGGCCCGGCATACCATTCAAGACCTGTTTCCTTGTCGTAAACGACTCCGTTATCATGGTCAACGAACCATCTGTCCTTACCAATGACTTTCGTTGTTTCAACATTGGATAACTGATTTTTGTTAGGCTCATCAATGGCTTTAGGTCGCAAACGTACTGCAAGACCCCGTGAACTGACGGAGTCTTCTCGGGTGTACAATCCCTCGAAGCCAGCGTAGATATAGAAGGACAAAGCCAACGAACCTTCAGTTTCCGCCGACCATACCCACCATCCGGTGGTCTTCAATAACGGAGGCATATTGTGTGTCCCAGTTCCCTCTTGGTAGAGAGTTTTCAGCTCTTTTATTGTAGGCATCCTCCACCCACCGCCGGCAACGTTTAAATTTTTAACCCACCTCTTGGCCTCATGCCAGTTTGTATCCCTGTCATGCCCGGCATACCATTCAAGCCCCGTTCTTTTATCCTTAACCACACCGTTATTATAGGCAACGAACCAGCCATCATCACCAATGATTTTAATTGTTTCAATCTTTGACAATTGTTTTTGTTTAGGCTCATCAATGGATTCACGCAGGGTTAAGTAACCTCTATATGCCCATCCCTCAATTCCGCCTATTCTTATTTTATACCAAGTACCATTGCGGTCAATTACTTCAACGATGGCACCCTTTTTTATTATTGTACCTATGATATCGCTTTTTAAATCCGGCCCTTTTCGAATATTTACGCCAGGGGCGTTTATAAGCACAATCTTTTTGGGCTCTGTAGTTGCAGAAAGTCGCTTTGTCAGATCTTGAATTTTTTCAACGTTGTCGGTTGCCGAACAGTTATCACGAGTTCTAAAAAAGAAGACTACTAATAGACAGCTAAGTATCAAGATCATGAACATCTTTATAATTCTTTTTGAAACTATCTCGTGCATCTAACATACCCCATTTTCAGATTGTCGATCTTTCAGCATCCGCTCCTGACTTTTGATCTCCTGATGAGAAGATGGGCTCCTGATACGATGATTTTTGATTTGACAATTATTGGTTCAAAGGTTTAATTAAAGAGAATGCAAGCCCTGCTGAATATTGAAAATTTTTTCGCTAACCAATCGCAATAATGCTTTCTTGCCTGAAGGTACACCGGAGACCAACTCTAGTCAATAAAAGATAAGGTTTCCGAATCAATCTAATTTTGAGGCATTAATTTTTTGAAGGCAGATATATTCAACCGGCTTGATTTCAAGCTTTGTAGTTCCAATCAACCTTCTTGACAATACGACCAATATCCGGTATCTATATAAATGTCTTCGGTTGTCGCAGTATAGTTGCTGCTTGATATCCGGCCATACTACATATTGTGATGCTTCCTGCTGCGGCACACAACTTTAAACTTCCTCTTATTCCGAGCTCAAAAAGGGAATTCTTATCACTTCCTTGCTTTTAGGAGGTTCTCACCAATGGCTGAAGGCAGGACTAAATGGTTTAGCGAAAAGAAAGGTTACGGATTTATCGAAACCGATGAAAACGTAGAGATCTTCTTTCATTCTTCCGGTATTGCCGATCATGGCCATTTCGGTCTGCAAAAGCAAGACCTGGTCTCGTTTGACCTTAAAACAACCTCCCGGGGACCACAAGCAGTCAATGTAAAGCCAGTATAACCTACTGCTTTAATTCTTATTCTCCAAACTGAGGGTAAGGCAACGTCTTATAAATTTGTTTTTTTAGGAAGGTGCTCATTGGTAGAAAAATTTTTTATTTATCGTGACATCAAATCTGGAAACATGACCATTGAAGAAAAGGCGGTCTTAAATCCAATAAAGCGAGGAAGCGATGTTAACCGCCTCACGGATGATGTTTTTCGTCTGGTTTACTCCATCACATATAGTAAAGAAAAAATCGAATCGGCTGTTGGAAACGGTAGATCCAGCCTGATCGCCACCATCCGAAGCCGCAACTTCTTTCCGATCAAAAGACATTGCGAAGCCATTGCAGACGCGATTATCCGGATCGTTGACAACAACGAAACTTCTGAAGAACTTTTATTTGATGCGAAGGACCTATTCATTCAGCCCCAAGAAAAATGAATTAGGTTATCCCTTTTTTCCTTCAAGGATATTGCGCATTCGATTGCGCTCGGCTGTAGCTTTCCGAAGCTGATCTTTCAATTCTTCATGCTTGTCCGCAGGCGCATTCTTGAGCTGCTTTTCAATCTTTTCCACCTCCTTCAGAAGCAGGTAGAGTTCTTTTGCTATCATTCGAATCGCCATAACACCTTGATACCTTTGGTCAGTTTTTTTATTAAATGGAACCCTAATCGAGCCAAAACTCGATTAGGCGTCTGTGGTCAGTTGTCCGTAGTCAGTGGTTTTACAGGTTCTTAGGGCCTCTTTTTGTGTTTCATCTGTAGTTGAAATAGAATCTCACTTCTTGTTGCTTAGCAGCGGACGATGGACAAAGGACAACGGACAACGGACACCCAATTGAGCGTTTTCGCTCAATTGGAGAGGAAATTACCTAAGGTTTTGAATAAACCCACCCACAGCACCAACACCCTCATTGTCCACCAGTCTAATGGTCTGTGATCCGATAACGGCAATGTCGGCTTTTCCTTTCAAAAAATCGACATCCGCTTTTTCTTTGACTCCAAAACCGAGTGCCAAGGGAAGCTTTGTAGCCCGGCGGCAGCGCCCAAGATATTCCCCTAGTTGCCGGGAAAAGTCCGTATCAACACCGGTAACCCCTTTGCGGGCCACGCAGTAGATAAAACCCTGCCCAAACGCTGAAAGGTACTGCATGCGCTCATCCGGAGTCGTGGGAGAAAAAATGAAAATCGGAGCAAGATCATGTTTTTGCATGGCCGCAAGATACTCTCCGCCCTCTTCCGGCGGCAGATCCGGAACAATGGCACCCTTAATACCGTCGGCGGCCATAGCGGCTGCAAACCGCTCAACCCCGTATTTAAAAAGAATGTTGTAATAAGTCATAAACAAAAACGGAATATCAAAGGTTTGGGCAATCTTGCGGGAAAAATCCAAACACTTTTGAACGGTTGCTCCATCTGCCAGGGCTTTCTGGTTGGCTTGCAGGATCACCGGGCCGTCTGCAATCGGCTCGGAAAAAGGAATCTGCAGCTCCATTAGATCAACACCGGCCGCGACCATGGCCTCGATGATCTTAAAGGAATCTTCAAATGACGGATACCCCAGAACGATATGGGTCATTAAAAGGATCTTTTTTTTTTGGAGCCGGGTTTCCAGATATTTCTCAAGCATGATATTCCTCCGCTTTTTTCTTGATAAATTCTTGCCACGTAGGATCGTTGAACGCATCGGCAACCGTAAAGATGTCTTTGTCACCCCTGCCGGACTGGTTTATCAGAATAATGTCGGTCTTGGAAAGCTTCGGCGCCTCCTTGAATGCCTGGGCAAAGGCATGCGCTGACTCTAACGCCGGGATCAGTCCTTCTTTCTGAATCGTAAGCGACAACGCATCGACAACCTCCTGATCGGTTGCCGCCTCGAAGCGGACACGGCCGCTTTCCTTGAATTGTGCCAAAATCGGTGAGACCCCCACATAATCCAATCCAGCGGCGACACTGTGGGTTTCTTTCATCTGCCCGTCGTCGTCTTGCAAAAAATATGTTTTATACCCCTGGGCCACGCCCACACTAGCATCCGGGGAGGCCAGGCGGACAGCATGCTCTCCGCTTTCAAGCCCCCTGCCGGCCGCCTCGACACCCACAAGCTCTACCGGATCATCCAAAAAGGCCTTGAATATCCCCAGGGCATTGGAGCCCCCTCCCACACAGGCATAAATGCGGTCCGGCAGCTTCTTTTCTCTTTCCAACATTTGACGGCGCGCCTCTTGGCCGATAATGGATTGAAAATAAGAGACCATTTCCGGAAAGGGGTGTGGGCCGCAGGCCGTTCCCAGTACATAATGGGTATTATCCATATTGGTTACCCAGTCGCGCAGGGCCTCATTAATTGCATCCTTTAAAATTCGAGTTCCTTCCTTTACCGGTACAACCTCGGCGCCCAGCCGTTCCATCCAAAAGACATTGGGACGCTGCCGCTGGACATCGACCTCTCCCATATAAATGGTACATTTGAATCCGAATTTGGCCGCCATGGTGGCGGTCGCCATCCCATGCTGACCGGCTCCGGTCTCGGCAATAACGCGGGTTTTACCCATACGCTTGACCAACAGCCCTTGCCCCATGACATTGTTGGCCTTATGGGCCCCGGTATGGTTCAGGTCTTCCCGCTTGACAAAAATACGCCCGCCTCCGAAATAATTGCTAAGGTTTTCCGCAAAGGTAACCGGCGTCGGCCGGCAGGAATACTCAGACATAATATCCGCATATTCTTTCCAAAAAGACGGGTCCTGCTTGGCCTTTTCAAACGTTGCGACCAGCTCTTCGACAGTTGCAATCAGTACCTCGGGAAGAAAAGCGCCTCCATACTGATCATAGTAGCCTCGATTCTGCATCGATTACTCCTCCTATATTTTGAGAAAAAACAAAACGGTCCGTGCGACAGTAAAGTTCCGAGTATATGGCGTTTTGAGCTTGGGTAAAATTCAAAAACCTTTTCACGATAAGGATGGGGGTTTGGGTTGATACGGCCAGTTGCAATACCCTCTTCCCTGATAGATAACCGATTTGAAAGTTTTGCTTTCCGCCGCTGGGCTGCATAAAATATTGTTCAGCGACAATTTGCGACAGTGATCGTCCCGAAAGATCAAAGCGGTCAATACCTGCAAAAAGTGCTGCATGCAGATAGATATCTTCGATCAGTACCGGCGACTTCTCCACCAGACTGAGCCTGGAAAGAACGTAGGCCTTTTGGTTGGCAAATGGATTTTCGCCATGGTTTGCAATTGTCTTCAAGCGGGTCTTTTGCAAAATACGCCTTGTAACCGCAAGCCCTTCTTTTTGAAAAGAAGACATCGTCCCTGCCAGGGAAAAAAGATCGACCTCTTTTTGTTGTCGGCGAACAAAGGTGCCTGAGCCCCGCCTGCGAACCAGAATGCGTTTGCGAACCAGCATTTCCGTGGCCTGCCGGGCAGTGGGCCGGCCGATGCCGTATCTTGATGCCAGGCTGTTTTCAGACGGTATTCTAGCGCCGGGAGGATATTCTCCGGACCGTACTTGGGCCAGGAGAATATCAGCCAGTTGGCGATACAACGGAATCGGTGACTCGGGGTTGAGCATATAGGCTCCTTCATTATTGCGCTGTTTTTTAGACTGCCCTAAATTGGTTAAGTTGTCAAGACAAATTTGATATTATTAAGTCAATTCCATCCCCTGAAAAGCCTTTTTGAATCTTTCGCCCCGGTAACATCTGCCGGCTTGTCCCGGTAATTCAATGGGAAGCTTACGGGCAAGCAGAGTCCCCGGTGAGCCTAATAGGTTAATTAAATTTGATACAATCATAAATTACTGATATAAGACATTGACCATTTTAACATTAAATTTGTGATAATGAAGATGTTCAACGCATAGCGCCATGGAGGTTAAAATATGGATTTATGGCAACTCAATATCTTCTGCAAAGTTGTTGAATTAAAAGGTTTTTCAAGGGCCGGCAAGGCCGTTCATCTGTCCCAGCCCACCATTAGCAGCCACATCAAGGATCTGGAAACTCATTTTGGCTGTCAACTTATAGATCGTCTCGGCAAAGAAGCAGTTCCCACCAAAGCCGGAGAACTCCTCTATGACTACGCCCGCAGAGTAATCGCTTTGCGAGATGAAACCGAAACTGCAATGGCTGAATTCCAAGGAAAAATCAAAGGGCGCCTGGTGATAGGCGGCAGCACCATTCCGGGCAGCTATATTCTACCGCGACTTGTTGGTGCATTTACTAAGAAACATCCGGAAGTCACAGTCTCCTTGATAATCGGGGATACCGAAAAAATAATAGAAGAGACCATTGCCGGTGTATTGGAATTCGGTCTTGTGGGAGCCGCATCTTCCGATAAAAGGATTGTACAGGAAAGACTGTTGAACGATGAAATGCGGCTGATTGTACCTGCCGATCACAAGTTAGCTAAGAAAAAACGGCTAAGTCTGCAAATGTTGTTCAAAGAACCTTTTATCATACGAGAACAGGGCTCCGGAACCTTACAATCCATAACACTCAGCTTGATGGAAAAGGGATACAGCAGCCAGGAGCTTAACATTATCGCCGAAATGGGGAGCACAGCGGCTATCATTCAGGGAATCAAAGGTAAAGTGGGGGTTTCTATCCTTTCCACGATTGCCGTGGCAGAGGAACTGCAGGCAGGGACCCTAATGGCCTTGCCAATACAGGGTCTAAATCTTAAACGCAGTTTTTATCTGACCAGACATCAACATCGCAGCGCGTCTCCATTGTGTAAAGCATTTATCAATTTTTTAAAACAAGAGATAAAAAACCCTGGCCTAGAGGACCAGGGCTTTCAGGACTAAATAAAATGCCCTCGGGAGGGGTGAGGCCCAAGGGCATTTTTTGGAGGAGGCCTTTTTGGAGGATGGCAAAATCCAAAAAGGAATATATACGACAACGTAGCACTGTAGTAAAAGAGTGTCAAGCAAAATGACACTTTGTGGCATATTTATTATTGCACCGGTTTCTACCCGGCAGAGATGTTATTTATGATAATTCTGCACCCAGAGCTTCTCTGATCCGCGCCATGGCTTTTTCGACATTTGCATAGCTGTTGAAGGCGCTGATGCGGATAAAACCCTCACCGCACTTGCCGAAGCCGGGCCCGGGAGTTGTAACCACGCCCGCTTTTTTCAGCAGTAAATCAAAAAATTCCCAGGCATCGCGCATGCAGTTCACCCAGATATAAGGTGAATTTTCGCCGCCTGCAAACTCAAAACCAAGCGCTGCCATCTCTTTGCGAATCAGGGCCGCATTGTTCAAATAATAGTCAACAAGTTCCTGAACCTGGGCTTTGCCCTCTTGGCTGTAAACCGCCTCGGCCGCCCTCTGAACCGGATAAGAGACTCCATTGAATTTGGTGGAATGCCGGCGGTTCCACAAGGCATGCAACGAATGTTTCTGACCATTACCGTCGTAGGCCATGCAAGTTTTGGGAACAACGGTAAAGGCACAGCGGGTGCCGGTAAAACCGGCGGTTTTGGAAAAACTTCTGAACTCGATGGCCACCTCACGAGCACCTTTGATTTCAAAAATAGAACGAGGAAGGCTCTGGTCACGGATGAAGGCTTCATAAGCAGCATCATAAAGGATCAGGGCTTTGTTTTCACGGGCGTAATCCACCCACAGCTTCAACGTATCCCCGGAAATAGAGGCACCGGTGGGATTGTTGGGAAAACACAGATAAATCAGATCCACTGGTTGCGCGGGCAGGTTCGGAACAAAACCGTTCTCAGGCAGGCTGTCCATATACAGAATTTTGTCGTATCGTCCGTCGGCAAATTCTCCGGTGCGACCGGCCATAACATTGGTGTCTAAATACACCGGATATACCGGATCAGGAATCGCCAGACGAATGTCCCCGGCAAAAAGCTCCTGAATATTGGCCGAATCACATTTGGAGCCGTCGCTGACAAAAATTTCATCGGAATCGACATCCGCTCCCCTGGCTTGATAGTCGTTGGCAGCGATCTTGTCCCTCAAAAAATCGTACCCTTGCTCAGGACCGTAACCCCGAAAAGTGGCATCCACAGTCATCTCTTTAACACCCTGGGAAAAGGCCTGTGTGCAGGCTGGCGGCAGCGCCCGGGTTACATCACCGATACCCAGCCGGATAATATTGGCTTCCGGATTCTCCTGCTGATAAACAGACACACGATTGGCGATCTCGACAAACAGATAAGAAGATTGCAGCTTGAGATAGTTCTCGTTGATTCGGATCATGTTTCAGCCTTTCTTTATTTTAATATAATCATATCAGGCGGTCCGCCCGGTTTGCCGAGCATTCCGCTAAAATCGCAAATAAAATCGACGGACCTTTAACATTCGGATTTCATATCCTAAAACCTGATAACCGTCAACCGGGATTGTCGTCAGGTGGGAATTATAATTGTCGCACATCATCGGACCGAAGGTATTTTTTCGAACTGGATGTAATTGACTATCTCTGGAACAGGTCTCTAGGAAATGACGCCAGCCCTATCCAGGGGAATGCAACACCGTGTCCTGCTACGGCAGGTAGGAAGCCTAACCGAAAAATGGCGTCTTCAAAAATTTTCGCAGATAGCTATCAGCTCTCTCTTTCCTCCCCTGCTTTCTTTCAATTCTTTTCCGTATTTAAAACTGGCAGTTTCTTAGGTTTAACCCTGGTCATCTCCCCGGTTTTCGGGTTCCTAACGTTGTCTGCTTTGTTTTTTTTAACGTAATAAGAAAAATCTCTTGATTTATTTGTAAATGTTTATTATATGATAACTATTCTTGTTTAGGTCTGTGTATTAATTAGATTAATGTTAAGCTTATTATGGCTGATCCAAAAAATAGATTTGATACCATTGTAAAGAATCTCCGGGAAAACAATCATAAGCTCACGCCCCAGCGCTTGGCTATTGTGAAAATCTTATCCCGCAGTAAAGGGCACCCCAATGTTGAAAAAATCTATGAACATCTGCAGGATGATTTTCCGACAATGAGTTTGGCAACGGTGTATCGCAATGTCTTGTTGCTCAAGTCTTTGGGGGAGGTTTTGGAGCTTGGATTCCCGGATGGAAGCAACCGCTATGACGGGAACAAACCGGATCCACATCCGCATGTCATTTGTGTCCGGTGTAAAAAGATAATCGATCCGGAACTGGCTACTTTAAAAGACATGACAGAAGAAGTTGCTGATGAAACCGGCTTCAAAATCCTGACACACAGGTTGGACTTTTTTGGTATCTGCCGGGATTGCACGAACAATTCATAAGGCAAAAATTTTTTGTCTTATAATTGCAAACGATTATCATGTAGGATATAATATTATTCGTAGCCGGAGTTGATCCAAAATCAAAAACGATTGATTTGGTTTGGCTGGTTTGATATAGGAGCGATAAGGCAAAAGGTGCTGCTTTCGAAATTTATCAGCCATCTGTTCATCGTATTGCAATCGAAATTCTTGATCCAGTTTCTGCGGAAGTTCTAATCCCTGCTTTGGACTTTCCGAGTCCTATCGTTGCTGATTTTGTTCCAATTCTCCGTTCGAATTTAAGATAGAATTTAACCGTAACACACTTTAATCGAAATCATTTAACAAGAGGGAAATTTCCAGTCAACCCCAACAGAAAGGAGAAAATCGATGGCACAGAAGAAAAAACTGACCAACAATGCCGGCGCTCCGGTAGCTGATAACCAGAACGTAATGACTGCTGGACCGCGCGGACCGATGTTGCTGCAGGATGTTTGGTTTCTGGAGAAACTGGCCCATTTTGATCGGGAAGTGATCCCTGAGCGACGAATGCACGCGAAGGGTTCCGGTGCCTACGGTACCTTTACCGTCACCCACGACATTACTCAGTATACCAAAGCTAAAATATTTTCCGAAGTAGGGAAAAAGACCGAGTTCTTCACCCGGTTTTCCACGGTAGCCGGTGAGCGTGGTGCCGCCGACGCCGAGCGTGACATCCGTGGATTTGCGACCAAATTTTATACCGAGGAAGGCAACTGGGATCTGGTGGGTAACAACACACCCGTATTCTTTTTGCGTGATCCACTAAGGTTTCCCGACCTTAACAAGGCCGTCAAACGCGATCCTAGAACGAACCTGCGTAGCGCCCGCAATAACTGGGACTTCTGGACGCTGCTGCCGGAGGCGTTGCACCAGATTACTATCACGATGAGTGACCGCGGCATCCCTTATTCCTATCGCCATATGAACGGTTACGGCAGCCACACTTTCAGCATGATCAACGCCAAAAATGAACGTACCTGGGTCAAGATTCATCTCAAGACCCAGCAGGGGATACGCTGTCTGAGCGATGAAGAGGCCGAGGCGATCGTCGGTAAATGCCGGGAAAGTCATCAGCGCGACCTATACGAAAGCATCGAAAAAGGGGACTTTCCCCGCTGGACCATGAACATTCAGGTGATGCCGGAGAAAGATGCCTCTAAATTCCCCTTCAACCCCTTCGACCTGACAAAGGTTTGGCCACACGGCGATTACCCTTTGATTGAGGTGGGTATCTACGAACTGAATCGTAACCCGGAGAACTACTTCGCCGAGGTTGAGCAATCGGCTTTCAATCCAGCCAATATCGTCCCCGGCATCGGGTTCTCCCCTGACAAAATGCTGCAGGGAAGACTCTTCTCTTACGGCGATGCCCAACGCTATCGACTCGGTGTGAACCATCATTTGATCCCGGTCAATGCCTCTCGATGCCCATTTCACAGCTATCACCGTGATGGAGCCATGCGGGTTGACGGCAATTATGGCAGCACCCTTGCTTACGAGCCTAATAGTTACGGCGAGTGGCAAGATCAGCCGGATTTTGCCGAACCGCCCCTCAGTTTGGAAGGGGCGGCTGATCACTGGAACCATCGTGAGGATGACGATTATTACTTCCAGCCCCGCGCCCTGTTCCATAAGATGAGCCCCGAACAGCAGAACTTGCTGTTTGCTAACACAGCTCGGGCGATGGGAGACGCTCCGCGAGAGATTAAGATCCGTCACATTGGCAACTGTCTGAAGGCAGATCCGGCTTACGGCCAGGGGGTAGCTGATGCACTTGACATCCCGCTTAGCGAAGTACCTAAGGAGGAATAGGGTCGTTTTCAAAGTCACAAGGGGGGCGTAAAAGAACACCAAGGTTTTCACTGAACAGGAAAACTACTTTTAGACTCTCGAAGTATAGACCAACCAGCCAAAAAGGGCTAAAGGCGGTTTGGTAAATGCTGCCGCAATTTGCCAAGCCGCTTAGCCCGCTTAATAGGCATACATAAAATATACACATAGTTCATCAAAACGATCTATCATTAATTACAGATTCCGGACCCGTCACCCGGAAAGTCCTTTGAGGATCAGGTTTTTTTGTTTTTCTTTGTTCCGTTTGTCCTTCTCAACAAAAATCGGTTTCCCGCTGTCATAGGCTTTTCCCGTATAGTACATCAGGGTTGCCGGCGTCGACGGAGAGGGCGTAAAAATCTGAATCTGCCGGGGTTTGAACTTGAGGACCCTGCGGCTGAAGCGGTTTAAACGCTCCATGTCTTGGAGTGTACATCCCGGATAAGCAGCGATAAAATAACAGGTTAAGAACTGTTTTTTCCCCATCCTGCTATTGATTTTTTCAAAACAGCGGAAGAATTCCAGAAAGTTCTCAATGGAGGGTTTTCCCATGAGCGCAAGGATATGATCTTCGGAATGCTCGGGTGCGACCTTCAGTTGTCCGGAAATATGGTGCCGGATAATCTCTTCAAGATATTGAAGGCCGTATCTTTGATCTTTTAGCACCAGATCATGGCGTATTCCGGAACCGATGAAAACCTTTTTAACCTTCGGCATCTGCCTGAGTTTTTTCAGCAGGGCAATCTGGGGGAGATGGCTGATTTCCAGCTTATTGCAGACGACCGGAGTCAGGCAGCGCTTGTTGCGACATGTGCCTTTGGTTTTTTTTCGCTCGCATTCGATGCCGTACATATTGGCGGTGGGGCCTCCGACATCGTGAATGTATCCTTTAAATTCAGGATGGTTGGTTAAAATCGACGCTTCCTTCAGAATGGACGCTTCGCTCCGATCCACAACCCTTTGCCCCTGATGTACGGATATGGCGCAGAAGTTACAGTCGCCATAACATCCTCTGTGAGTAGTGATTGCAAAACGGATGGTTTCAAGTGCCCGCACCGGCCCCCATGCTGCATAATACGGATGGACGTCACGTTCATAGTCCAGCGCATGAATATGGTCCAGTTCCTCGCTCGTTGGCGGAAACTGAGGAGGATTCTGGATCAGATACCGGCTGTCCTGTTTCTGGCAAAGACCTTTTCCGGTTATCGGGTCATTGTTTTTATAAAAAATCTTAAACATTTCAGTGAACTTGGCGCTGTCTACCGCAACATCCGCATGGGATGGGAGTTCTATGTAACCTTCTTTTTTTTCCGCGGCAATATAGCAGATTCCGCGGACATCCGTAACCGGTCGGCGCCGCCGGATGTTTTCTGCCAGTTCGAGAGTCGTTTTTTCCCCCATTCCATAGACCAGAATATCGGCCTTGGCGTCAAAAAGAATGGACCGCCGTATACTGCCAGACCTGTAATGATAATGGGAGATGCGTCTGAGGCTCGCTTCAATCCCGCCGATAACAATCGGTTTTGTCTTTTTGAAATATCGGCGAACAAGATTGGTATATGCGATAACCGCCATGTCCGGACGTCTGATATTTAGACCGCCGCCGGTCAGATCATCTCGCTTTCGCCGTTTATTCGTCGGAGTATAATTGGATATCATGGAGTCCATGCATCCCGAAGTAATTCCCCAGAAAAGATTCGGCTCCCCCAGCCGCCCGATATCTTTTCCACTGTTGATATCGGGCTGCGCAATTATGGCTACCGTGTAACCGGCATCTCTCAGTACCTTTCCAATGACCGCGACGCCGATAAACGGCGAATCCACATAGGTGTCTCCTGTTACCAGTATGACGTCCGGAGACTTCCAGCCAAGAGCATTCAGCTCGTTTTTAGTTGTGGGAAGAAACATTAAGAGAAATCCAGGTCAATTCGTGTTTGTTGTGTGAAAGATGGAGAAAGGTTATGTCATCTAAGCGTATCGGTACAGTTATTTGTTTAGTATCAATAAAAAAGCAGTCGTCGTTAACTATTTACAAGTGATTTAAAATAAGTAGGAACCTTTGTCTCAAAGGTTATTTTCTCTTTTGTATCGGGATGTAATATGGTTATGGAGGCCGCATGAAGTGTAAGTCTCTTAATACCCTTGTCTTTTTCCCCATACTTTTTATCTCCAGCTACAGGAGAACCTTTTTCCGACAAATGGACCCGGATCTGATTTTTCCTGCCTGTAAGCAGATCTATTTCAAGCAGGCTGTACTTTTTTGATTCTCTCAGAACTTTAAACCCGGTCTTAGCAAGCTTACCTTTTTCAGGATCATCAACAGAATACATTTTATGAGCACGGCTTTCTGCAAGATATGAAGTAATTACGCCCTCCTTCTCCGGTAACGTTCCATGAACTACGGCATAGTACTTTTTTTTAAATCCATGCCACTCCTCCTGAAGATAACGCTTGGCATTTTCATTTTTAGCAAAAACGATAATACCGGAAGTATCTCTATCCAAACGGTGCACGATAAATACCCGGTTTCTTGATTTCTGATTCCCTTTTCTTACGTACGTATTTAAAAGATAATAAGCTGTATTTTCTCTGACTTTCTCAGTACTCACTGTTAAAAGACCACTCCTTTTATCCACAACCAGAATATCATGATCTTCATAGAGAATAGAAAGCCCCCTGGGCTGATATCTTTTGGGGGGGCTTTTAAAGCTTTTCTGACTTTCCCGCATTTTGACTCTCATATTTTCCTCTGACTCATAACATTAGATATTGATTCGCCGCGAAAGAATTTCAGCTTTTAGAAAAAGTGAATATAAGCAAGATCTTTGCGGCGATTATTCAGACGTGTAATAACCCCACCCTTATCAATAGCATATCTAATTGAATATTCAACAAAATTATTAGACTTCGTAGAACTCAGTTTTTTGATATAGGTTTTTCCTAACCCCAATCTATACTACTCTTGGAGTAGTTTGCATTCAAGGTTCAAGGCAGAACTGAAATCGTAAATTCAAATTTATGATCATAAATTTCAACGTAAACAGATAAAATTATGCACAATCAGATTGAAGGAACTTTGTTCCTAATCTGAATCGAGCAAATCGTTATTCATAAAGGATTTTAACCCAATTTGCCTGTAGGGACTTTTGCAGGGACTTGACAGTCAAAATGGGGAATTTTGTGTCCCTTTGAGGACAATGAGGGACAATTTGCGGAAAACAAAAAAGGCTTACAAGTTACTAAAATGCTTGTAAGCCTTTGATATTCATATGGAGGCGGCAACCAGATTCGAACTGGTGTATAGCGGTTTTGCAGACCGCTGCCTTACCACTTGGCTATGCCGCCTAAAAAAAAATGGAGCGGGAAACGGGATTTGAACCCGCGACTTCGACCTTGGCAAGGTCGCACTCTACCACTGAGTTACTCCCGCTCAATGTTAGGTTTTTACTAAATATTTATTTGGGTTTTGTCAACAAATATTTTATTTAACCTGCCCTTCTCACCAACCTGAGCGTTCATTTACAAGACATTCTAAACTAAGCCTGCATGAGGCCCCTGAACTTAATAAAATAGTCGGCACCGGATAACAGGGTCATTGCCAGGGCCACCCATAAAAATACGGACCCGATTGCATGAAAATCGATGGTAAAATGTTGATAATGTATTAAAAGAGGTATTATTGCAGCTATCTGAAACCCGGTTTTATATTTTCCAAGACGGGATGATGAGATTTCCTGCCCCTGTTGGGCGGCAATATTTCGTAGGCCGGTAACAGCAAGCTCCCGTCCGATGATAATGCAAACTATCCATCCCGGAATCCAGCCCAGCGAAGCCAGCATAATAATAGCGGAAGATACCAGCAGTTTGTCTGCAAGCGGGTCCATGACCTTGCCTAAATTTGATACAAGCCCCTTGCGCCTTGCAAAAAAACCATCCAGAAAATCGGTTATAGCCGCAATGCTAAATAAAACGGCAGCCACAAACGTAAACAACTTGCCGGGAAACAACAGCAAAATCACAATCAGCGGAACCGCGGCAATACGAAACAGGGTTAGATTATTGGGGTTGCTAAATATCTCTTTCATCTACCCACTCGAAAACATAGTCCTTGCATCTAAATTCGTCGTTTTTTATTTATTTTGTGCTTTTTCCCAGTCGTCAAGAAAAGCTTTGATACCCTTGTCTGTCAATGGATGGGCAGCCAGTTTGGCCAACACGTCAAAGGGGATGGTGGCAATGTCAGCGCCGATAAGGGCCGAATCCAGAACATGCAACGGACTGCGCACACTTGCTACAATGATCTCGGTATCATAGGCGTAATTACTGTATATTTCTACAATCTGTTCGACAAGCAGGAGCCCTTCCTGAGACAGGTCATCGAGACGACCGACAAACGGGCTGACAAAGGTCGCACCGGCTTTGGCCGCCATCAGAGCCTGCAAAGGTGAAAATACTAAAGTTACATTTGTCTTGATTTCCTCTTGGGTAAGTTGGCGGGTTGCCTTCAAGCCGTCCACTGTCATGGGAACCTTTACCACGATATTTGCGTGAATCCCTGCCAGGTCCCGAGCTTCCTTTATCATGCCTTCGGCATCAAGGCTGATAACCTCAGCACTGATGGGACCATCCACTACTGCGCAAATCTCTTGGATAATCTCTTTAAAATCACGTCCTTCTTTGGCTATGAGACTCGGATTGGTAGTAACGCCGTCAACCATCCCCATACTGTGGGCTTCTTTGATTTCGTTTATGTTTGCGGTGTCGATAAAGAATTTCATCTGCAAAACCTCCTGCAATAATTTCAGAATTTATTTTTTTAAACGCATGTCAATAAATGTATCTCTGCATTCCGGGCTGCAGAAATACAAATCCTGGCCGTCGGTCTTTAGATGTACACCGTCTCTTTGGGGGAAATAGACTTCGCATACAGGGTCTTTAATCATCACGTCATCGATCTCACCGGCGGCTTGGCCGGCAAACTTTTTTGAGGTTGATGCGCTTGGAAGCATCCAGGACTTCAATATCCGGTAACAAAAGTATATTAAACCCAAAAAAATCAGTAATCGCATTGATACTCAACCACCATTTGCCTATCTTCTCCCAGATTATCTAAAAGATGCCGTACATCTTTTTTGTAAACCGGGTGAATAAATGTGGGATCTATATCACATATAGGCTTTAACACAAAGCATCTTTTGTGCATTCGAGGATGGGGAATCACAAGCAAAGATGCTTTAAGCACTAAATCATCATAAAATATGATATCCATATCCAGAATCCTGGGACCAAACCTTATCGTGTCACGGACTCGACCGGCACTGCGCTCAATTGACTCTAATGTTTTTAACAGCTGAAAAGGATCGAGGGTGGTTTCAATTTTGATCACTGCGTTGACAAACCAATCCTGATCAAGATAGTCAACAGGCTCGGTTTTGTAAAACCTTGAAATGCCAGTTAGTGCGGCTGTGCCGGTTCTTATCAGGGCATCAATACCATTTTGGCAGTTTGAACGTTTGTCTCCGATATTGGATCCGGTACCAATGTAAACCGTATGCTTTTTCATGTGCGACCATGCCATAGGGGTCAGTAAACATCCTGGTCCAGAGGGCCAGGCTTTGGGTTACCCCTGGAAGGGGCTGCTTGCATACAAATTCGACAAGTTCGAAGTGACTAAAGTGAGCTAAAGTGACTAAAGTTATGGAGTCGCTTTGCTCCGCTGATTTTATATAATTGGCAGAATTACTTAACTTTAGTTCACTTCAAACTTTAGGCACTTTTAATGGTCTTTGGCAGAGCCAGATATTTCTGGCATGGCCCAAAGGATCAGGTTTTTCAGTTAAATAAATTTAGTTTTTCTTGGTCCTGTTCTTTCTCTGCAATTCGATTTTATGTTTCAGCCGTTCGATCAACTGGGCCTGGGAATCCTTGGCAAGAATATTGTTGAATTGAGTCCGGTAATTCTTAATCAGGCTCACCCCTTCTATATTCACATCATAAACCCTCCAAACGTCATTGCGCTTCAACATGCTGTAAACAATTGGGATATCCACGCCACTTCTGAGTATCTTGGTCGTAACACGGGCTTTTGAGTCTGAAACCATTTTCTGGCCCAGATAAAGAACTTTTTCTTCTTCGTAGCCCCCTTGTATCTTATCAACATAAGTGCTTTCGAGTAATTCTGCAAAAAGACCGGTAAACTCTTTTCTCTGCTGCACAGTGAATTTTTTCCAATTGCGGGCCAGGGCCAGTTTAGCCATCACTGGAAAATCAAAGGCTTGCCCGATAGTCTCCCAAATTTTCTCCCGTTGTGCATCTTTCCGGGCGGCATCCTGATAATGCGGATCTTGCAGTATGCCGAGGACCTGATCAACAGGCGCCTTAAGTGCATCAAGGGGCTCAATGCCTTTTGCTGAGCAGGGTACACCGACAATCAATGCAAAGATTACGGACATTATTTGTTTTTTCATTTTTTTTCCTCAAAAAAAATTAAACCCCGCCAAACACATACTTGCTTATCAGCTCCTCCAAATCAATGGCTGATTCAGTCTCTATGATCGTATCACCCGAAGTAAGGATCTCATCCGAACCGCCGGGAGTCAGTTTGATATATTTATCTCCGATCAGGCCTGCGGTCTTAATCGAGGCGATAACATCATCGGTCAAAACAACTCCCTTTTGAATCTTCATCTTTACGACCGCCACCATTTCTTCCTTGTCCAGGGAGATGGAATCGACTTTACCAATTTGAACCCCGGCCACTTCCACCGAAGCCCCGTTGTTGAGTCCTGAAATAGACTGAAATTGCGCACTGACGGAATAATAATCTACTCCGAACCATTCCATTTTACCCAGCCTAACGGTCAGATATCCAACGCATATTATTCCGATGAGCACAAAGATGCCTACTCCTATTTCAACCAATGACCTGTTCATGGATCCTCCCATCGATTAACAAACTTTAAATTCAAATAATTCGTTTTGAGCAGATTCTGCAATGGCAACTATATGTTCTATCTGACTGTCTTGCTGTGCTTCTGCAAACCCGGCGTCGACAGAAAAACATAATGCAGGATACGGCCGTACCCCGATAATATCTTCTGATTTTAGTTCTTTAGTCAGTTTATCACAAACCATCCGGGCTTGATCAATGTCGGTATTTGGAAGAACTGCAAGGATTTTGTCTAACCCGTAACGGAAACAGATATCAGTGATTCTCAACTTGTTTAATATTTGAACTGAAAAATTTTTCAGCACGGTCTGGACTTCCCCATGCCCTATGGCTTCATTTATCTCTTCCATATTCTTTATTGAAAATAAAATGATGGAAAAAACAACCTGGTGGCGTTGCAGCCGGCCCATCTCTTCCAAAAATCTTTTCTCTCCCTGCGATTGGGTATGCATATCGGTCAGATCGTCGCGGTGGCTTTCCAGGCCCCTGATAAACTGTTGAACCTCCGGATCAGTAGCTTGCTGGATCTCCTTGGGGGTTCCTTCAATAATAACCCGCCCTTCTTCCAGCATGGCCACACGCTGCGAGAAATAGAAAATATCCGGTATTTCATGGCTCACCACTACTCCAGTGAACCCAAACCTTTTTTGATAGTCTGCAATCATGCTGTGTACGGCGTTTTTGCGAATCGGATCCAGCCCGGTAGTAGGTTCATCAAACAGGACAATCTCTGGATCGGTCACCAGGGCTCTGGCAAGAGCCACTCTTTTTTGCATTCCGCCTGAGAGCTGGGATGGATATTTATCGTCAATATCGCTAAGGTCCAGCTGTTGCATTATGTTTCGAATCCGTTTTTTGATCTCGGCGGCGGGTAAAGATTGCTTTTCTTTAAGGGGCAGAGCAATGTTGTCAACAACAGACAAGGAATCAAAGAGGGCCGAACCCTGAAACAGGTAGCTTATTTTGCTTTTAAAGACCTGTCGTGCACTCTTTTTCATTTCTGAAAGCGGCTGTCCCTTGAAAAGAATTCTACCTGAATCAGGTTTCAAAAGGCCTATAATATGCTTTAGCAAAACGCTTTTGCCAACACCGCTTTTTCCGATGATGGTGGTGACCTCTCCTCTGTAAATGTTTAGATTTACACCATCAAGAATCTGTTTTTGGCCAAACTTTTTAAAAACGTTTTCAAGTTCGATAAGTGGTTGGTTCATAAGCCTTTATAATAAGAAAGATGTCAGTATATAATCGACGATCAGGGTCAGCACGCAGGAAGCGACGACTGCTGAAGTCGTTGCATGACTTACCCCTTTGGCCCCGAAACCTTCGGCCCGCGTGTGGGTAAAATATCCTTGGAAGCAGCAGATAGTGGTTACAACTGCCGAAAAAACAAGTGCTTTAATAAACCCGCCTGAAACATCCTTCATCAGGACACTCGATTGGACTTTGGCAAAATAGATCCCAGGGTTTATGCCCAGCAAAATCGAACCTGTAAGATACCCTCCGAAAATACCGACCACGTCAAAAATTGCTGTAAGTAAAGGAAAACTGATAAAAGCAGCAGCCATTCGAGGGCTGAACAAAAAGCGTACAGGGTCGATATCCATTGTTTCCAGTGCATCGATTTGTTCGGAGATACGCATTATTCCTATCTCTGCAGCCATTGCCGATCCAGCCCGGCCTGCGACCATAATAGCGGTCAGCACCGGACCCATTTCACGGATCAATGAAAGGGCAACAGCCGCACCCAGCAGCCCTTCCGATCCGAATTGCACAAGCGTATAATATCCCTGAAGCCCGAGAACCATGCCCGTAAATGCCCCCGTCAGACAAATCACAAAGACAGATTTTGTGCCTATGAAATAGACTTGCTCAATAATTTTGGATATCTGTAAGGGGAGAGAAAAGATGTGAAAAAAGCCGTAAAAAAAAAGATGGCAATTCTTCCCATCTCCTGGATCGGAAAAAGAGCCAGTCTGCCAAGAGCGGCCAGCGTGGTTTTCGCAACAGCAAAGCGCATCAGTAATCGTATCCAGCTAAAGAAAACAGTATCTAGATGATGTTTTTTTAATAAAAATCCATGCCTTTACGTGGTGTTTTTCATCCTGCTTTATAAAAAATTATAAAAAAAATAGCCGGGTGAGTCAATCGGAAACATTAAATAGCAATTTGGTTAGACTGTCGCCCAAAATCGTCATTATTATTTTATATAGTTCTTCTCCAATTTAGTTGGAGAAGAGGGCTCAAGGATTCAAGGGTCCCAGGGGTCAAGTGTTTGCTTTCAAACGATTTTATCATCGTCTTGAGTATCCTTTCAACTTCTGCAGAACTTTAAAGACATGGATACTTTAAAATATTTCACTCGAACCCTTGGATCCTTGGACCCTTGAATCCTTTCTCATAAAATTAACTGACCGGCAACAGATAGTCAGCAAGCCGGGAAGATGTTTTGCGCAAATTTAGACTCAAAAGCCGCGAAATTCCTTTGAGAATTTTTATGCCGATTTCAGGATTGTTTTTTAGTATCTCATCAAAATTTTTCTGTGTTAATGTGAGCAAAGTGGTTTCTCTTCGGGCTTTAGCCGTTGCCGACCGGGGGAAATTGTCAATAACTGACATTTCACCAATTGAGCGTCCCTTTGGCAACGAGGCAATAACGACTTCGCTGCCAGGTGAAGATTCCTTAATAATATCAACTACTCCTTCCAATACAAAGCAGACGGAATCGCCTCGGTCCCCTTCTCGGAAAAGAATATCACCTGTTTCGATTTTTGAATAATCCATATGATCGGCCACAACTTTTAACTCATTCTCTATGAGCCCGTCAAATAAGGGGGAGTATATAAGCGAGTCAATGATAGTCTCTTTTATTTCTTTCTCGCTTTTTGACTGAGTCTTTTTCATTTTGCTATCTCCTGCTTAGATTTAGCCTTCAGCGATTATGCACACCGTCTTCCAAGATCAACTGTTTTTTATCACCTCGTAAGCCTTCTCAAGGGCTTCATCCAGCTTCTCCGGTTTGGTTCCGCCGGCCTGGGCCATATCCGATCTGCCGCCGCCGCCGCCACCCACAACCGCCGCGACCTGCTTGACAATCCGGCCGGCATGAAACCGATCGGTCAGATCTTTAGTAACGATGACGATCAGCAGGGCCTTGGCTTCTGCAACACTGCCCAGGATAACGATGCCCGACTTTATTTTATCCTTGAACCTGTCGGCCAGATCTCTCAAGGCTGCCGGCTGGTCAACCGCAACCTTTTTGGCAAGGACCTTGACACCGTCAATGGATTTAACGTCAGCTTCGATGTCATCGACCGATGTGGCGGCGATTTTCACCTTTAAAAGATCGACTTCTTTTTCAAGAAATTTCTGATGGGACAATATTTTCTCAAGCCTTTGGGGCACCACTTGGGGGCTTTCTTTGAGCAGGCGGGCTGTATCATCCAGCAACTTTGCAGTTTTTTGAATGTGAGCCAGTGCAGCCCCGCCGGTCAGGGCTTCGATCCGCCTTACGCCTGAAGCCACGCTCGATTCTTCAATGATTTTGAAAAGACCGATATCTCCGGTAGCTCCCGTATGCGTTCCACCGCAAAGTTCCTTGCTGAAATCGTTTAAAGAAACCATCCTGACCCGGTCACCGTATTTTTCTTCAAAAAGTGCGGTAGCACCTGTTTTGAATGCTTCTTCAGCCTCCATCTCCACGGTCTCAACCGGTACGTTTGCACGCACCTGCTGGTTGACGATGGTTTCAATTTTTATCAGTTCTTCAGGAGTAGTCTGGGAAAAGTGGGTAAAATCGAAGCGCAGCCTGCCCGATGCCACCAGGGATCCGGACTGTTTGACGTGATCACCAAGAACTTTGCGCAAGGCAAAATGAAGCAGATGAGTGGCTGTATGATTACATTCGGTGGCACTACGCGCGGTCTTGTCGACCGTAAGGGTTACATTCTGCTCTTTTACAATTTTTCCTGAAACGATTTCTCCTATGTGAATGATAAGTCCGGTAGGATCCTTGATGGTATCGGTAACCGACATCTCAAGATCCGGGCCGGTGATTTTTCCAATGTCACCGACCTGACCACCGGCCTCGCCGTAAAAGGGCGTTGCTTCGGTGACAACTTCAACCGGCCGGCCGCTGCCCGCCTCGGAGACTTCCCGGCCTTTTTGCACCAGAAGAAGAACCTTGGAGTCACAGGTTATCGCATCGTAGCCGACAAACTCCGGCATGAGGCCTTGGGCCGAAAGGTTTTTGTAAGCTTCGCTGATTTCGGCAAACGCCGCCACTGATCTGGACTGGGTGCGCTGCTGTTCCATGGCGCTGTCAAATCCACCCATGTCGAGATCCATTTCTTCGTCCCTGACCACGTCCTGGACAATATCGACCGGAAATCCGAAGGTATCATAAAGCTTAAAAATCAAATCTCCCGGCACCCGGGTTTGACCTTTGGCCTTTAGATCTTTAAGACCATCGTTTAAAAGCCTGAGGCCGTGATCAAGTGTTTCTGAAAAGCGTATCTCTTCGTTATTGATCACATTGGTGATATATGCTTTGGCGTCGACAAGGTCGGGATAAGCCGGTTTCATGATATCAAAAACTACTTCTGCGGTTTTATGGAGAAACGGATCGGTCAGGCCTATGTTGCGGCCATAGCGGATCGCCCTGCGCATGATGCGGCGCAGCACATAACCTCGGCCTTCGTTGGAAGGCATGATACCGTCGCCGATAAGAAATGCGGCGGCCCTGCTGTGGTCGGCAATGACTTTCATAGCCACATCCGCTTCCTGCGACTGCCCCAGCCGCTTTTCAGCAAGATCTTCTACTTTTTGCATAATGGGCCGGATCAGGTCGATATCATAATTAGTGGGCACGTCCTGAACAAGGGCAATCAGCCGTTCCAACCCCATCCCGGTATCAATACTCGGTTTGGGAAGCGGGTCCATCTTGCCGGATGCTTCGCGGTTGAATTGCATAAACACCAGATTCCAGATCTCCAAATACCGGTCACATTCACATCCGACCCCGCAATCCGGCCGGTCGCATCCATATTTTTCTCCGCGGTCCATGTGAATTTCACTACAGGGACCGCAGGGGCCGGTATCGCCCATTGCCCAGAAATTATCCTCTTCACCAAACCGCAAAATCTTTTCCTCCGGTACCCCGATGTTCTTATGCCAGAGTTCATGGGCCTCGTCATCGTCAAGATAAATCGAAACCCAGAGCTTGTCTGCGGGCAATCCATAGCCGTTTGTCAGCAAATCCCAGCCAAAATCTATGGCTTTTTCCTTGAAGTAATCACCAAAAGAAAAATTGCCCAACATCTCGAAAAAGGTATGATGCCGGGCGGTATAGCCGACATTCTCAAGGTCGTTATGTTTACCTCCGGCGCGCACGCATTTTTGAGACGTAGCCGCTCTGACATAACCTCTTTTTTCTTCGCCTAAAAAACAGCGTTTAAACTGTACCATACCGGCATTGGTAAACAGCAAGGTGGGATCGTCGGATGGAACAAGCGACGAACTTCTTACAACCTGGTGGTCATACTTTTCAAAATATTCAAGAAATTTTTTACGTACTTCGTTGCCAGTCATAGATTGCTCCATTTGTGTATTAGTTTCTTTATTCGTCAGTCTCTGTTATTTGCTCTTTGTTTTTTGAAAGTCCCAATGCTTCCCTGGTCTTAGTCAATATCGCATCGTGGATATCTACATTTTCCTTTAAAAATCTAACTACGTTTTGTCGTCCCTGGCCGATTCGCTCCCCTTGGAATGAATACCAGGAACCGCTTTTATCTATCACGCCGGCATCCGCACCCACGTCAAGAAGGTCGCCGAGTTTCGAGATGCCTTCACCATACAAAATATCGAATTCAGCATCCATAAAAGGAGGTGCCATTTTATTTTTGACAACGCGCACTCTTGTGCGATTTCCCACAATCTCCTGGCCCTCTTTAATCGCACCGGTCCGGCGGATGTCGAGCCTGACCGAAGAATAGAACTTAAGCGCATTTCCTCCGGAGGTTGTCTCCGGATTTCCAAAGACAACACCGATTTTCATGCGAATCTGATTAATAAAAATAACCGAAGTCTTGGTTTTGCTGATAGTCCCGGTCAGCTTTCTTAATGCCTGGGACATTAGCCGGGCCTGGAGCCCCATGTGGGAATCTCCCATCTCCCCTTCAATTTCGGCCCTGGGAACCAGCGCAGCAACCGAATCGATGACGATGATATCTATGGCACCGCTTCTGACCAGCATATCGGCAATCTCAAGGGCCTGTTCCCCGGTATCAGGCTGAGCGACTAAAAGTTCGGCACAATCAACGCCAAGTCTTTTGGCATACGCAGTGTCCAGGGCATGCTCAGCATCGATAAAAGCGACAATACCGCCCTTTTTTTGGGCCTCGGCAACGGCATGCAGGGCCAGGGTTGTTTTGCCGGATGATTCCGGCCCATAAATCTCAGTAACCCTGCCCCTTGGAATACCCCCTATTCCCAACGCTTTGTCAAGAGCAAGCGAACCGGTCGGTATGACCGGCACATCTAAAATGGGACTGCTTCCCAGCTTCATGATAGAGCCTTTGCCGAACTGTCTCTCTATCTGAACCATAGCGGTCTCGACCGCCTTTTCCTTCTCCGGTGAAATGCTCATGATATCCTCCTAAAAAGAAGTTCCTAAAATTTATCAATTTACAAGAGTGTTTTGTGTTTTGTGTTTTGTATTTTGTGTTTTGTGTTTTGTATTTAGTGTTTAGTATTTGGAATTTAAAAAGTTAGTATATCAGTATATATTTCAACCAAACATAAAATACTAAACACCAAACACGTAATGAATTCGATTTTTTACGAATTCATCAGATGTGTCTCCATCAATTTTGTATATACAGCTCCGGTAGGTTTCAGCTCGCTCTTGAACAAAGCAACCGTATCGGTAACAAAAGGCTCTGATTCAAAGCCTGCAAATTCTTTGACAGCCTCGAAGAGCCTTTGCGGGTCGATTTTATTTTTGACGCGACCTAAGGTTAAATGTCCTTTAAACTTTCTTTTCTCCTTTGGAAAACCGTTTGCCGCCAACTTTTCGTCAAGGGTTTTTTGCAATTTCTGCAATTGGTTGATTTGGCCGACAAGGCCCACCCAAATCACACGGGGACGCTTTATACTCGGAAAGGCCCCTATCCCTTTTGCAGCTATCGATATCGGTGCAAACCCATGGGCTGATTCAAATATCGCCTGGTTGATCTTCTCGGTCTGCACCTTTTGGATGTTACCTAAAAATTTGAGGGTAAGGTGAATGTTCTGCGGACGAACCCAGCGCACATTAAATCCATAGGGCTGTAACCTTTCCTGAATTCTTCTGATTGAATCAATTATTTTTTCAGGAAGTTCAATCGCTATAAATGTCCTTATAGTTTCTGACATGGTTAGTAGCCAGTTATCAGTGAACAGGTATCGGTGAACAGGTATCGGTTATCAGTGATCCGTATCCAGCATCCAGCATCAAGTATCAATCATCAATCATCCAGCATCCAGTATCCAGTATCCAGTATCCAGCATCCAGCATCCAGTATCCAGTATCCAGTATCTACGACGGTAATGTAAACTGCGGCTCCCCTATTAAAAATTCGCCCTTTAAGA
>JACNIG010000177.1 GCA_014383215.1 Candidatus Desulfatibia vada | reverse complement strand
AAAGTCCAACACCGAGTGCCCAGCGATTCTGGACGAAGTAAATGCCAAGGGGCTGAAAATTTCTCAGCATTGCAGAGAAGCGGGAAGAGAAAATATATTTTGCATCGGTACGTGAATTCATAGTGTTGTTATATAATTCGTGCCTGAACGAAAACTGTCTTTTTCGCCCATATATGCGTCAAGCTCAAATCTTAATCCTCGAAATACTCAATGTATTCCTGCGGTTAAAATTTTCGCCTTCCTTGATCTGAACAAAAAATCCTAGTTTTCGTTCGGGCACTAATTCCCTTGCCACAGATGTTGCAGAGCATATCGCAGGGAGGACCCCTGAGGTTGGTGGAACATTCATCCAGATGGAGGACGAAATTCTCCCCTGACCACGGTTGGCGGAACGAGCCGCCCGACTCTTTATTATAAACGGGTTTAGAGGTAACGAGTGATTTTTTTATACGATCATTACGGCTGATGCTTTCTTAAAAAATCAAGCACCTGGTTTTGAGCATCTTTTGATTTCTCATTGACCCAGAAGCAGATGTGTGAACCCTCTTCGATCCAGATCCTTTCCGCCCCGGGAATATGTTCATAAGCATAAACGCCATCATAAAACTTGGCATCTGAATCATGCGTACCATGCACGATCAGTGTCGGGCAGGTAATTTTCTCAACCGGAAAATGACCTTTCAGGCGAACAACGATGTCCATGTCATTTTCAGTGCCAATTTTTCTGGGCTTGTAAGGATACATGGCGTTCATGAACGCAATTATCCACTCTTTGATGTATGCGTCATTCTGTACAAAGTCTATATGCTTTTTAAGCTGATCTTTTGTAAAGTAGGCTTCCGTTTGGAAGAATTTTTTGACAAATGCATCCGGTTTTAATTTGGTAAGGCTTTGCAGCAGGCTCTGTCCTATGTCCGACAAAAATATCGCCTGCGTAATTGGACCTGCCGTTTCAGGTATGTCATAGTGTCCGCTTACGGCGTCACAAGCAACCAGCGCCCATATCCTATCGGGATGTCTATAGGCAAACACATAGCCAAACGGTCCGCCAAAAGAGGCTGAAATCACAGCAACCTTGTCGATTTTCAGCGCATCGAGCGTGGCGGCGAAGAGATCGGCCTGTTCTTCGGGAGTTCGTCCACTCTCTATGGGCGTACCCAAATAACCTGGACGTGATACTGAGAGCAGACGATAGTCCTCTTCAGCGAACTGTATCAGCAAGCGGGATTGATCAACACCGCCAACACCACCATGACATCCCAAGAGAACCGGTGCATCCTTGTCCGTAATGTCTATTTCTACTTTCCCCGGTTTTGTGTCGATAATCTGAGGTGCAATAGTGACGTCTTGCATGATTTCCTGTTTCATTTTATTCTCCTTTTTAGTTGAGATGAGATGATAAGAAGTCGCTTTTTTGACGACGCCGTTTGAACCGTCCATTTCCACAATCTCACCGTCTTTAAGCAGTTCCGTCACTTTCTGAATGCCGGCAATGCATGGCTTGCCGTATTCTCTTGCGATGAGCGATCCGTGTTGCAACATGCCTCCAACTTCCAGTAAAATGCCTGATGCATTGATAAAAAGAGGGGTCCAGCCGGGATCAGCGGCCTTAGCGACCAGGATGTCCCCTTTTTTGATATCTTTTTCACCGACATAGTTGATAATAACCACTCGGCCTGAAACCTTCCCCGCCGAGACCGGGTCCCCGATGATTTCCCCGGGTTTTGCTTTTTTCCGCTTCGGCCGGAGAATTTTGCCTCTGGAATCGATCACGGGCGGATAGTTGTCGACCTTTTCAGCGATGGACATGTACTTTTGATGATGCCGCACTATCTGCCGTACATCCAGGGACTCATCGTCAATGGCCCGCTGTACTTCATCGACGGTAAGGGAGAAAATATCATCGATAGCGTCCATACGACCGGAATGCATGAAATTTCCGGCAATATCCAGAGCCTTATAACGGATTTTTTCGCCGACATAAACCATGAAGTATTTGTGAATTTCACGGTAACCGCCCAGGTTGACCAATACTTCATAATGTTTTTTCAGCTTATTACCGTCTTTTGCATTGACCTTCTTGAGCAAAGCGCCGTAGGCTCGCTCTCTTTCCGCAGCCTGACGTTCCATTATCATACGGGGGGACTCTTCCTCCGACAGAGCACTGTAGCTTTTCATCTGTTGTATGACGATTTCGGGCGCGTCCTGGTAACGTGGTGTTTTGACATCCACTTCACGCGGCCCCCTGAATCCGAAGCGCTGCATAAAATCGTCCCATCGGGCCATGAAGGTTTCGGGCATTTTCCTCTTTAGGATCTTCTCTTTGAGTTCTTCAACCGATTGAAGTTCATTATTGTCGAGCATACGCATCAAGTCGTAGATGCGGCGGCTCATCTCCATGGTAATATTATATGGCAAGCCCCGATCGATTTTGTCGACTTCATCCACAAGGGTATCTCCATAGCCTTCCTTGAGCAGTTTTTTGATGCTGTTTTTTGCCGACTCGGCGTCGATCAGGCTCGGGATGGTGACATGGATCATCAGATCGGCCTGTTTTCTCAGGGCCTGGTAGGAAAAGATTTTGAAGGATAGCGGTTCCTTGTCCAATTGGTCGATCACTTCCAGAAATTCAACACCTTTTTTATCTATGTACTCCCGCAGATGGTCGGGATGCTTCTTTCCCTTAAGGATGCCCCCGATGGTGTCGTGGGATTTAAAACCAGCGACAAAAAATGCTTTGATGCCCTGAAGAATTCCCCCGGCGGTATAGTGGGCGCGATAGGGCGTCATGTCCGCATCGCGGATCACCTGGGCCGCATAGGTATCAAGACCTTCATATTCCCCGGCGGTTTTATCCTGGCCCTCCATGCGCACCTCGGTTGAGAGATTGATATAGGCACGGCCGCCCGCGCCATAGAGGAAATCCCCCGGTTTCCGCGCCACATGGATGCTTGCGGCCGATACCCCCATGGCGTCGGTGAGCTCCCTGAAACAGTCGGTTCCCATAACCGACAGGGGCATTTGGAATCCCTGCTCGATCAGGGTCATGTCAAGGTAGAGTTTTTTGGGTTCGCCGGGTTCGGTCTGAAAAACGGGGTGAAGTGGGATGTAGCCGGTGATGGGGCGCGCCTGGAGCATGTAGAGATTCTCGTTTTCATAAGCCCATTCCGTATCCATGGGCATCCCATAATAGGCCTCCACATTTTTGACCATGTCTGAAAGTTCTAGGATCTGTTCATCGGAGAGTGCCGCATGGGCCGAAGTCTCCTTTGCAACGGTGGCCGTCCCCCCACTCTCATCCAGGGTTACCGCCACCCCCTTGTCGCCGATTTTTTTTGACAGAATGTCCCGGTTGTATGCGTCCACCACAAACTGGTCCGGGACGGTTTCACCCGAGACAACGGACTCACCCAGCCCGAAATTGGCATTGATGACGACCTCGTCATAGCAGTTGTTCAGGGGGTTGAGACTAAAAGCCACCCCGGCCACGTCACTTTTAATCTGGACCATGACCACCACGGCGATGGAGTACCGGGTAAAGTCAAACCCTTTTTGCCGCTTGTACGCCACCACCCGGAAATCGATACAGGAGATGAATACGTCTCGGATGCGCTTCTCAATCTGATCAATTGTCACGCCCAGGTAGGTTTCGTACATTCCCGCAAATGACGCTCCCTGCATATCTTCCTCAGGCGAGCTGGAGCGCACGGAGTACATCCGATTTCCAGGCTGATTGAGCTGCTTCAGTTTCTCATTCAATACCGCTTTTTGTCTTTCTCCCAGCTCAAATTCCTTGGCACATTTTTGTAATTCAAGTGTTTTTGACCGCAGTTTTTTGTCGCTGTCAGATACGTTCAGACGGAGTTCTTCCATCTTCATAAGGGCATCAATCCACTCACCGAAGAACTGTACGCTGAGCACCATTCCGGCTGGAACGGGGAAGCCGCCCCCGGTCATTTTGATGAGGGAATAGCCTTTACCGCCAACTTCTTGCTGTGTGGCGCCCTGGTCTGTAAAAAGGTAGATCATTTTGCTCCCCCTGTTTCAGGTTTGATAGCAGTATCCAAAGCTTTTTCAGTCAGTATCAGGATCTTAGCCCTTTGATTCTCAGCCTCAGATGCTTTTTAAAAGATGAGAGGATGATAAGGAGTAGTTTTTTTGAGGGCAAACTATAGGTAATTCGGTCTTGTGTGTCAAGAAACATTCAACTTTCCCGGTAGGCGGGATTCAGATAGCTCGAAATGGTCTTCAACGCACTGATAATACGGAGAATTTTGAGGCTTGCGGGGCCTATGCCAAGGGGCTGGAAATTCTTCAGCATTGCAGCAAAGCGAAGGGGGAGGAGAAAATCTGTTTTGCAGCGGCACGTGGATCCATGCTGTTAGTATATAATGCCCATAGGTCTATTTTCAATAAGATAGTCTCAGGAATGCTCTGATTCTTATTAAACTTGTCTGCCAACAGTGACGGTTTCGCAAAAAGTCTCCAAGGCCGTCACTCCCGCGAAAGCGGGAGTCTATAACTGGTTTATTTTACTGGATTCCCGCTTTCGCGGGAATGACTGCAACGGGTGCTTTCCGACTTTTTAAGAATATATCAACAGTGTTGTTATCTTTCATTGTGGCAATATTCGAATGATTGGCAGAGGAAGTCTGCTCCATTCGGTAAGGAAAACTACGCCAGTGGAAATTCCAACGGTAAAATTATTTAGACACCCCCCATGAAAAAGCCACCGTATCTACATGTGTCCTATGCTGATCTCGCTTTTCTGCTTGACATACGGACCACAGACCGTATAGTGTGCCCTTTTTGTGGGCAAAGCCCAAGTTGATTTAACTTAAGTTGAGAGAAGGTCGATGGTATTTTGGCGGGTTCCCTTTGATTCGGAAGAAATTCAGATCACCACCGGTATTGTACATATCCTCGAAGATCGGTGTAAGGGTTGTGGGTATTGTATTGAATACTGCCCCAGGGATGTCCTCGAGTTTTCCGCCAGGTTCAATACCAAGGGCTACCACCCCCCCGCTGTCAAAAAACCGGATGATTGCGTGAACTGCCATTATTGCGAGGTTATATGCCCTGAATTCGCCATCTATTCGGTTGAAGCGTCTACAGAACAAGGCTCTGTATCGGAGAAAGGATGAGACCAGCAGTCCTCACAGGTGAGTATTTTATGACAGG
>JACNIG010000410.1 GCA_014383215.1 Candidatus Desulfatibia vada | reverse complement strand
CATCACGGTATTCCTGCAACTTCAACATAACAAATTTGCCAGTTAAAGAGGCCTTGGCCTCAAGACCCTTTGGCGTTAAGTGGTAAACGTATTTAATCTTTCGGGAACTTCTGCGGAAATTTCCTATCTTAACAAACCCCCTTTCCAGGAGGCCCTTAAGGACATAATTCACCTGACCAAGACTCACACCTGCATGCTCAGACAGCTCTCGTTGTGTGGTAATTTGTTGGCTATCTAAGGCATCTAAGATATGAAAATCTTTTTCCGAAAGCTCCATAAAGGCGCGTTATTTAGGGGTAATGGATGAATTGTTCAACTTTGAACAAGGTTCATACTTTGAACAATTGTTTTTGTCAAGAAAAAATAAAGATGGGGGCTTCAGGCGGTCGACCAAAATAAAGGTAATAGGCGACGTGGTCAATTTGTAATCTTATTGTAGACATTCCTTTCATAAATCCTGAAATGGTTTTAAAATTCGTTGTATTTCTTCTGTCGAGATATAACCCTGATCCAGTTTAGAGTAGACGGTCACAAGAATGATATACAAACCTTCGCAGATTCCGTGCTGGTATTGAATCCGGGATCTCATGGCCCAAGCGATGCTTTATCTTTGTCTTTAGTAGGTGCATGTGGAAATCATTGCCATCGTTTCACAGCTATGTATGGGCATCCATTGTCTCAGCGAATCTTTTGACACTGGTCAGAGAGGGGTTTTTGCAATCTAAAGAAATAATAACAAAAAAAGAAACGTCGCATGGAAACATAGGCGGAAATATGTCCAATTATGGATAAAGTGGCTTAATTTGGTTTGTAGGGTAGCCCAAGAAGCCCTTCAACCATAGATTTCGGCGTTACGGCGAGTCCCGTAATTTTCCAAGTTATCTAAAATACCCCATTTATGGATGGGCACTAAATAGTCTCTCTGATTTCGGCCATCTTTTCTCGTCTTGTAACTTTTCCAAAATACTTTCGAGGGTTGCCACACATCCAACAGGAACAGACTGTGTTGTTATTTCCCAAGTAGCCTGGACTTTTGACGAACCATCTACCTTCCTTTACTCTTTTCAGCCTTTTTTTGATGATTCTCTTTCGATGATGCCTGCGAATTGCCCTTACATATTTCCAATGGTCAGAACTACTGGAGTAACAATCTGTTTCCTGCTCGCTAAACATTCCTCTAATCTCTCCAGAAAGTTTCTATTCGGTGTTTAACTTCATTTCAGCAGATTTTCGATCCCTTCATCCGAGAAGGAGAAGGGGTCAAAATCTTTGATTGACTCATGTTGCTTTTGAACCACAGGAGTCTTTCGAATTCTTGGCACCCCAGTCTTGACGTTGGAAAGAGTCTTTATGTTCCGAGACAGCTCCCTGATCTTGGAAAAGGTTTCAATGATGGCCAGGGTCACCCGAACTGCGTGCTGGCTTTTAAGAATGGTGGCTAACATGTACAAACCTTTTTCAGAGAAGGCACTTGGCAGCTTAACTTTCCCACCTTTTATTGAAGTCGAAAATTTCGACTTCAATCCATCCCATTCCGTTTTATCCAGTTCGATGACGTATCCGGTTGGAAACTTGTCAGGATTATTCTTTACGGCCTCGTTGATTCGTTTTGTTTCAACGCCGTAAATTTCAGCACGGTTGTGGGGGACATCCTATAATGACCCTGTAAAGAAAAAAATGAATAAAAAGAATTGCTGTAATGTCAGGGGGTTACAAGGCGTGACTTATTTTGGACAAACCTGTAGTGTCCCATTAATGGGGTTTTTTCGGTGAGTCTCTCACTTTATGCGAACTTTGGGCCTAATCGTTACCATTATCCGGCATACTGCACAAAGGCAGTCACCAATCATCCCTTATTCAGGCTCCAAAATTCAGCGAGAGGCCCTGTATTGTCCCTCCCGAGGTCCTTAGTGGCCCCAACGTTGTTTATCGGGCTCTCTCACCGAAGTAGTTTTAATTATTGATTTTTCTCCTTAGCACAGAAAAAATATTTATTCAATAAAAACCCAAAAAGGGTGTTTTCTTAATGTTTTAATATATAACGTTGTTACCTTCTGACTTTATTGGGCCTCAGTACCATTTCCCGAAGCTACGGGGCAGGCATGGCTTTTGAGGATTCTTTTTGTTTGCGTTTTCGATTTCCAGACGAAATTGAAAATACCAAATCTCTTCGTGTAATGGGGGACGTTAGCACTTTGTCACTTTATTGGAGATATTCTTCTAAACTGTGCCTATCGTAGTCTATCTTGGATCTTCGTTGGGTCTTGGCGGCAGTCCAGCACTGCTCGAATTCTAACAATTTCATCGTCAATTCGATAATATACGGCAAATGGAAACCTTTTAGATAGAAGCCGTTGATAGCCAAAATACCAAGGATGAATGCCTGCGAACAGATGTAATGAGTCTATATCCGAATACAGGGAATCAAGGAAGTAGTCACCGAGGCCGGACCTTTGCTCCTCATAAAAACGAAATCCTCGAAGCAGGTCTTGCTCAGCCTCGTCAAGTATCTGAATTTTCATTTAGTTTGATCCCTTATTCTGGCTTTGGCCTCAGTCCAGTCCAAGAATTGAGAAGAACCTTCCTTAATTCGGTCCTCCCTGTTTTGTAGGACATCGCCATGCCAGGGAGGAGATGGTACTTCCTCAGGTCTTCGCTGAAGATCGTCCCATATTCTCTCAAGAACACGGAGCTTATCCAGCGTCGTCATGCTATCAAGCGGAATTTGTACGTCCATGTTTTCTCCTTTCGTAGAAAAATGTTTAATGGGGGACGTTGGTAGTTTGGTTAGTTTATACGACATCCGTCTTTTCTGCCCCTGTCTCCAATATTTTTAGTATAATGGGGGACGTTGTTGACTAACGTGACAAACTGCTTTTGGCACTCCGGTTGTGTTTTGCGGGGGAGCGGGATGCTGGAAAAAAAATAAGTTTCTTCATATCTTGGCACGGATTTCACGGATGACACGGTTTTTTCTTTTTGTTGTTGCACTAAAATTCAGGCACCTGAATTGTTATTGCACACGATCCTTCGGAGAGGGCATTGAATAATGGAGTGCAATGGGGGACGTTGGCACTTTGTCACTATATTTGTATTAATTCCCACAATCTTCTATCCGTGTCAAGCACTTTTTTACCGCGCTCTGCGCACCGCAATGCACTGTATCTTCTAATCTTTAAAAAGTTGCCTACTGCGGTCCCTGGATATCTCATTTCCCTAATCGCGAAATAGCAAATAATTGCCCGAGCCTTAGTGATTTCCTTTCTGCGGCTGGCAGATATGATTGATGTTTCTTTTAAATCAAAATGAGACGCAACCTTTCCAATCAATTGTGCTAATGGAATTTTTGTCTTTTTAGCTTTTTCCCAGTCCTCACCCGCTTTATTCAAAGCCTCATTTACAAAATTCCCACTGCCAAGAACCCTTGCATCTCCCTTCTCGCGCTCTTCTCTCTTTCTCCCTAAAAGACCTGACTTATTTCCTCCTGCACTTCGGACCAGACCACCGCCCTGCAGTTCAGGGCGCTTTCCTTGATCGATTCCATTTTTTACGAATTGACGGTATCTTCTTCGCGCGACTTTCTTGGTTTCACCAAAATGCAGGAGGACATCTTCGATGGTCTTTTCGGCTAAACACTTCTGCTCTTTCGTAGAAGAGCTCTTGGCTGATGGCTGATAGCTCTTGGCCTGATATGGAATCAAAAGATTCTCGCGGCGGCCCAAAATGGCGCTGTGGCCCGCCCAGGGATATTTATCGAGTTCTCTAAGATCCTCCACCAGTTTTGCTCGTAAGGGGTTGAGGTGGATATAGCGGATGAGTTCCAGTAAGTAAGGATCTTCTTCGCAGATGACAGATTTGTATCGGTTTTGGAAAAGGTGACCACTACGTTTGTGGCGTTTGTTGAAGGTTACAGCATGCCCGGTCATGAGACGGCGCATGACTTTGCTGAGTGGGGTAAGGCCGGTTCGTAAAAGGATGTGAAAATGGTTTGGGATCAAGGCCCAGGCGTAGCACTGGGTTTGGGTTTTTTCGAGGATAGTTGCCAGGCGAGCGAGGAATGAGTTGCGGTCCTCGTCGTCGCGGAAGATGTCTCTTCGTTCTATCCCTCTGGCCATGGGGTAATGGGGGACGTTGTAAACTTGTAAACTTATGGTTGATTTGCTAAATAGTGGATTACGGGTTCTACCGATTTTCCCTTACAGCTTTCACTGCTTCGCGGGCATTGGCTGCAATCTCTTCACGCCTGTCTTCAGCAAGGCGCATTTTTATTATTTCAACGATTTCTTCGCGGGCATCAAAGGGTAGAGATTCAACAGTCCTGTAATGGGGGACGTTGCCACTATTCCACTATTATGGACACATCCCACATATAATTACGAGTTCCTTACAATGATCAAATATCGGCTGGTTATGTAATGGAGGGCGTTGACTCGTTGTCACTTTATATCCACTCTCACCTTCAATTTGCTACAGCTCCGCCCCTTGGGTTACATAACAGAACCCAGCGGATTGCATGAGTGTAATGGGGGACGTTGGTAGTTTGGTTAGTTTATACGACATCCGTCTTTTCTGCCCCTGTCTCCAATATTTTTAGGACATCAAAGAGTTCCATTGCGCCTGATTCTTTGACCTCTTTTTCTTCGCCAGGGTGCATATGGAATGGAAACGTCTTGATCTCTGGATGATGTTTTGCATTATCCCACCTCTTAATCATAATAGGGGACGTTGTCAACTACTAAACTTATGCAAGACATTCCTTTATTATTTCTAATGGGGGACGTTGTCAACTTGTAAACTTATGGTTGATTTGCTAAAGGCCTGGGGACGCTGGTAAAAAAGTAAGTTTCTCCACTTCATTTGCGATTTGGGGATGCCATTTGTGTAATCGTTCGTCGAGTACCACTACCATTAATGAAGCGGGACGCTGGAAGAAAAGTACGTTTCTTTATTTTTTGGCACGGACCCGCCCGCCTCGCGTTGCGAAGCATTGCGGGCAGGTTTCGCGGATTTTACCAGGTTAGACTCCGCAGATTAGCCTCACACGCTCTCAACTATTTCAGAGCCATCAATGGGATTGCTCTCAAGGATCTTCTCCAGATTTGTCTTCACAACTTCGTATACGCTGCTTGCAGCATCATAAAACTCTTCAGCGTCTTCTATAGTAGGCTTACCATCAGGTAGCAGGCC
>JACNIG010000409.1 GCA_014383215.1 Candidatus Desulfatibia vada | reverse complement strand
AGTTGGGGAGGCTTCGCGAGCTCACCCTAAAGGGCTCGCTCGCCTCCCCAACATCCATAACTCGGAAAGGTACCAGGTTCAGAGGTTCCATTCTCGTCCCCGGACTGCATTTGGGATGGGTATTTAGGAGAAAAGCGACAGCTTCGTCAGGCCTAATCTAAAATTTGGAGCCAAATTGGCAATTACTTGTGAAAATGAGCCGTTTTAATGAGGACTTCGGTTCTTCAATGCCCCCCTTGTCCTTAACCTTGAACCCTGAACCTTGAACCGCTTATACCTAAACCTATAAGGAGAATAAATCATGCCTGTTTCGAATAAAATCAATGAAGCCATTGAAAGGTCTTCCTGGATCAGAAAAATGTTTGAAGAAGGCGCGAAGAGAAAGGCGGAATATGGGGCGGATAATGTCTTTGATTTCAGCCTCGGAAATCCTAATCTGGAGCCTCCTGTCAAGCTTAATCAGGTCCTTGAAGATTTGGTTAGAGATTCCACTCCGGGGCAACACGCCTACATGCCAAATGCCGGTTTTGTTGAAACCAGACAGGCGGTTGCCGACTATCTCAATACCTATAACAGAGATAAATTTTCACCGGACGAGATAGTGATGACTGTGGGGGCCGGGGGCGGTCTCAATGTGGTCTTGAAGACGATCCTTAACCCTGGAGAAGAGGTTATCATCCCAAAACCATATTTTGTGGAATATAACTTCTATCTTGATAACCATCAGGGAGTTCCAAAGCTTGTGAATACAAAATCCGATTTTTCATTCGATTTTGACGCTATTGAGGAGGCTATGACAGAAAAGACAAGGGCAGTTCTGATCAATTCTCCAAATAACCCCACAGGTAAGGTATACAGGGAGGATGAGCTGAAACAGCTGGCAGACCTAATGTCTCATTTCAGCGGAAAATTTGGGCAGCCCATATACCTTATCTCTGATGAGCCGTACCGGAAAATCGTTTATGACGGTGTCGTGGTCCCCAGTGTTTTCGATGCGTATAATGAGAGTTTTGTTGTGACCTCCTTTTCAAAAGATCTTTCACTTCCGGGTGAAAGGATCGGCTATGCCGCGGCCCATCCGGACATCTCAGATAAGAAAATGATCTTAGCCGGTATGGTCCTCTGTAACCGGATACTTGGCTATGTTAATGCCCCCGCCCTTATGCAAAGGGCTATTGCCCATTTACTGGAAGAAAGCGTGGACATATCCCTGTATCAGCAAAAGAGAGACAGGCTTTGCCAGGGGCTTTTGTCTTTTGGTTACGAATTAACGAAACCGGAGGGGGCCTTTTACCTGTTCCCTAAAACGCCGGTGGAAGACGACGTTGCTTTTGTGGCCGCACTCCAGGACGAAAATATCCTGACTGTCCCCGGGAGCGGTTTCGGCGGTCCGGGGCACTTCAGGATTGCCTATTGTGTATCAGACCAGGTTATCGAAAAGGCACTTCCAGGGTTTGAAAAGATCATCAAGAGATATTGAGGAATTTAGGAATTAAGGAATTGCGAATTGGTATCCGTTTACAGTCCCTTAACCTGTGAATCCCGCTGAAAGCGGGAAACTTTTGAACCCGTGAACAGTAACCGGAGGAAAAACCATGTATTCAAAAACCCTTTCGCTCAGATTCCCAAAAAAAATTGTTGGCGAACCGGTAGCGGTTAACCTTGTCAAGAAGTTTGACCTCTCTTTTAATATACTTAAGGCTACCATTTATCCCAGAAAAGAAGGCTTTATGGTGCTTGAATTGAGTGGGCACCGAAAAAACTTCCAAAGAGGTGTTCGCTATCTGAAAAGCGTCGGGATTAAGGTGGAGAGTATTGGTCAGGATATCAAGCGGAAGGAAAAAGAATGCTTTCAGTGCGGAGCATGCACTGCCGTTTGTCCCACGGGGGCCCTTCATATCATTAGACCGGATATGGAGGTAGTTTTTGACAAGGAGCTTTGCAGCGCATGCGAATGGTGTGTTTCGGCATGCCCGGCGCGTGCCATGGAGGTAAAATTTAACAAAGTCCTCCTTGATTGATATGGCAATTTCCCTGATCCGTACAAGCCGGTAGAAGTGCCTAAAATGCCTATTTATCCCGCTTGTAGAGGGGAAGTGAGTCCCGCCAGGCGGGATGCCTGAAGTCATCTATCAAGGTCTTGTCTGAGCTTTTCCAGTGCCCTGGTCTGGGATCTATTCAGGCGTTGTCGAATAGATACATCCCGGAACTCTTCACAAAAATCTATCAGTAAATGGAAGTCATTGTTGTAAAATGATAGCTATGCCAAAGGCTTAGGCAGATTTCCGCTGATCCCTTTCTTTACTCCCAAATTGGTTGGAAACCGATTTGATCTCGTAGGTCCTATCTAAGGCAATATTTTTTTGGTTTCTTATACGATCGTGGCTATGTTAGGCTTATCACAAGGTATCTTGTTGATGTTGATTGTTTCAGGGACCCTCATGATACGTCAGCATTTTTAAGAGCTGTGGTACTGTCAAGTTATCACACGGTCTGGTGAACGAGAGATATGGAATCAGATAACGCATTCAACCCGAATCTCGGGAATTGAAGATATCACAGGTTTTAACTTGCTGAAATCCTTGACTTCTGATAATAAAAAAAGATCAAAATACGGCTGGACTTCCTTAGCATACGAACCGATATGTTATTTTGTGAAAGCGAACCATAATGCACGCTAACTTCTTCTGCGACCGGATGACCGGAAACCTGGCCAACCGCTATATGTCGAGCTTGTGAGAAATGCCACCAAGACTTTAAAGATTCCAAGAAATCGGTAGGTCGCATACCATGAATATCTTACACCGATGATATCTTACGATAAATGATCAGCAATGCAGGGATTTCAATTGTTTTTATGTTGGTTATTAGCTCTTCAATATGAATTTTGCTCGGCAGAACTATCGGATAATACTACGTTAGATGTTAAATCAAACGAATAACTATAACCCATTGCGCAGGCCCATTATTTCTTAATGCACAAAAACTTGCGACACACTCGATGAAGGAGGATATTATGAAAAGTATTGTTTTTTCTGAATTTCTCGATATGGTTGATGAAAAGTTTTCCATCGAGATGAGTGAACGCCTTGTTGATGAGGTAAAACCACCTTCCGGCGGTGCTTATACGACGGTGGGCACTTACGATGCCCAAGAAATTGTGGATTTGGAATCGGACACGCGATATCGAAACTGGAGTTCCATTCTGGGGAAAACCGATTTTCAGTCACCGTCAGTATCGGCGTCTCGAAATTGCTGGACTCGAACGACAATATGGAAAAGTTGCTCAAATGCAGTGATGATTCCCTTTACAAGGCAAAAGAAAACGGACGAAACCGTGTTGTTATCTGGGAAGGTTGAAAGTGAGGTTGGGAAAGGGACTACGTTTACGATAGAACTGCCTGTTTCAAAAGCACCCTATCTATTAATGCTGAAAGGATATGTGGCTGAATAATGATAATGAAGACACCATATGTAGAATCAGAGATACGTTCTATGAGGCCATTTTTTTGTCAACTGAGGGGTTTACCAAGCGGAGAGAAGCCTCCCTTTTTTGGAGCAAATAATGATGAAATATGAAAACATTTATGATATCAGCGTCCGTCTCGGAGATGAATCCATAGATTATCCGGGCGATACACCATATTTTAGAGAGTTGATATGGACCATCAAGGACAGCGGCATCTGCGATCTTTCAAAGCTCGTCATGAGCGCCCACTCCGGAACCCATATCGATATGCCGGCCCATTTTATTGAAAGTGGAGGAACGCTGGACTCATACCCGGTCCAGGATTTTATTCTTCCTACCCAGGTTGTGAATATTGAAGATAAAGAGGCAATCAGGCCAGTTGAGTTAAAAAACCTCAATATTGAACCGGGTGATGCCCTTTTGTTCAAGACTTATAATTCCGTTAGTGGCCATTGCAAAACCGGCAGCTTTTCTGAGAGATTTGTTTATCTTTCCCCAGAGGCTGCTGAGCTTTGCGTCGATAAAGAAGTCAGCCTTGTCGGTATAGATTATATCACCATTGAAAGATACGGTGATGAGGCCTTCCCGTCACATCGTAAGATTCTCGGGAATAATATACTTGTTTTGGAGGGTATAAACCTGAATGCTGTTCCCTCTGGAAGATATACCTTGCTCTGCCTTCCTCTGAAAATCAAAGGGGGCGAGGCATCTCCCGTACGGGCCGTTCTACTGAGGTAAGGAGACGATCTATGGAATTTAACAGGATATATCAGGCTATTTTAGAGAACATGAGTGAACAGGTATATGTTCGGGATCTTGACAAGAATCTTCTTTACATCAATCCGGCTTCAGAAAGATTGACCGGCTGGTCTATGAATAAGGCCATAGGGAAGAAGTGCTATGAGGTGTTTGGCGACGAGGGAATGACATGCAGGGACGTCTGTCCCATAGAAAAGGCGATCTCAAAAGGGGTTCCCCTTCTCCATCACGAAGGGAAACTGAAGACCCGGTCTGGTGACGTAAGGGATATGCAGGTCTCAATATCACCTCTTTACGAAGCTGAGTCTGTTATCGGCGCAGTGGTCGTTATGGAGGATATTACCCGATTGCGGGAAGTGGAACAAACGAATGTAAAAACAGTAATTGCCTTGGAATTGGAACATTCCCGTCTGGTGGGCATTCTGGAATCAATCCCGGACGGTGTGTATATTGTTGATCAGCATTTCAACATCCAATACATCAATCCTGTTATCGAGAGAGACTTCGGTAAGATCCAGGGGCGTAAATGCTACCAGTATCTTCACGACAGGACAGAATCATGCCCATGGTGCAAAAACGAGGAAATCTTTGCAGGAAAATCTGTTATCTGGGAATGGTATTCATCCAAGAACGATACACATTATGAACTTTTTGGCTCACCTTTTAAAAACCCCGATGGGAGCATTTCTAAATTTGAGATTTTTCGTGATACAACCCAACGCAAGCGGGCCGAGGAGGCGCTGCAGGAGAGTGAGAATCAAAAAGCAGCCATACTTGATGGCATCACAACCAATCTTGCTTTCGTTAACGAGGATCTGGAGATCTTGTGGGCAAACAAAGCCGCCGCTGATTCAGTCAATAGATCTCCGGATGAAATGGTTGGGCACAAATGTCACGAATTCTGGGCTGATCCAAATATCCCTTGTGATGATTGTCCTACCTTAAAAGCGTTCAAAACAAAAAGGAC
>JACNIG010000269.1 GCA_014383215.1 Candidatus Desulfatibia vada | reverse complement strand
TCAAAGATTTTACCAAACGGCGTGATACGGTTCAGGAACTCCGCCAGCAGACCCAGGATCAGATCCGTCTAAGTGCCAAGCAGAGTACGGAAATTAAAGGCAGCCGTTGGTCCAAATCTGAAAAGAACTCCCTGTTAGCCGCCCTCCGCAAGCTGGATCAGATCCTGGCCGAGAAGCAAAAGGTGCTTCAGAATTTGCTGGAGGGGCTCGACCCGGTTATCATAAAATTTGAAACTGTCAGGGCGTCTACGTCTCAACTCAATGAAAAATTCGAGCAGCAGATAAAGACCCGCAAAGCGCGCGAATTGTTTCAGAGAAAGTACACCCTGTTAAACGTCTTTAAAAAAGATGTTGTTGCCAAAGAGTTCACCGTCTTGACGGCAAACCTTGTCAAACCTTTCCAAAAAGACTTTTTGCAAGGTGAAGGCCGGAGAATTAGAGAAACCGCAACCATGTCCCTCTTGATGTTGTTATTTCTGGCAGCGGTAGCCGCAGCATTGGTCGTCCGCCTGCGCTGGTACTGCCTTAACTATGAAAAACGCCCCTTTGTTCCGGCGCACCGCTGGCGGTCTGTCTGTGTAACGTTGATCCGGCGCTCTCTTTTCCTTTTTGGCATTATTCTCGTCTTGTTTAGCTATGATATCGTTCAATTCCCGCATTACCGCTTTCCGTTTCACCGCCCTGTTTTAAACATTATGTTTATATACGTTTTTTCCCGCTGGTTGCTGGATTTCTTAAAGTACTGGCAACCCGACGAAAATCTATTATTTCTCAAAGGATTAATGCCGCGTTTTCGAAGGATGACGTTAGCGGCGCGTTACCTTGCCGTCGTTTACGTCGTCATCCAGTGGGCGGTCGGCGAAGACAGCGTTATTCTGTGCGTGGAACGACTGCTTATCGAGATGGTTCTGATTGCCTGTTGTGTTACTTTCTGGAGGACGTTTCGAAACACAAGCCAAACGTTTTTTCAGGACCGTCCGGCACCCAGGACAATTTCGAACACCGCTTTAATGACCTTTGCTTATCTTATCACCTTTGGCAGCCTGATCATCGAGCTTGCCGGTTATCCGGCTATGGCCCTTTACTGGTTGGTATCCTGGGCCAGAAGCCTGGCGGCCCTGTTCTGGGCGGTCATTCTTTTTAATGTCATCAGGGAATGGCGCAGCGACTTCTATCTGCCTGACGCAAGGGACAAAACCGAACCGGCGTTACCCGAATATCCGATTCAGCGCCTGCTCATCTCGGTATTCTGGCTGTTATGGTTTTGCGGTTTCATCATTGCCCTGGTCCTTGCCTGGAGCACCAAGCAAAATATTTTTGCCGTCATCTATGCAGGTCTCAATATCTCTTTTTCCATCGGCAACATCAGTTTGAGTCCGCTGGGCCTGCTTTTCGCCGTTTTGATCCTTTTCCTCACCCTTGTTGTAACGCGGCTTGGAAGGTATATCCTAACAGAGAAAATATTTGTGGCAAGAGACCTGGAACCGGGGCTTCAGGATTCCATTACAACGATATCCATCTACGTGATGTGGGGCTTGGGAGTGATTTTGGCGTTAAGTGTCCTGGGCGTCAGCACGACCTCGCTCACCGTGGTGTTCGGTGCCCTGGGTGTCGGCCTTGGGTTCGGTCTTCAGACCATCTTCAACAATTTTGTCAGCGGCATTATCCTGCTCTTTGAGCGGCCCATCCAGGTGGGGGACGCCGTGGAAATCCAGGGGATCTGGGGAACTGTCAAAAAGATAAACGTTCGCTCTACGGTGGTTCAGACCTTTGACAACGCATCATTAATTATTCCCAATTCGGAGTTTATCAGCAGCCAGGTCACCAACTGGAGTTTCAAGGAGCCGAGCCTGCGCCGCAAGGTCAGCGTAGGGGTGGCTTACGGTTCGGACATCGAACTGGTGCGCACAACCCTGTTAGAAATTGCGCATCAAATCAAGCATGTGCTAAAAAAACCCAAGCCCGATGTAATGTTCGACGACCACGGCGACAGTGCACTGATATTTACATTGCGCTACTGGACCACCGTTGATTATTATTACATTACCTCTACCGACATTCGTTTTGCCATCGATCGGATGTTCAAAGAAAGAGGTATCGAAATCGCCTTCCCTCAGCGGGACATCCACATCCGCTCGGTATTCAAAGATGAAACGCCGGTTGAAGATACGAATACCTAAGAAGCAGGGTCAGCGCCACTGCACAAACAGCAGCGCTTTGTCGAAGGACGGTTTTTAGTCAACTGCTGCCTCGCTCAAAGAGCGGGGCGGTTTTGTCCAAACAATCACCTGAATCTTACACGAGTCGGAGGCTTTCATATGCAAGATTCAGGAATCAACGCGCTGGATCGTCGCTTGGGGCCGATACCAGTCGGCCCTGGTAGTCCCGCATTCGCTGGATGAAGACTTTGCACAGGTTCAGTGACACGGACGGATAATCCTTTAACACGCGCAAAAAATCATCGGCCTTCAGCGTGTATATCAAGGCAGCGGCATCAACTTTTACGGTGTAGGGTTGATGTTGACGGTCGATCAGAGACAGTTCGCCGAAAAACCGGTTGGCGGCGATGCAATCCAGCAGCTTGGTCTGAGCCGTGTCGGCACCCATGATCAACGACACCCGCCCGGTATATACCAGGTAGAATCGGTCGTAAGGCATGCCTTCCCGAAAAACGATTTCATCCCGAACATATCGCTTTAATTCCATCATTGCGGCAATGGTCAGAAGCGCCAAAACCCGCAGGTCTGTAAAAATCGATATCCGGCGAAGCCATAAGGTTGTTTCCAAGAGCGTTGAGGAGTCGGCCGGGCGATCGCCGGTCGGGGTGTCTGAGCGCCCGGCATCCAGCGCCCATGCAGCCGCTTGCCGCACCCAGCGGTTTTCTGAATCCGTATGCTTGCGGATATCGGACATCAGGGAATCATCCCGGTCCATTTCTCCAAGAGCATAAAGGCCTATAGACTGAATCATGGGGTCCGGATCATTCACGATTTCCTTGAGAACTTCTTTCAGGGATGCCGCCGTAAACAGCTCACTTTCCAGCCTTTCCCGGCCGGCGGCGAGTTTCTCCGATATGCTCCGGTCACCTAACAGCGGCACCAGCAAATGCCGAATATGGGAATGCAAAACGCTTTCCAGAGCTTCGATGGCGTTCTCCACATCCCGCTTCTCCTTGGATTGAATGGCCCGGATAATCAGTTTCATGCGGTCTTCAAAGACGGTGGTGCCCAGTACCCGCAGCACCACCTCGATGGTGTTGTCGCACGTTTCCAGCAGGTGATCGCGGCATAGCGTCAGTGCGGGACTCAAATCACCGTTCTCCAAGACCTGAACCTTAGCCAGGCAGCCATAAGCGGCGCTAAGCTCATTCACCAAAAAAGCGGAAAGCGCGGCCCCGGGGACACCGATGTGCTTGAGCAAGGCCGGCAGCTCTTTTTTCAAAATGGATGACGGTGAATGCAGCCCCGCCAATAAGGCGTGGATGCTTTCCTTTTCCCGTTTCCGGATCTCCACGGCGGCTCGGGCCCGGATGGTCGGATCCGGATCTCCCAAAAGATTTACCAGCAGATGGACCGGAAGGCCGTCTTTCAGTTCACCCAGCGACTCCAGAGCGGCTTTACGAACCGTGGAACAGGCATCCGCGATTGCCGTCCGCGCGATTTCAGCGGCACCGGGATGGTCCATCTTGGTCAACCCGGAGATCGCCCAGGCCCTCAGGTCCGGATCGTCTCCGGCAGCGTGTTGAAGCAGTGTGTCGGCAAAGGCTGGCTCTCCGGTTTTCCCCAGTATCTCAATCCCCATGCGAACATCGAATGCGCTGCCGTGGAGTAAATTTTCGAGGCGATGCCGGAAAAGGGTCTTGGAATGCTGACTCGGGTCGAGATAGATACACACCAGCGCTTCCGTACGAACACGGCGGTCGGGATGATCCAGAAAAGCCTCCGAAACCGACGGACATTTGCGGGGATCCAGCCGGACTATTGTTTTCAGCAGGTGCGGCAAAACATTCGGCGATGCCGATGGGATCATCTGAAGCAGCGGTTCCACCACCGCAGCGGCGTCTTCCGGACCAAAAAGATTCAGCATCTGTTTCTGCGTCTCCGGCGGGTGCGCGGATAAAGCGCCTATCACCGCCTCGGCCCAGCCCGGCGGTTTGGCCGTCGCCAGGATTTCTCCGTAAAAGGCAGCGGTTTCGGGTTCGGCGCTGACGATTTTCTGTTTTAACTCGCCCAGTAAACCTTTATCTTTGATCAGCGCCTGCAAACCGAGGTCTTCAACCCGGCCCCAGTCCATGTGCCGGTCCGCAAGGGTTTGGATCAAAATCGAAGCGTACGCTTTCTTGAACCGAAAAGTGGTAAACAGCCAGATGAGGGCCAAAGGGGCGGCCACTAACGACAGCCAGCGCGGATCGACCAACCCTTTTATGAGAATCAAAAAACCGGACCCGGTGAAATCGGAAATTCTGACCACCACGCCTCTTAAGAAAACTCGAATCAGCGCCCGGCTCTTCTCCGGAAAAAAATTGTACAGGACCGCTCGCGCCGGGTTGTTGAGCGTTGTTTTAAAAACCTCGGTGCTAAAGCGGGCGTAAACGCCGGATACGATGCCGAATTGGGAAAAAAGAACGCCGAATGCCAGAAAGTAATTGGCCGGATGAAACAGCAGGCTGTTGGCCACGCCCAACCGGGTAATCACCCGGCCGGATACCATCAGGATGCCGAACATGGCCGCATTGGAGATACCGCGGAATAAACCGAAAAAACCAAGTGTCGCCGCTTCGGTGGTGAAATGGCCGTCCACCACGACATTGAACTGGTAATCCAAAACGGGAAGCAGTATGTTCGGAATCGCGATAATTATAATCATGTATTTGAGCAATGTCGATTGACGGGCCTGGGTGACGAATTCCCGCAGATGATCTATGAATTGCCCTTCGATTTTGCCCTTGCGCCGGTCGATACGCGTCTCGATAGGGGTCTTGACGATCTTCTCGGTCAATTCATTCAGAACGGCCGCCAGCACCATGCCGCCGATGAAGATCACCAGCAGATTGTTCAAACCGAACCAGCGCGCCAGTCTGGCCGTCATCAGACTCCCCACCGTCGTTCCCAGAACGCCGCCGGCCGTAATCAGTGTGAAAAGGCGTTTGGACTGCTGGGTAGTGAACAAATCGGCCTGGATATCCCAGTAGAGCAGGGGCAAAAGGGCGACGGACTGGCTTTT
>JACNIG010000384.1 GCA_014383215.1 Candidatus Desulfatibia vada | reverse complement strand
CCATTGGCACCCTTGCAGGGGGTGTAGCTCATGATCTTAATAATATCCTTTCCGGTATTGTCAGTTATCCTGAACTGATATTGATGGATCTTCCTAAAGACAGTCCTTTAAGAAAACCTATCTTGACAATACAAAAATCAGGGGAAAAAGCCGCCGTTATCGTGCAGGACCTTTTGACTCTTGCGAGGAGAGGTGTTTCTATCACAGATGTGTTAAACTTAAACCATATAATTTCTGAACAGTTGAAAAGCCCAGAATTTGAGAAATTAATATCATTTTATCCCGATGTAAAGGCAAAGACCGATCTTGAAAAAGATCTGCTCAACATCAAGGGCTCCGCCGCTCACCTATCCAAATCTGTTATGAATATACTCTCCAATGCGGCCGAGGCGATGCCAGGTGGTGGAACAGTTTTAATATCCACAGAAAACCTTTACCTTGATAGACCGATTAAAGGGTATAACCATGTGGAGAGTGGTGAATATGTGACCGTTACTTTTTCTGACACCGGAATGGGAATCCCAGAAGAGGATGCAAAAAGGATATTTGAGCCCTTTTACACAAAAAAGGTTATGGGAAGAAGCGGAACAGGTCTGGGCATGGCTGTGGTTTGGGGAACAGTGAAAGACCATAAAGGTTATATTGATATTCAAAGCATGGTAGGAAAAGGAACTACTTTCACGCTTTATTTTCCTGTGACAAGAGAAGAAATCGCTAAAGATGAATCATTATTGCCCATTGTAGACTATATGGGCAAAGGTGAGCTGATTTTAGTTGTAGATGATGTAGAAGAGCAGAGAGAAATCGCAACTGGGATGTTAAGGAAACTAGGCTATTCCGTCACTTCCGTTTCAAGTGGTGAAGAAGCCGTAGAATACCTGAAAACAGATTCAGCGGATTTAATAGTGTTAGATATGATAATGGACCCCGGTATTAATGGCCGTGAAACCTACGAGAGAATAATAAGTTTGTATCCTAACCAAAAAGCCATCATAGCCAGCGGGTTTTCAGAAACTGACGATGTAAAGGCTGCCCAAAAATTAGGTGCAGGCCAGTATATCAAAAAACCATATACTTTAGAAAAAATTGGAATAGCTGTTAAGGATGAGTTGAAAAAGTAGCCGAAGCCAACTATGTCTTAATTAGAGGTTGGAAAACCCCAGAGTTTGCGGTCTGGCCTCTGGAACCCAAATTTGAAGATGCCTGCCTTGAAGGATGAAAATAACACGCCTAAAAATATATTGATTTTGTTACCGAATCTTGTATAAGCTCTATTAATTCCCAGGAAAAAATTTAGGCAAGACATCATCTGTTTTGGCAGCAAAAAGAATTTCCAACATCTTGTGTCCGCAACTAATGATTCAGTAGATTCCCACTTGCTCACGCACGTTGTTTCTATCTGTCACGAATATTACTGTTTAACTGTTAGAAAGATCTATGCGTTACATCGACTTTTAACGGGCTCTTAATTATTTAGTTGGCGATTTAATAAAGGGGGCACTATGAAAAAAACAGTAGCCATTTTACTTTTCCTTTTATTTTTGGCGGCTTTTGCAAGCTGTGTAACCGTTGCGCCGACCTACCACCAGAATCCAAATACCAAAGCTTATTATGAAGCCAACCAGACAGCATTTGTGCAAGGTGATCTTGACAAGGGGCTGAACATGTTTCTTGAACTAAAAGAAGTTTTTGCGCGCCAAGGCCTTAAGATAAGCGAGCTTTCAGTTGTCAGCGGCATTGCCCATATATACCATCAAAAAAAGGATTTTGGTCGGTCCTTTGAATGGTCCCAAACAGGCCTCAAGCTTATTGATGAGATTGAGCGCATCGGCATCAACAACATCGATGACAACAGCAGGGGAGGAAAATTAAGTGCTACCGACCAGAAACTTGGAAGGTCGAATAGGGCTATGATTATTGCAACCTCAAAAAGTAACTGCCTAATATTTCAGGTAGCTTATTACAATCAGGCAGGAGAATCCCAGAAAGCGGAAGCACTAAACAAAGAGTCTAAAAAAGTTCATGACGATTTGATGACCACCATCAATCAATCCACCAATAAATCTTTAGAAAAGCAACTGGACTCAATTGATGACAAAACTTCTCCAGAGGCCCAGGCAGTTGAGGACTCCAAACAAAGAACAAAAGACATCCAAAGAAAACAGGCCCGGCTTTCGTTATTGCAGGCAGAGATTCTGCGGACATATCACCAGAACAAAACCGGCGGAAGTGTCAAAGATTTGGAAGACACGATTGACGAATATGCTGCCATTGCTGTTCCCCTGGATTACAGGTTTAATATGGTTGCACAGGGAAAATCGGCCTTTCAGGCTTCCGGTCGGCAAAGCGATATCAACGATTTTGATCGTATAGGCGATTATTATCAACGCTACTTTATCGAACCCTGGGCTATGGCGATTAAAGCTTCTCAATATTATACCATAGGCAGAACAGACAAGGCCCTTGCACTGCTTGAACAGGCCATACGGCAGTTCGAAAGCCGGGGTACGCAAACTCCATCTATCAAGTCTTATTCTGTTAAAGCGTTGATGAAGCAATTACAATCACAACAACCACTGCCTGATAAGACCCCGCATGCCTGGAAAATCTTGTATGCAGAGCTCCTTGGCTCCCAAGGCAGCCCGCAGGCTGTTGCACAATGGGAAGAAATCAGGCAAGCATTAAAAGACACTTCCAGCAAAATTATAGGATTCTCGATGACCGACCAATGGTTAAGGGATATGTACCTGGACATGGCCAACAGAGAATTATCCGTGCTTTACGAAAGAAATGGCCGGCACGATAAAGCGCTATCCTGTTTGGATGAAATTTTACGTTCCAGAGAATCTGCCAGGGCTACATTTTCGGTTGAATCGCACAAGATGGGATACCTGGCCGGCAACAAGCGTTTGTATGAACGCTATTTAACCCTCTCTGCATTTAATCCCGGCCTGAATTTACAGGCCATGGAAAGGGCCAAATCCAGAGCAATGGTCGACCTCATGGCTCAAGGAACAAAAACTATTGATGAACCGGTTTTCAGGATGCTTGTCGAGCAAAAAACTGCTGCAATGGAAACCAACATTCCGGGAGCAACCGGTTTTGAAAAGAAAACAGGTCCCGGGAAACGAGCCATCCAAATTACGCAAAAAGAGATAGACCAAGAATTAAAAGCTTTGAAAGCAGACCGGCCTGAGCTGCACTCATTGATATCGGTGGACGTCTCTGGCCTCAAAGAGCTTGAAAGCATTATTCCGGAAACTGCGGCTGTGCTCTCCTATTATGTTACTGATGAAATGCTTTACATCAATGTCTTTGGCAAGGGAAAGAGGTTTGCTAAACAAGTTGACTTGTCCAGAATGGGCCTTTTCAATGCCGTTTACCAGTTCAGACAAAAAATCCAGAATCCCGATTATGTCGGCAAACCATTTATTCAAGCAGACATTGATATAAAAAGAAATATGGAAAACAGCATAGAGACTGTTGAGATTACCAACAACATGCCTTTTCCCCTGGAAATCATTTCTATGACTGCCGTATTAGAAAGCTATCATCCCGAAATGCAAATGTTTCCCACTCTGAGTATTGCACGGAAAATCCAGGCCGGGATTATGCCGCAGAAGCGCAGCGTCAAGGCCGGTGGTTCTGAAGTAGTACTCCGGCGCGATTATAACTCTGCTTTTTCATCTGTTTATCTGGAAGATCTATACATTAACACCAACTTAGGCCATCTGCGGCTCAAAGGACTGTTTGTGATTCCCAAAAGCACACCGGATTCACCGGGTGGAGAACCTTTGCTGGTTGAAGTTGACCGTTCCACCGTTGGCTTCAAACCTGTAATGACCAGCCTTTATGATCTGTTGATCAGTCCTGTGGAAGCGCAATTAGAAAATGCTAATGTGGAGCATCTTATTATAGTGCCTCATAATGCTCTCCATTTTCTGCCTTTTGAGTCTCTCAAAGATAATGAAGGCAAATATCTTTTACAAAAATATTCTGTTTCATACGTACCTTCATTGAACGTTCTCAAATACTGCAAGGCCGGAAATAGACAGCAAAAGGAACGACTTGTAGCCTATGGAGATCCATTAGGAGATTTGCAATTTGCCGGGAAAGAGGTCGAACAGATTAAAAGCCTGTTTCCCCAAGCACATGTTTTGTCTGGAAAACAGGTCACCAAGCAAAGCGTTACCGCTTCCATTGGGCAGGGTGATATCATCCATTTTGCCTGTCACGGCCAGTACGATGCCCAATCACCCTTTAACTCAGCCTTGATTCTGAGCGGACCGGGGCAGGCCCCTCAACGCCTTTCGGTATCTGAAATTATGGGACTTAAATTCAGTCCCAGCCTGGTTACTCTTTCGGCCTGCGATACGGGTTTGGCCCGTATCAGTGGAGGTGATGAGCTTATCGGCCTGGTCCGAGGATTTTTCGTGGCCGGCAGTCCTTCGCTGGTAACAACGCTTTGGCAAATTGACGATGAGTCCACAGCTACCCTCGTTACCCGCTTTTACGAGAACATGATACAAAAAGGCATGAACAAAGCCCAAGCCCTCCGGGAAGCAAAACTACATCTTATTGCGAAGGGTTACCAGACCCCTTATTATTGGGCGGCTTTCGTGTTACAGGGGGATTGGCGGTAAGAAATGATCCACTTGTTCTATTTATTAGCAAACCCTCATGAGAATGAAAGACCGAACTCTTCCCTGCCGCCTATCCGATTTAGATTTTCAGGTAAGAGATAGCCACGACCCGTTATTAGCAGATATCGATTCCGATTCCGATTTCGACTTTGACTTTGATTTTTATCCCCATGACCCTGCCCTCTAAATATTTATTTAAAGTAAGGGAAAATTGGACCTCTTTTTTTTAACCCCAATATATTGAGGTTTAACAATTCTGCCGAATGTGATGATGTGCCTTGAGGCATCACAATTTCGACCCCTCAAAATTTCAAGATTCCCAAAAGAAATCATCTATGATATTAGTCTGATGGTGACAGTTGGTTAAGGCAAGGGATCATCAAATTTTCAAGCTAATAAAAATTGAAGATTTGATATTCTCAATATATCGCATCAAATGCCAGGTCTGAGATAAGGAAATGGATATCACATAATTGCTTTCCCATCCAAAATTGAAATTATCACAATAATTTGGTATGCATGATAAGATTGTTTTGTGGCAAGATATGCCCAAAATGGACAGGGTATAATTTTTGAGATAACATTATCGTATCACTTTTCGAGTAAAAAAAGATAGTTGTAAGAT
>JACNIG010000408.1 GCA_014383215.1 Candidatus Desulfatibia vada | reverse complement strand
CAGTCCGGCACAATTCACTTTCAAACAAGGAGAAACAGATATGGGTGATAAGGGGAAAAAAGACAAAGGCAAAAGGGAACAACAGAAAAAGGCCCAGCTTAATCCAAAGGAAAAACGAAAATTGAAAAAAGAAAAGAAGAAATAAATGCCCAGTGTTGTTCGGTGACCTTAAATCAAGCACGGAAGTTGTGTGCCAGTTAAGGGATCGGGGGTATGTTTCGAACCTTTCCTGCTTACTTGTGTATTTTTATTTCAAGGTGGAATGTGCACTTCAGGTTATTCGTCTCTCAGCGCCAGCGGCGGAGCCAGTATCTCCGACCATATGACCGCCCTTCTAAGATCCTGCACCCCATACGCTAAACCTTTAGGCCGAATCTCTTTTTCGGAAACGGCCGGTTCTATGCTTTCCACAACCACTTTCACCGGGGCTGGTTTTATTTTCGGAGAGGGTGTTTTTTCCAGAACCCGCACCACTCTTTCAGGAGGAGTCTCTTTGCGTATCGGTTCCAGGTCCTCGAGCGTAACGTCTTCCATGGCAAGTTCCGGCTCATCGTCTTCGCGTGGCAAAAATCTTTCCCAGCCGGTTTCCTTTTTTAAATCTTCTTGTTTAGTGGCCTCTATCTGCTGTTTAACTTGAGACATCAACTTGTTGAGCTTCTCTTTCCACTCAGGAAGCCTTTTGGCGATCCCTTTCTCGCTGGTTTTTGAAGCGTCACGCACTTTTTTAATAATGGCCGATGCAACATAAACCAGAAAGATGATGATCCATATAAGATGTTCGAATTTCATCTCTTAAACCTTTTTATCCTCAGGTGAACCGATTTTGTCACGCATCTGGGTGTCTGCTTCAATATTCTTCATCCGATAATAATCCATCACGCCTAAGTTCCCTTTTCTAAAGGCCTCGGCCATTGCCAACGGAACCTGTGCCTCCGCCTCAACAACCTTTGCGCGCATCTCTTCCACCCTGGCTTTCATTTCCTGTTCAACGGCATAGGCCATAGCCCGTCGTTCTTCCGCCTTGGCCTGAGCTATTTTCTTGTCCGCCTCGGCCCGGTCTGTTTCAAGCTCTGCACCGATGTTCTTGCCCACATCAACATCCGCGATGTCGATGGAAAGAATTTCGTATGCGGACCCAGAATCCAGACCCTTTTCCAGTACCCGTTTTGAGATCATGTCCGGATTTTCAAGGACCATCTTATGGGTATCTGCTGAGCCAATAGTAGTTACGATCCCTTCACCCACCCGGGCCAAGATGGTCTCTTCGCCGGCACCGCCTACCAGTCGATCGAGATTTGCTCTGACGGTTACCCGTGCGAGAGCCTTCAACTGAATGCCGTCCTTGGCCATGGCCGCCACCAGAGGTGTTTCAATCACCTTTGGATTCACACTCATCTGAACGGCCTCCAGCACATTCCTTCCGGCAAGATCGATGGCCGCGGCTCGGTTGAATTCCAGGTCGATATTTGCCTTGTCCGCCGCAATAAGTGCCTGAATAACGCGCATAACATCACCGCCTGCTAAAAAATGAGCCTCCAGGGCATCGGTTGAGATGTCAAGCCCAGTCTTAACAGCCATAATCTTGCCGTTAACAATCATATTGGGTGGGACCTTTCGAAAACGCATAAACACGATGGCAATCAAACTCACACGTGCACCTGAAACCAATGCCTGTACCCACAATGATATGGCAGAGCCCACAAAATAAAGCAGTACAAGAACCGCGATCACAATAATGATAAGAACGAAGTTGGTAAACATTATAGCTCCTCTCTTTCTGGTTCGTCTTTTTTTCGTACAATAATCTGATTCCCGGTCACTGCGGTGACAATAATCGCAGAGTCTTTGTCGAGATATTCTCCACGGGTGACCACATCAACTCTTTTGCCATTGATAACCGCTATTCCCGCAGGACGAAGGTCCGTGACCGCATTTCCCTGCGTACCGACATAGCTTTCCAGCTCGGAAGATTGGGAGGAAACACCCTCTTTCCGTGATAGTGTTTTGCGAAGTGTAGCCGGCGATCTGGCCAGCAGTTTCAATCCTACGATGACGAGAACAGGGATAAGGATAAGATCCGCAGCTACAAAGGAAAAACCGATAGTCATTGATATTTCGTTAAAAACAATAAAAAGTGAATATCCAAAAACACCGATTGCTACGATTGAAAGGATGCCGCCTGACGGAATAATAATTTCTGCAATGATAACCACTACACCGGCAAGCTGCAGAATGATTGGAAGAAACAAACTATCATTCATCTTCAGGTTTCCTTGATACTATGATCCGGTTCCCCTTAATTTCAAGAATTTTCACCAGGATCCCCTTTTTTATGAATTCTCCTTCCGTGACCACATCAAAGATTTCGTCTTTGATCTTTACCTTACCAGAAGGTCGAAGTAATGTCATTGCAATTCCAATGTCACCTATTTTAGCTCTGCCGGCTTCCACAGAATCCGCATGGGAATCTTTGAGGGTCGTGCCCAGATACGGTCCTTCGACAACGACGGAAAGTTTTGGCAGGAGATAGCGCAAGACAAAAAACGCAACGAGGATAGCCATGAAAAGGGCACCGAGGACCTGCAAAATGTTGTTTCCCAAAAGTTCTGCCTGCCAGGGTAAGGAAGGGTCTGGGATGACAAAATCCTGAAGTGCCAGTATGGCACCTGCCCCGATAAAAAGAAGACCTGCAATACCTGTGATACCGAAGCCGGGTATCACAAAAAGTTCAAATCCTAAAAGAATAATTCCCAGAATCAAAAGCAAAAGCTCCGTATTATCAGCCAAACCAACAAAATACTGATTTAGAAAAACAAGGGCGAGACAGGTGATCCCGATAATCCCCGGCACTCCGAATCCAGGCGCCTTTATCTCCACATAAAGGGCGGCAAGGCCAATCATCAACAAAAACGGTGTGATGCCTCCGATGAACCGGACAAGCGCTTCCGACCAACTCTCTTCGATCCGAATTAGCTCGTAGTTTTCTATTTCCATCCGTCGCAGCATTTCATCAATATTATCAACGCTCATCCTTGAAAAGCCCAGCTCAAAGGCCTCGGTATCATCCATCGTCAGAAGTTCGCCCTTGGCTACAATCGTCTTTTTCGATGAAACCCTCCCCTTTTCCGCCTGGCTTAGATCTTCGAATGCCTGGGAATCCATGTAAATGGTTTTTCCATCCATTTCCACAGCATAAACCACCATCTCAGCAGTGACCATGGACTCGGCCAGAGTCTCGGGATAACCATTGCGTTTCGCAAGGGCACGGAATTTGGCCCGCAGAGGGGACTGGAACTTTTCCCCCAGCATCTTGGGTCCTTCGTTCGAATAGGTGATCGGTGCACAGTCGCCGATAGTGGTATTCTTTCTCATAACAAGCCTGCTGCTGGCCAGGGCGATCAATGCACCTGCAGAGATGGCTTTGTTTTTAACAAAGGCGATTGTCTTACCTTCAGGAGCAGATAGGAGGGTATCTACGATCTGTAGTGCGGAATCGACGCGTCCGCCGAAGGTATCCATTTCAATAATAAAAAGGGGATCCTGATCATCCGGGGGTGTTTCCAGAGCCCTCTTTATAAATGCTGCCATACCCGGGTCTACCATTCCGGAGACAGGAACAACATATACTTTCCGGACGGATGCGTGCGCGAGGCCGGCATTATTCAGCACAATAAAAGATAGAAAAAGACCGCAGGCAGCCAAAAAGATCCTCAGTTGTCCACATCGTATATTCATTCGGTGTCTTGCGATAGAGTTCAAATCGTTCTCCATAGTTCGGAAAGGGGTACGCTGCAACGGAGGCGGCGGCTAAAACTGACCTAATCAGCAGTAGTGAACTTTGAGGTAACTGCAATATAGATTACATACATTAGTCTTGACTGTTGATAAATCTAAATATGCAGTCTCCTAAATTTATGTTCATTTAATAAAAATACAGTAGTGGTAAAGAAATGTCAAGTATTCTGTGGGTTTATGGGTGGGATGTTTGCATAATATGTGCGTATGAATCCTATGATTAAAGGTAAGGGATCTGGGGGACATTGGTGAAAGATTGACACCCTAAACGCCCGCTGGATAAAAATTCGAGTTAAAATAGGAAATCGGATCTGTCACTTTTATCCCACCCTTATCAAATGGTCTTTTTAATGTGGCGACAAGCTGTGTGGCTCTCTTGGGGTTCAGACGGCTGGTGTAATATAATAATGATTTGGAAATACTTTCATCGGAATACTTCACTTCTATCAGTTCTTCCAAATCGCCTTCTTTTATGATAGCAAAATCGACTTCACGCCCTTCTTTATCTCGGATGTATCGCAATTCGTACCGATACCCATCACGATCTTCCAAATAGTTAAGTCGTTTTAATAAAGATGTCGCCACAAGGTTTTCAAACCGGGCTCCTTCATCGCCAAGCACATCAGCGTTATCAAAAAAAAAGACTTTCGGCTGTTTTAACACGGCCCTTGAAAGAGACTTCGTAAAGGGAAGAACCGTAAAAACAAGATACATCCGCTCCAATACCTCAAGCCAGGATTTTGCGGTTTTGGGCGAAATCTGCAGATCACCGGCCATATTAGATAGGACAACTTTTCCACCCACACGATGGCGCAACGCATCTAGAAACATACCGAGCAACTGGATGTTGCGGATGGATTCAAGATCCCGAATATCTTCGCGTAGAACCCGATCAAACCGCTCCCGCCGCCATCGTCTGGCGGTACGCTCATCTTTTTCGAGAAATGGTTCCGGAAAACCACCAACTGTCATAAGGCGGTCAAATGCATCCTTTGGAGAAATGCCATTCGGGATTTCATCCAGAGTGAAAGGGTGTAATCGCCAGTAGTGATACCGTCCCATTAGTGAGTCGCCGCCGCGCCGGTAGATATCTAGCCGGGCTGATCCGGTTACAAGGAAAGAATGCATGTTATGAGACACATCATAAATCCCTTTAATCCATGTCTTCCAGCGTGGGAATTTATGTAATTCATCAAACACTAATAGATTATTGTCTAAACTCCATTTTTTCTGCAAAATATCCTGGCGGTCCTCATCATAATCCCAGTTGAAATACCTACCATCAGGATAATTATCCGAAATCACGGCCTTAGCCAGTGTTGTTTTACCAACCTGGCGAGGACCTCCGACAAAAACCATCTTTTTCTTTAAATCTTCTAAAACATGGGGAGTTATATATCTCACATGGCCATAGTATCCCATACTCCAAAATAGTCAAGTCTATTTTGGAGTAGGATAATATCTGGCCATAAA
>JACNIG010000256.1 GCA_014383215.1 Candidatus Desulfatibia vada | reverse complement strand
GGGCTGAAAAAGGAGATAAGAGATCTAAAAAAAGCTATTAGTGAAAAGCCTTAGCCCGAATATTTTGTGCAAAATGAAGCCTGAATTTTCACTATAGAATCAACCGTAGATTCACCCTAAAATTATGCTTAGTATACGAAAAATCGGTGTTGTAGGCCGTACCTACCGCCATTTGAGCCGCTATCGCCAGATTCTGGCTATTTTTTTCAAGTATGGTTTTGGAGATCTGATCGAGCTTTTAAAGATCGAACAGTACATTGAAGTCGGTCTTCAGTTGATTTCCAGCAAACGGCGCGATCGGGTGGAAAAGTTGTCCCGGGCGCAAAGAGTCCGAATGGCTATTGAAGAACTGGGGCCTACTTATATCAAGCTGGGGCAGGTACTTTCAACGCGTCCTGACCTGGTTCCGGCTCAATTCATCAAGGAGCTTGCCAAACTTCAGGATAATGTTCCACCTTTTGGTTTCAGCGAAGTCAGCAGGATCATCGAAGCTGAGTTTGGTGTCCCCCTGAAAAAGCTTTTTGAATATTTTGATGAGAACTCTTTTGCTTCCGCATCCATCGGCCAGGTGCACAGGGCCAGATTGGCTGACGGTGAAACCGTAGCGGTCAAGGTGCAACGTCCCGGCATCAAGAAGATCATAGAAGTAGATCTTGAGATTATGCTCCATCTGGCAACCTTGATGGAACGTAATATCGAGGAGATGTCGCTCTTCCGTCCTGTGAAAATTGTTGAGGAATTTGCCAGGACGCTTGAAAAGGAAATCGATTATACCATTGAAGCGACAAGCATGGAGCGGTTTGGGCGGAATTTTTTAGCCGATCCCAGCACATACGTTCCAAAGGTCTTCAGAGATACAAGTTCCGAGCGGGTGCTTACAATGGAGTTTATGGAAGGCATCAAAATCTCCGACATTGACCGTATCGATAAGGCCGGATATGACCGGGAGCTCATTACCGTTCGCGGGGCTGATTTTTTCTTGAAGCAGGTATTTGAGCACGGCTTTTTCCATGCAGACCCTCATCCTGGCAATATTTTCGTCCTGCCGGACAACGTGATTTGCTTGCTGGATTTCGGCATGACGGACTCTATCGACCGGCAGACCAGGGAGGAATTTGTCGATCTTATCGAAAGCGTGGTTCATCAGCACGAATCGCGGACGGCCCAGGTGCTCCTCAAGCTGACCAGCTGGGATTATAAACCGGATATTCGCCGTCTGGAAAAAGATGTGGCCGATTTCATGGGACAGCATCTTTACAAGCCCCTTAAGGATATTGAAATAGGTAAACTGCTCAACCGTTTGTTGGAACTGGTTTCCCGCCATCGCCTCATCGTCCCGCCGGACATTTTCCTGATGATGAAAGCGCTGACCACTATTGAAGGGGTTGCCCTCATGCTAAACCCGGATTTCGATATGGTAAGGCAGACCGCTCCGTTTATCGAACAGGTAAAGTTAGCCAGGTTTTATCCGGGCAGGATTGCCGGGGACGTTATCAAGCTGGGATCTGATATGCTGCAATTTGCGCACCGGTTTCCCAAGGATATGCTTGAGATCATGCGTTTGATCCGGCAGCAAAAACTGGCAGTGCAGATGGAGCACAAAGGTCTTGAGACTATGCTGGCAACCTATGACCAGATCAGCAACCGTATATCTTTTTCGATCATTATCGCCGCGCTGATCATCGGTTCGGCCCTGATCGTTATCTCCGCGATCCCGCCTTTATTTTATGGAATATCTCTAATCGGAATTATCGGGTTTTTAGCCGCCGCCCTCATGGGGATATGGCTGCTGGTCGCTATTTTAAGAAAAGGAAGGTTGTAACCCTAATTGAGTGGTGTAGCTGTGTTCTGTAAACATTTTATTTGCGCTGCTAAATAATAAGGTCGAGATAAATGCTTCAGAAAAAATTTGTGCTAAATTTTTGCGTGACACATACCGATAGATATGTTAAAGATCCGAGAAAAATGAGAGGAGCAACAAAATGACCACCCCTTTTTACAGGACCCTGTATGCACGTTCAGCTATCAGCGCCGCTGCGGCAGCTGCTGCCGGGCGGCCTGCGGTCCTGGAGGGGAGCAAATGATCTAATTTCTCTCAACTAAATCATTCAGGGCTGCGGGCAACCACCCGCAGCCCTTTTACATTCAAGGGCTGCAAGCTTTGTGCAGCCTTTTTTAATTTCAAGAGCTATAGCGGTTCTCAAAAATACGTTGCGTTTCCGCCGCCGGATAATTTCGTTTAGGTCGGCAAAAACTCACAAATAAAAGGAGGATTATTTACCATGCGAACAGGAATTGTACACATCGGTGCAGAAGAACTGACTTACGAGATTCGCAATATCATAGGGGTGGCTGACAAACTGCGAGAGCTTGGAGTTCCCGTCTATCTGGAAAACATCGGCGATCCGGTGTCCAAAGGCGAGAAAATTCCTGCCTGGATGAAAGAAATTGTGGCCCGGCTGGTCATGGAAAACGACTGTTACGGCTACTGCCCTACCCAGGGACTTTTAGAGACCCGCGAGTTTTTGGTGGCTTTGAACAACGGCAACGGCAACGGCCACTGCCGCATTACTCTGGAAGATATCATTTTCTTTAATGGCCTCGGGGATGCTATTACTAAAGTATACGGATTTTTACGTCGCACCGCCCGGGTTATAACTCCTTCACCCACTTATACCACACATTCTTCATCCGAGGCGGCTCATGCCGGGCTGCCTCCGGTCTGTTATCCTCTGGATCCTCATAACCACTGGTTCCCGGACATCGATGAACTGCGCCGGCGGGTGAAGTATAACCCTGCCGTAGCAGGCATTTTGCTGATCAACCCCGACAATCCCACGGGTGCTGTTTATCCAGAGAGTCTACTCAGGGAAATTGTCAACATTGCAAGAGAGTTCGATCTTTTTATTATCGCCGATGAAATTTACCAGAACCTGGTTTTCAACGGTCGGAAGACCCAGCCGCTGGCCGCTCTTGTCGGTGATGTTCCTGCAATTTCCATGAAAGGGATTTCAAAGGAACTTCCCTGGCCAGGTTCCCGCTGCGGCTGGATCGAAGTGTATAACGCTCGCAGGGATTCCCAGTTTGAAAGTTACATCCAGAGCATTCTCAACGCCAAAATGGTGGAAGTCTGTTCAACCACATTACCACAAAAAGCGCTGCCCCGCATTTTGCAGCACCCCGAGTATCCGGCACATCTGGAAAACCGCCGCCTGCGCTACGAAAAATTTTCACAAATCGCCTATGACCGGCTCAAAGATATACCCGGTGTGCTTGTTAATCGCACCAACGGTGCCTTTTATATGAGTGTGGCCTTTGAAGAAGGCTGTCTGAACAAACAACAAACCCTCTCCATTTCCAACCGGTCCGTGCGTGAAATGGTTAAAGAACTTACAGCCGCCGCCGATATTAATCCGGACAAACGGTTTGTCTACTATCTGTTAGCCTCTACAGGAATCTGTGTAGTGCCTTTGACATCATTTAGCACGAATCTACAGGGCTTCCGGCTCACGCTTTTGGAACCGGATGAAAAGCGGTTTCGAGGTATGATCGATACCCTCGGACAAGGGATTGAGGACTATATTAGTTCGTGCCATCCATAAATAATTTAAATATAAAACGTTCGTGCAGAAATTGCAGAAATAAAACACGTTCTGCCCGAACGTATTTGTAAGCGAATCCTTATCATCGTCGAAATTTTGACGCCGGCACCATCTTCTCTCTGGTATCGGGCTCAAAATCATGTTGCAGACAATGCCTGGCTGGCAGGCCCGATAAAAGTTTCCAAACGGGGCCCTAACCCCCTGACCAGCCATAAGGAATTGATTCCCTATTATTTTCTGACCATGCCCGCCTGTCCGGCAATTCCATTTTTCGAAAATAGTGAACCCGATTATGGTCGTCGAGTGCATGCACACGTACCAAGGTTCCCTTTGGTTCTTCTGGCATACTTCCTGCATAACTCTTTAGAGAACAAGGTCACCCCTTTGTTTTTTGTTTTTCAATTTCGTTAAGATAAACGCATATCATTGGGATTGCGGCATGGAAACAAAATCGCAGATAAAAGAAAAAATCAGAGATTTGGTACGCGACAAAAAGACACAGCTGCCTACCTTGCCCATAATCGTGGATAAGATCCTTAATGCCGCCCGCGAAGAGGGTACATCCAGCAAAGATCTGTCCGATTTCATATGCAACGACCAGGCCCTGACCAACAAACTTCTCAGACTGTCCAACTCGGCCTACTACGGTCAGATGAAAGAGGTTGACAGCATCCAGCGGGCCATAACTGTCGTTGGTTTCAATGAAATCATTGGATTAACCATAGGAATGAGCGTATTTTCGACGTTTAAGGAGAACCCTGTTCAGGAAGTCTTTGACATACAAGATTTGTGGCTTCATTCTGTTGGGTGTGCCACCGCAGCCAAAGAGATTTGTATGAAAATGGGTGTAAAAGAGGGGGAGAAACTATTTCTGAACGGTCTTCTCCATGATATGGGCAAAGTTATTTTCGCTGTGTACTTCCCTGAGGAGTATAGAGCTGTACTGGAGCACGCGAAAACAGACAAAACCTTTTTAGGTTATAAGGAAAAGCAGATGTTGGGCATCGACCATGCGGACTTAACAGGGGTTCTTATGAAGAAGTGGAATTTTCCTGATAGCCTTGTTTTCCCATCCCGCTTTCATCACGAACCTATTGACTGTCCGCGGGAATACAGGCACCATGCCATGATTGTAGGACTTGCTGATTTTCTATGTCATCGGGTTGGTATAGGAAACAGCGGAAATCCTGCACCTAAAGTACAGAGAACCTGGCTACAGGAGCTAAATATTTCTGAAAAAGAACTGAAGGGGCTGCTACAGGTATTGAGAGACAAACGTTCAAGTATCCAAGAATTCTTCCACCTGATGAAATAAGTTCGTAGTCTTCCATTATGGCAAAGGAAAACCTTAAAACATTAGAATTGGAGAACAGACTTCTCCGCGATCAGATCCAGGGCACTCAAAGCCGATTTGAGGAGAAGATCGCTGAGTTGTCCATGGTCCGCGAGATTGGACAGGCCCTTGTTCATATCCGGAGCTTCAAAAAAGCATGTCAATACATTCTTGATGTCATCATCAATAATTCACTGGCTCAGAATTGTTCGATCATGTTATTCGATCATGAGAAGAGCCAACTTTTTCTAATCTGCGCCACCGATTCCGATCAAAAAGGTTACGTACTGGAACCCGAGAAGATATTTTCTAAGGATGGCGTCCGATATCTTTTCAAATTAGGGGAAGGGGCCGCCGGGCAGGCAGTGCTGGAAAATCGGGCGGTTCTAATCCAGGACGCAAAAGAGGACGAATCTTTTTTATACGGCACTGATAACCAGGTACCAATTGGTAGCCTTATCTCAATTCCACTTATGATTGAAGGGGAACGTTTTGGGGTCATCAACCTCAGCCACAGGAAGAAAAATGTCTTTGAAAAAAATGACATTCACCTGTTCAGCGTCATAGCAAACTTTGTGGCCATCACGGTTTACAGTACCATCCAGTATGAGAAGCTGAGGGATAGCGAACAGAAGTATAGGGTCCTGTCAGAAAGTTTAAACGACGGAATCGCCATCATACAGGAGGGGATGCATGTTTACGCCAATCCAAAGTATAAAGAGGTTGCGGGCTACAGTTCCAGGGAGCTTACGAATATAGGATTCGAAGCCCTTTTGGACAGCTCGATCAATGATACAGAATTGCGTACGGTTCGGGTCCTTTTAGGTGGTGGGGCTACAGGTCGACCTCTCGAAGTTCGATTGTGCGGTAACAATGGGGTCAAAACGGACGTAGAGATCAGCTTCTCACCAATTCAACACAACGGGAAAAAGGCCGTGATCCTTTCGGTCAGAGACCTTTCAGACCGCAAAGCAATGGAGAAACAGATCATCAACGCTCAAAAGATGGAAGCCATTGGTAAACTTGCCGGTGGTGTGGCCCATGACCTTAACAATATTTTGGCTGGAATAGTCAGTTATCCCGAGCTTCTGCTTATGGACATTCCGGAGGACAGCCCCTTGAAACGGCCCCTTCTGACCATCAAGAAGTCAGGAGAAAAGGCTGCAACTGTTGTGCAGGATTTGCTGGATTTGGCGAGAAGGGGAGTCGCTGTCAATGAAGTCGTGAACTTTAGTAACATTATAGTGGAATACCTGATGAGTCCCGAATATGAAAAGATGATTTGCTATCATCCCGGAGTAATAGTGGAAACAGACTTCGATACCAACCTGCTCAATATTCAAGGCTCTCCGGTCCACCTCTCCAAGACGGTCATGAATCTGGTTTCTAATGCTGCGGAAGCCACACCCTCTGGCGGCAGAATCGTCATTTCTACGGAAAACCGTCACCTGGACGGCTCCCAGATAAAAAATGAAGCTGCGCGCTCCGGGGATTATGTTGTTCTCTCTGTCTCTGATACGGGCATAGGGATTTCACCCGAGGATATCGAACGGATCTTCGAACCTTTCTATACAAAAAAGGTCATGGGCAGGAGCGGAACAGGATTGGGAATGCCCGTTGTCTGGGGTACGGTAAAGGACCACAGAGGTTTCATCGATATTCAGAGCACCGAAGGAAAAGGAACTACCTTTACGCTCTATTTTCCAGCGACACGAAAGAAACCGAGCAGAGACGAGCGGCACATCTCCATGGAAGACTATTTGGGAAACGGTGAGTCCGTTCTGATTGTAGATGATGTCAAGGAACAGCGGGAGCTGACCCGTGAAATACTTGAAAAATTGGGTTACGATGTGAATTCAGCTTCCAGCGGTGAAGATGCGGTCGAATACATAAAAGAACACCCTACGGATCTTCTGCTCATGGATATGATCATGGATCCCGGTATCGACGGCCTTGAAACCTACCGCAGGATACTGGAAATTCAACCCGGCCAGAAAGCGATCATCGTGACCGGTTTTTCGGAAACCGGCCGTGCCAAAGAGGCTTTGAATTTGGGTGCAGGCTCCTATCTGAGAAAACCGTTTTCTTTGGACAAGATCGGATTAATGATCAGAGCTGAATTAGAAAGATAACATTCAACCCTTTTTCATCATTCTTTATTGAACTGCACAGCGCTCGCTAACCTCGCAGCTTGCTGCGGGGTTAGCGAGCGAATCAAAAAATTGATAGAATTCCTTACAGTCGAAGATTCCCTGCGCGAAGCTTGATGGAGCGTAGCGGAAATCCCGCTCAGCGGGGCTGCAGGGAATCTTCAAAAATGATAGCTGCCCTTCCCATTTTTCCGAGAAATATTCAGCTTATACCGCTTTTAGCACGTCAATCATCGAAAAGACCTTCCCCTTTACGTTGACCAATAACCAATTGTGCATGTAAGATCAATCCGCCTGTATAGCCGCGATTTTGAAATGTTTCATAAAAAGAGGCGGTTGACGATCCGGCACGCTTCTGATACCTAAGTCTCAATTGCTGTCGATGTCGATAGGCTTCCATATATTACGGTTCGCCTGATCCAATACACAATTAGATTATATCAATATATACGCTTGCAAAAAGCGGGTTTTTGGCAAATCAACATTATCGAGCAGTGCTATGGCAAAAGTGAAAACTACCCGGCGTAAAAAAAAGATAACCGGCAAACTGAGGATCGGTGATGACTGGAACGCCATCACGATTATTGCCCTGTCACAGACCAATCCTCTGAAGGCGGTTGCTGAATTTGTCGAGAACAGCATTGATGCGCAGGCACATAACGTGACGATCGTACGAGGGAGAGAGGGCGGTCAGCCCTATCTTCGAATTAGCGACGACGGGGACGGCATTTTGCGCGATGACCAAGGCGTTCCAGACTTCAAATTCGTGGCTACACACATTTGTGACTCGATAAAAAAACGGCTGAAGGCCGAGGGAGCGGTAGGCATTCAAGGAGAGTTTGGCATCGGCCTGATGAGCTTCTGGATCGTGGGTGAAGAACTGTCGATCTCATCCGCAGGCGTTGACGGCAAAATGTACGAAATGCGGATGGCCAAGGGCAATCCCAGCTACCGAGTGCTGCAGAGAAGAACGCTATTTCCGGAGAAAGGAACTGCATTGAAGATCAAACCGCTGCTGTCCGGTCTTCGCCAATTGAGCGGAGAGAAGATCCAGTGGTTCCTTGCATCGGAACTGCGGGACCGCATCCGGCACTCCGGAGTCCAGATCCGGGTAATCGACCGCCAGGCACGCAAAGAGTACAAGGTTGAGCCCCGTCAATTCACGGGAAGGCTCCTGCACCAACTGCCCGAGGCCAAGTGCGATCACGGTGATATCTACCTCGAGCTCTATTTGGCCGAGCCCGGAACTGAAAACCGCGTCGGCCTCTATCGTGCGGGAACCCGCGTACTGGAGAACATTCTGGACTTTGAGGCCTTTCAGCATCCACCCTGGAACGAGGGTTATCTTCAGGGAATCGTGGAGGCGCCGTTTCTACATTTGACTCCCGGGACGCGCAGTGCAATTATTCGCGACGATACCTTGGTAGATTTGTGCCGCTCACTTGAACCGGTTGAAGAGATCTTGAACCGGTTCATCGTTGCGCAGAAAAAAGCCGAAGAGGAACAGGCCAGCAAGCGCATTCTGCGTTCCGTACAAAGAGCGCTGCGAGAAGCCTTGCTAAATCTTCCGGAAGAAGAGTACGATTGGTTCGACATTCATGCAGACATGAAAGCAGGAAGAGTTTCGAGGAAACGTAAAAAGCCTTCCCTGCCTGCATTGCTGATAGGAAAAGAAGAAGCGTCGGGATCTGAGCCGGCAGCTGATGATCCTCAGAAGAAGTTTTTCGATTACGCCGGTCCCTTGCACAGCGTAAGGATTTCGCCGGCCTCCTGCGTCGTACCTGTAGAAAAATCAAAGAGCCTGCGCGCTTTGCCCCGCGATCGGTCGCACCGTATTGTGGAAAAGGATTTGACGTTTTTGTGGCGGATTCTGGAGGGTGGAGGGCGTTTCGAAAACGGTGAAGGAGAAATCGCAGCTTTTATGGCCGGTTCCGATCCAGAACTGTGCCGTGTCGGCGTGACCGTCTGCCAAAAAGAGATTGTATGCACCGCTGAGGCAATAATAACGGTAACGGACACTTTGATTCCCGAACCCAAGCAACCAGCGGGACCGCGCCAGGGACTACCCGGCTACACGTTCAAATACGAGCCCGGTAAGCTGTGGAGATCTCAGTACTCGGAAGAACAGAACGTAATCATCATTAACAGCGGACACCGTGACTTCGTTTTTTCATCAAGCAAAAAAGTGCTGAAACTTCGCTACATTTGCAGGCTCTTTGCAAAGGAACTCGTCTTAAAAAACTTCCACGGATACCCGCCCGACCAACTCCTCGAACGCATGATCGAGCTTTCGCTCTACACCGAGGAGAACCTAAAGTGAAGCCTAGGCTTCGACATGCTAATTAGACGCGCCTGTGTTGATTCTCGCCGTAAAAGCCTGCAAAAAACACTAAGTTTATAATTTCAGGTGAATTATAATTATGGAACCCTCTAGGCGATAGGGCGGATAGCGTTGAAGATTTAGATAACTACAGATCTGAGGCGATTGATATCTTGTTTACTTTAGATTTGGAAGGTTTCAAATCCACTCCCACTAGGATAATACGGGATGTTTTAAATCAGGCATTCGATCTATCATTATCCCTCGAAGAATGCATGGATATTGGTCGGAAGATATTGACGGTCGTCTCCGAGGCTTGAAGGGGGGAGTATAACTTCAGTTCAGACTTTATGCGGCCGTTTGACGATTAGGTCTCTTTGATATACAATTCATTAAGCTGTTGACTCAACGGGGTTCTCCAAGCGTTAACCATACGGTGGGAGAGATGGAACAGCCCCTGGCATCCGTCTGGAGTGTGACATCTGGTCATTCATGATATTTCGTTACCTATTTCCAAATCACTTGCTACCTGGCCCACCCATCCACCGATAAGAATCAGTCAGCCGAGGCATCTGGAAAAAGGAGACCACGCGACAGTCAGCGAGATTCGGATGAGTGCCCACACCGGTACCCACATAGACGCCCCCAATCATTTTTTACCAAAAGGATCAGGAATTGACGCCTTGGATCTGAACCTTCTTGTTGGAGTGGCCCTTGTAGTCGATGCAACCCATGCTGAGCAGATTTCAGCCTCCGAACTAGCCGGCATGCAGATCCCCGATAATACCGAAAGGGTACTTTTTCGAACCCGCAATTCGGAGAGATGGCATCGTAACCGGGAAGAATTTTTTGAAGACTATGTCGGCATCACTTAATTTGTCCTAACAATACAGTATGTTGAGCTGTGGTAAGCGGAGAATTAGGTTCCGTATAACTAGAGCCATTACTAAATTCTAAACTGAGCATTCAAACTTTAAAAGGGGATCAAATATCTTTTAGTTTTTCCAACCTGTTTCTAAAAAGTAGCGAATAAAACTGTCTCTATCTGTTCTACTACCTTGAAATGCCTATCTCTTGTCAGCAGAGTCCCTCCGACTTCCATACAGGATGCCGCAATCCATACATCATTGATTGGTATTTTGGCGCCTTTCTTTTGCAGGGATAGATAGATAATGGCGTATTTTCTAGCAACGTCTGCATTAACATCAATGATTTCTACTCCCAAGCGGCTAATAAACTGCTGTAATTTCCTTTCGTTTAATTGCTGCCGGCTACTTTTCATAAATCCGAAATTAAGTTCTCCAAGAACTACGGAGGGCAAATATAAGTGCCGACCATGGGAAGCCATAAAGTCTACCGTTTCAGGCAGTCCCTCAGCATAGTCGCTGTAGGCATTAGTATCCAGAACAATTTTCAATCCCAATCCCCTGCATTAACTTGGTTGAAAACCTCGGTTGCTTTTCTCAGTTCCTCAGCTTCATCATGGGACAACCAGCCTGCAAACTCTCGAATCATCTGTTCCCTGTTTTTCACCAAACCCAATTTTTCATCCACGGCCTCGAGGATATATGCCGACTTGGTTTTTCCTGCTCTTTTAGCGGCTTTTTTGATCATCTCTTCTTTTTTGGGGGGCATTCTCAAACTCAAAGGCATAGGACCACACCTCCTTGTATCGCTATTTTGTAAATCGTATTACAATAAATAGAGGTTGTCAATCGGTTAAACAAAGCGCTTGCCGCGGTCTAAAGTACGGTATTGGATCGCTTCTGAGATGTGATCCACCTTGATGTCAGGCTCACCTTCAAGATCGGCGATGGTGCGGGAAATTTTCAGGATGCGATTGTAGGCTCGGGCGGACAAACCAAGTTTGTCGATGGCGTTTTCAAGGAGATTGCCGGAGGGCTCGTCGATTTGGCAGTGTTTTTTTATATGGCGGTTGATCATCTGAGCGTTGCAGTAAATCTTTGTTCGTTTAAAACGCTCCGACTGGACACCTCGGGCCGCGGCCACACGCTTGCGAATGTCTTTGGAAGGCTCGGTCGCGGTCCCTCCCATTAAATCCCTGTGTGGCACGGCCGGCACTTCTACGTGGATGTCGATGCGGTCGAAAAGTGGTCCTGAAATTTTGGAGCGGTAACGGTGGATCTGCTGATACGTGCAGCGGCACTCGTGCTTGGGATCTGAAAAATACCCGCAGGGACACGGATTCATGGCCGCCACCAGCATAAAACTTGAAGGATATGTGATTGTCAGCGCGGCCCGTGAAATGGTTACCATAAGATCTTCCAGCGGCTGCCTGAGCACTTCCAGAACATGTTTTTTAAATTCAGACAGTTCATCCAGAAACAGAACACCGTTATGCGCCATACTCACTTCGCCGGGTCTGGGAATATGCCCGCCGCCGATCAGGCCCGCGTCGGATATGGTGTGATGGGGTGCTCGAAAAGGCCTGTTGGTGACAAGTGCCTGTCCCTTTAAAAGCCCTCCAATGACGCTGAATATTTTTGTGGTTTCAATGGCTTCATCAAATGTCAGCGGCGGAAGGATCGTCGGCAGACGTTTGGCAAGCATGGTCTTGCCTGAGCCGGGCGGACCGATCATAATCAGATTATGACCGCCGGCAGCGGCAACTTCCAGGGCACGCTTAACATGCTCCTGGCCCATGACTTCATAAAAATCGATTTCAAAGTCATCTACATCTTTGAATATGGCGGCAATATCTGTTTTCAGAGGTTTTATGGGGGTGAATCCACGTAAAAAGCCGACGAGTTGTGACAGTGTTTTTACTGGAAAAACAGAGATTTCCTTAACAACCGATGCTTCGCGGCCATTATCGTGAGGTACAATTATGCCCTGATAACCTGCATGTTTGGCCGCCAGCGCCATGGGCAGCGAACCTTTTACCGGCTTAATACGACCATCTAATGAAAGTTCACCCAAAACCAGATATTTGGAAACAATCTTTTGTGGAATGATCCGGGTGGCAGCCAGTATCCCTAAAGCGATCGGCAGATCAAAACCGGTTCCTTCTTTTTTAATACTGGCCGGAGCTAAATTGACCGTGATACGGTCATCCGGAAATGTATAACCCGAATTATTAATTGCGGACTTGACCCTTTCCTTGCTTTCTTTTACGGATGCTTCCGGAAGACCGACTGTGGTAAAGGTAGGCAGGCCTGAGGTGATATCAACTTCCACTTCCACCAGATACGCATCTATTCCAATGACAGCACTGCTTAGAACCTTAGCGAGCACGCTTCCTCCTTATTAAAAATAATATTGGTAGTCATAACAGATATCTGTACTTAGGACAATCATTTTATAACGTAACCGGCAGCCAAGCAGCTTTTATTTTTAGTTGCCAAAACAGTCTTCAATGGTTATATGTATTCAGTTTGCGGCCATCCAGCCACAAAGGCACCAAGGCAGTCACGGGTGAACAGTCATCAGTGAGAAGTGATCAGTAAGGAAAAACTGATTACTGATAACCGATAACTGATCACTTACATTAGTGTCTTAGTGCCTTTGTGGCAAGATAACTGAGTAGTAACCTCAATTTCGTCTATTTATTACTGAGATAAAGATGCATCTTAAACAAAGAACCATTGCCAAGGCGGTAAGTTGCTCGGGGGTAGGAATTCATTCGGGGAAAAAGGCTAACTTGACAATTAATCCTGCCCCGAGCAATCATGGTATCAAATTCATCCGAACTGATCTTCCGGATTGCCCGAGCATATCAGCCCATTTCAATATGGTGGTGGATACCAGCCTGGCAACCGTCATCGGAATTGATGGCTTTATTGTTTCAACCATTGAGCATCTCATGGCCTGTCTTGCGGGCCTTTCCATCGACAATGCCCTGGTTGAACTCGATACCTATGAAATGCCCATAATGGACGGCAGTGCCGGCCCTTTTACGGAGTTGATCAGAGCGGCAGGTATCAAGGACCAGGTTGCTCCCAGATTTTGTTTCTTGATCAAAGAGCCCATCGAGTTCAAAAAGGACGGAAAGTTTGTTGGCGTTTATCCGTGCTCGACTTATAAAATAACCTGTACCATTGAGTATGATCATGACCTGATTAAGCGGCAAACCTATTCCGTGGATTTAACGGACCGGGTTTTTGAGCGTGAGATATGCAGGGCCAGAACGTTCGGTTTTCTGCATGAGTACGAATATCTGAAACAAAACGGTCTGGCCCAGGGTGTTTCCTTGGACAATGTTGTCGCTATCGATAGTCATAAGGTTCTTAACGATGGTGGTTTGCGTTATCAGGACGAATTTGTACGCCATAAAATTCTTGACTGTATCGGCGATTTTTCCCTTCTCGGTATGCCTATTTTAGGCCATATAGTGGCGAAAAAATCAGGCCATGCCTTCAACTATGCCTTTCTTAAAGAATTCTTTGCCCAAAAGGGGTCATGGGAGACTGTGATTCTTTCAGATGTACAGGATTTATCCCCCCTGCAATCAAAATCACTTGCCATTTAGCAAGGTATCCGCTAATAATCAGATTGATTAACCTTTGGAACTACAGGAAAAATTTTCATTTCTGATATATACCAGCAAGACTTGACTATGAAACCTTCTCTGAATAGTAAAGCTTGTGCCTTAATCCTTGCCATACTCCTTGTGATGCAGAATCCGGCACAAGCTCAGGATGCCAGATTGACAGATATCATCGTCACCAACACGCGTGACGACCTGCTGGTCTATCTGACGGTTGAAGGCGCTTTCATAGAAAAAATGAACAATGCGATTTTAAGCGGTGTGCCGACTACCTTTTCGTTTTTTATCTCCCTTTATCAAGAGCGTAATCTATGGTTAGATAAGGAAATCGCTGACATAACAATTACCCACACACTGAAATATAATAACCTCAAAAAGGAATTTATTGTAAAACGGTCCTGGGAAAATGGTGATCCTTTGGTTACGCAATCATTTGACGAAGCCCGCAAATTGATGACTGAAATTGACAGCTTAAAGATTGTGCCGCTAAGGGTGCTGGAAAAAGGCAAACACTATCAAATAAGAGCTAAAGCAGAACTTAGCAAACTGACCCTTCCTTTTTATCTGCATTATGTACTCTTCTTTGTTTCTTTGTGGGATTTTGAGACCGATTTATACACGATAGGCTTTGTCTACTAAAAAAAATGAAGGCGCATTTATCAATTTTGTATTTCCTGCAATTATGATGAGCAATGACAAGTTAAAAAAAACAGAATCTTACCTGTCAGAAGAGGATCGCAAGAGGCGCAAACGTGAAGGTATCATGATTGTCGTCATTGTTTTTTTGATAGCTCTTTTGACCTACGCTGAAAGTAGGATAATCTATTTGGGAACCGACATTCCCATCTCCAACACGATATTGATGTTCATATTGATTAACATCAATTTACTGCTATTGATCTTATTAATATTCCTGGTTTTTAGAAATTTAGTCAAACTTCTTTATGATCGCAAGCGCAAGGTAATGGGAGCAAAACTCCGTACAAGACTTGTGGTTGCCTTTATAGCGCTTTCTTTGGTTCCCACGATTGTACTATTCTTCTTTTCAATCAATTTTATCACAACCAGCATTGAGTTTTGGTTCAATGTTCCGGTTGAACAGGCCCTTGAAAATTCTCTGCTTGTCGGCAGAAGCGTATATGTGCATAGAGAAGAGAGCAATAAGTTTTTTTTAGAAAGAATCGCCTATCAGATTAAAGCCAAGAAGCTGCTGGGACCAAAAAAGAGAAAAGCTCTATCCAACTATATTCAGATTGTACAGCGTGAGTTTAATTTTGATTCGGTTGAAGTTTATGCAGCCAATGCAACGCGTCTTACATTAGCTTTGACTCCGAGTTTGGAAGCTAAACCCTTTAAAGTTGTCTCCACTGATAATCTGCAAAAAGAGATGGCAGCAAAAGATGTCAAAACAATTACGGAAAGTATCCCTGCGGGCGAGATTATCAGAACTATCGCAGCCGTGCCGTTTGGAGCAAATCGAGCAGATGCCGAGGGGTATGTTGTCATAAACACCCTGATTGGTCCGGAACTTTCCCAAAAGATGGCATCTATTTCCAGAGGTTTTGAGGAATACCAGCAGATAAAACTTCTTAAAAAACCGATTCAGATCACCTATTATATAACGCTTTCAATTGTAGCGCTTTTGGTTGTCTTTTGTGCCATATGGTTCGGTTTTAACCTGGCAAAAACGATTACCATCCCGATTATGGAGCTTGCTGAAGGAACCCGGCGGGTTGCCGAGGGTGACTTGAGCTTCAGTATAGAGCAAGTGGCGGACGATGAGATCGGCAGTCTGGTAGATTCATTTAATACCATGACCAAGGATTTGCGGGTCGGCAGGGAGCAGCTTGAACTTTCGGCCCGCATACTGCGTCAACAGAACATTGAAATAGAAGAAAGACGACAATACATGGAAATTGTCTTGAAAGACGTCTCCGCTGGTGTTGTAACCCTTGACGCCGACGGGATTATCACTACGATGAACAAGTCAGCCGAAAAAATGTTGAACCTTAGATCAGAGGAAATCATTAATAATAATTACAAAAAACTTTTAAGCGCGCCGCACCTGGAACTGGCCGAAGAGATTATGGAAAATCTTGCACTTTCCCGGGATGACGCCGCAGACCTGCCGTTAAAACTGGCTATAGACGGCAGCCCTTTAAGCTTTATGATGCATGTTAATGCTCTCAAAGATGACACCGGTCAGCACATGGGGATCGTTATTGTATTTGATGATCTGACGGATCTGGAAAAGGCCCAGCGCATGGCCGCCTGGCGTGAGGTTGCCCGCAGAATTGCCCATGAAGTAAAAAATCCATTGACCCCCATAACACTTTCAGCACAACGTTTGAATCGAAAATACTCCAAGCAGCTCAACCAGCCGGTGTTTGATGAGTGCACCCGGACAATTATGGACCATGTAGATCTGATTAGAAATCTTGTCGACGAATTTTCAACGTTTGCAAGATTCCCCACAGCAAACCCTAAACCCTGTGATTTGCCTCCTATTATTGAAGAGACCTTGGCTCTCTACAAAGAAGGAAGTCAGAATATTGACTTTGAGTTCACCATTAAAGACGATATCCCGCAACTTAACCTTGATAGGCAGCAAATCAAGCGGGTGATGATCAATCTTGTGGACAACGCCATCAGCGCCATCAAAGAAAAAGGCTGCATATCTGTATCCATAGCTAATGATTCTATTTTAAAGATCGTAAGAATAGAAGTTGCCGATGACGGGGTCGGCATTTCTGCTGAAGACAAGACCCGTCTCTTTGAACCCTATTTTTCGACCAAAAAGAGCGGTATGGGCTTGGGGCTTACCATTGTAAGCACAATTGTCGCTGATCATAACGGTATGATACGCGTTCAGGATAACCAGCCCCGGGGCGCCAAGTTTGTTATCGAACTGCCGGTATAAATGTAAACCCTTGCATTAATCTGTATAGCTAATTATGAGGATTGGCGTAAGACAGTCGCTTTTACGAGATCGATGCTTGATGCTAGATGCTGGTCGAAGATCCCGTCTTTAGCGGGGATATTCAGGAATGCTCTAATAGTGAAGTCCAAAAACATCCAGTATCCCTTGGCACGGCGAAGCACTGCGTAGACGGCAGGAACCAGTAACCCTTGGCACGACGTAGCTTTAGCGTAGGCGGCAGAATCAGCCAATACTGGCAATGGTTTTCGTTATAACGGCCTAGATCTAATACATAATATTATGCAACTAAAGGTAAAAAGGGATTGAGCCTATGTTTCCTTCTATTTTAATTGTAGACGACGAACCTTCCATATTGAAATCGTTAAGCGGCCTTCTTTCCGACGAAGGCTTTGAAGTCCAAACGGCAACGAATGGATACGAGGCGCTGAAGATCATCGATGCGGAATCCCCTGATCTTGTGCTGCTTGACATATGGATGCCGGGTATTGACGGCATTGAAACGCTAAAAGAGATCAAGAAAAATAACCCATACATCCAGGTCATTATCATATCCGGGCATGGAACGATAGAAACCGCCGTGAAAGCCACAAAGTTAGGCGCATTCGACTTAATCGAGAAACCGCTTTCAATCGACAAAGTCATCGTGGCGATCAACAATGCACTAAATTTCAGACGGCTTGAAGAAGAAAACAGATATCTGCGCAAAAAGACACTCGAAAAACATACCATAACCGGCAACAGCCCGCTGGTTGCAGCACTAAAAAAACAGATCGCCGTTGCCGCCCCGACCGATGCGTGGATACTCATTACCGGAGAGAATGGAACCGGCAAAGAACTGGTCGCCCGCACTATACATCAGCTAAGCTCACGTGCCGACCAACCGATGATTGATGTTAACTGTGCCGCGATTCCCGAGGAACTTATAGAGAGTGAACTGTTCGGTCATGAAAAAGGGGCCATCGCCGGCGCCTCTGTCAAAAAAGTCGGGAAGTTCGAATTAGCCAACAAAGGGACTATATTTCTGGATGAAATCGGGGATATGAGCCTGAAAACTCAGGCTAAGATCCTGCGGGTCCTGCAGGAGCAGCAGTTTCAGCGAGTCGGCGGCAGCAGAATATTGAGTGTAGATGTCAGGGTGATTGCTTCCAGCAATAAAGATCTTAAAGATGAGATTACGAAAGGGAGTTTCAGGGAAGATATTTACTACCGGCTGAATGTAATTCCCATTGATGTCCCGCCGCTTAGGAACCGATTGGAAGATGTTCCCATGCTGGTTGAAACCTTTCTGCAAGAATGTGCTATCAAGGGTCTATGTAAAAGCAAAACAATGGCTCCGGAAGCAGTTGATTTGTTATGCGGTTATACATGGCCGGGAAATGTCAGGGAACTTAAGAATCTTATTGAGCGCCTGGCTATTATGGTGGACAAAGATATCATTGATGAATCCGACATTCCAGCCCCTTATAACCCCGTTTGTGTGGAAGGGACAGGCTCAATTGAATCACAGTTCTTATTAATTCAGCACCTTAAAGATGCCCAAAAGGCTTTTGAAATAGAATTTATTCAAAGAAAACTTATGCAATATAATAACGATATTGCCAAAACAGCCGAAGCCATCGGGATAGAAAAAAACCATCTGAATCAGATGTTGGAAACTTACTCCTAGGTTGAGCGGTTCAATGTTCAAGATTCAAGGTTCAAAGGTTCTAGGTTCACCGTTCTGGGTTCAGAGGTTAATAAAAGCAGGATTTACCTTACAACCCCGAACGTTGAACGCTGAACGGGGAACGGTCAGGGTTCAAAGGTTAAGAAAAAGTAGGATACGCCTTATAACCCTGAACGGTGAACTCTGAACCTGTAAACGGTCACCTTTTATTTTACAATATATGGGCCTGAGAATTATCAGCGGAAGTTTAAGAGGGAAAAAACTGCAGGCAGTACGCGGTAGGCAGGTTAGGCCGACCGCTGACCGCTTGAGAGAATCGATTTTCAACATCCTTTCATCGCGTGTTCATGAAGCAATTGTGTTGGATCTGTTTGCAGGAACCGGCGCCCTTGGTATTGAAGCGATCAGTCGAGGGGCTGAATATGCAGTGTTTATAGATAATAGCCCGGAGGCGCTACCTGTTATAGCACGCAATATAGAAGCGTGCGATTATAGCCGGCTAACGAAAGTTATTAAATGGGATATCAGCAAGAATTTAAACTGTATAAAATCATCCAGCCCGCCTTTTAATATGGTTTTTATAGACCCGCCTTATAACCGTAATCTTATCAAGCCGGCCTTGCGTAATCTTGATCGCAGCAACTCTCTGGCGCAGGGGGCCGACGTTGTGATCGAGCACGCTGCTGCTGAACCGATTCCGGCAAATCATAAAGCGTTTGAAATTGACCACCAGAGAAAATACGGAAAAACTCTTGTATCATTTTTAAGTTATGTGGTATGAAAGCTACCTTTTCAGGATTATAGCGATTCTTAAAATAACGTTCCGTTTCAGCCGCCGGATAATTTCGTTTAGGTCGGCAAGAACTCGCAAATAAAAGCGCGTAAAAGCGAACATGGCTATGGTGTTAAGAATAGAGTACAGTAAATTGATTTTATTCTTCAAATGGAGGCACGTTGATGATGTTCGCTTTAACGCGCTCTAATTTGCTCAGACAGCTTCCCGACCTAAACGAAATCATCCGGCGGCTTACACTAAAACCATGAGTCCAAGTGAATCAATCGGAACATATTTATGGAAACCGCTATAAATAAAAAAGACTTAAAAGGGGAATGAAAATCAATGCAAAAAATCGCCATATATCCGGGGACCTTCGATCCTGTCACTAACGGTCATGTAGATATTGCCAAAAGAGGGCTTACAATATTTGACAAGCTTATCGTAGCCATATTGAAAAACCCGATAAAAGAATGTTTCTTTACTGTAGAGGAACGGGTAGAGATGCTGGAAGGAAGCTTTGAAAAGTTTTCAAATATTGAAGTGGATACTTTTGATGGACTGCTAGTGGATTATGCCGCCAAAAGGAAATCCCATGCCATACTGCGTGGAATGCGTGCTGTATCGGACTTTGAATATGAGTTTCAGCTGGCGCTGATGAACCGCAGACTTAACCGGGATGTTCAGACTGTTTTCCTTATGACCGGCCTTCGATGGATATTTACCAGTTCATCGATCATAAAAGAGGCGGCCACTTTCGGCGGTGACATCCAAGGGATGGTGCCGCCTATAGTCAACGAGAAATTAAAGCAAAAGCGCCAGTCCAGACTTAGTAAGTTATAGCTTATTTGTGTCGGTTGTTTGTTGTCCGTTGTCAGTTGTAGATCTAACTCGGTTTATCCGGCGCTACGATAACGCTTTGGCTGAAGATTTATAAATCAAGACTTTAATTTCCTCTAAATTAGCTACGGGCAACAGACAACGAACTACGGACATCGAGCGTTTCGCTCGATTATGTTAATAGATACTTGATAACAACAAACCCTAAAACAAGCAGCACCGTGAAGGCAACCGCCAGGATATTAAAATATTTCTCGATAAAACCCTTAATTTTGGACCCGAAAATATATATAAGCCCCCCCACTATAAAAAAGCGGGCCGAGCGAGATACCAGGGATGTCAATACAAAGACCGAGAAATTGATTTTAAATACCCCGGCCGCAATCGTAAAGACCTTGTAGGGTATCGGAGTAAATCCCGCAACACCAACCGCCCAGGCGTCGTATTTATTGTAAAGAGCCCCAATGTATTCAACCTTTGCCCCCAAGCCATAAAAATCGACTATGGGGCTGCCGATTGACGCCATAAACTGCCATCCGATCAGATACCCGAAGCATCCTCCCAGGACGGAGCCGGCCGAACATATCAGGGCATATTTCAGTGATTTTTTGGGGACAGCGACGGCAAGTGCTATTAGCAGGATGTCAGGGGGTATTGGGAAAAAAGAGGATTCACAAAATGCGAGTAGAAATAAGGCCCACGTTCCGTAAGGTGTTTCCGCCCAAGAGAGTACCCAATCATAAAGGCGACGAAGCATTTATTTTTCACTCCAGCCATATTCACCCACAAGTTTGACAAAGCGACAACCGCCCAAATTGGTTTTGTGGATACCACGTTCATTTTTGTAAAGTTTAATCAGTTCCTGAGAATACTGATTTCCAACGGGAATCACCATGCGTCCTCCCACAGCAAGTTGGCTGACCAGAAATTTGGGGATTTCAGGGGCACCGGCGGTAACGATAATACCGTCAAAGAAACTCTCGTCTTCCCACCCCAGGGTACCGTCGGAATATTTAGTTACAATATTGTGATACTTAAGTTTATCGAAAAGTTTGCGGGTCTGTACAAATAATGGATAAATTCTTTCTACGGTATAAACACGAAACACGATTTCCGCTAAAACTGCAGCCTGATATCCTGATCCTGTTCCGATTTCAAGTACCCGATCACCCACACCAGGCTGCAAAGCCTGAGTCATCTCAGCCACAATATAAGGTTGTGAAATAGTTTGCTGTTCGCCAATAGGCAGTGGAAAATCTCCATAGGCCTGATCCCTAAGGGCTTCACTTACAAAAAGATGTCTCGGAACTTTACGAAGCGCAGCAAGAACTTTAGAATCCGTGACACCGCGGGCCTCAATCTGATTTTTCACCATTTCCTGGCGCTGTCTTTCATATTTCATTGTGTTCTGGCCGGCAATCTAGTTATATTTTGTAGATTATTCGTTTCTCCGTAATAATAATATCTACATGCTTGTCATGGGATTCCATTTGAATCTGTTGAGTAATCTGGTTTTCAAAGGCCAGCGCTACCTTTCTTGTAGTGATCGACAGCTTGGGGATCAGCCTGTCGTAATATCCTTCACCGGACCCGATTCTTCCGCCCTTTTCATCAAATGCCGTGCCGGGGATTATGGCAATATCAATACACTCAATCGGCACGACGTTACAGCGCATTTCATCAGGCTCAAAGATGCCGCGCGGGCCAAGCTTTAAGTCGGTCTCAAGGTTGTCGACTTTCATAAGTTTCATCTCATAAGTATGGCTGTCAAAGGCGGGAAGAACAACAATTTTATTATAGTCAAAGCATCTTGCAATTATATTTCGGCTGATAACTTCATTGGCACTGTTGATATAAAGCAAAACAATATTTGCTTCCAGAAAGTTGGCGAAATTAAAAAGCCTGTTTTCTATTTGCCGGGCTTTAGCTTCAACTGCGCTGTCCGCAAGTATGGCCAGCCGTTTGGCAATATCATAGCGGATTTCTTCTTTTGTTGCTCGAATTTCATCCATAGGTGTTCTCCCGGGCAAAAATTGGCTATATATTATATATATATACAGAAAATAGCGACTAATGTCAACTTACAATAATCATTGACTAAATGGCCGCCTCATGATAAAAGTCGGGCACATTTGCCCAATGTGGCAAGTACTTAAATTGCTCCAAAAATATAGGGATTGTTATGCTGGAAATCAAGTTTGTCAGGCAAAAATTAGCAGAGGTTGAAAAAGCTCTTTCAGCACGGGGAGCAACAGCAGATCTTGATTTGTTCAAAAAATGCGATGATCGTCGCCGGAATATTTTAGCTGAAATTGAGGAACTGAGGCATCGTCGTAATGTTGTTTCGGACCAGATCGCGGATTTGAAAAAAAAAGGTGACAATGCCGACAGTCTTGTTGCAAAGATGCGTGAAGTTGGTTCTAAAATCAAGGCACTGGATAAGTCTTTGTCGGAAGATGATGAAAAGATTAACGAAATTCTTATGGGTTTGCCGAACATACCCCATTCATCGGTCCCCATAGGAAAGGATGAATCTGAAAATCCGGTTGTAAGAACTGTAGGCAAACTGCCTGAATTTGATTTTGAACCCCTGGCACACTGGACGTTGGGAGAGAATCTCAAAATATTCGATTTTGAAAAAGCTTCCAAGATTACCGGTGCGCGCTTTCCGCTCTATCTGGGGGCCGGCGCAAGGCTGGAAAGGGCTTTAATCAATTTTATGCTTGAGATGCACACCACCGTGCACGGTTATCAAGAAATACTGCCGCCTTTTATCGTCAATCGCCAAAGCATGACAGGCACCGGCCAGCTGCCGAAATTTGCGGATGATCTCTTCAAGCTGGAGGGGTGGGATTATTTTTTAGTGCCTACTGCCGAAGTTCCGGTTACCAACATTCATAAAGATGAAATTCTGCCTGAAGAAATCCTGCCGATTTTTTATACGGCTTACACTCCCTGTTTCCGCAGCGAAGCCGGTTCTTATGGCAAAGATACCAGAGGATTGATCCGGCAGCACCAGTTCAACAAGGTTGAGCTGGTCAAATTCACAACACCGGAAACTTCTTATGATGAACTCGAAAAGCTTTTAAATGATGCCGAAGCGATTTTGAAAAGCTTGGAGATTCCTTATCAGGTTATCGATCTATGTACAGGAGACCTGGGTTTTGCATCGGCTAAGACCTATGATATTGAAGTTTGGATGCCGCCGCAAGGTGTTTACAGAGAGATTTCGTCTTGCAGCAATTTTGAGAGTTTCCAATCCAGACGCGCCAATATCAGGTTCAAAAGAAAAGGGGAAAAAGGGACCCAGCTTGTCCACACCTTGAACGGATCCGGACTCGCTGTGGGTCGCACAGTCGCTGCCATACTTGAAAATTTCCAGCAGGCCGACGGATCGGTGTCTATACCGGAAGCCTTAAGGCCTTATATGGGAGGGATGAAAACAATAGCACCATGAAACCCGAAAATTTTCCAGAAGATATCAGGCCCTATATCATTCCGCAGCACAGGGGCAAACTGATTTATCGCTGCCTGGGTTGCAAGCTGGAATATGGCATCAAAGAGTTGCTTTATACCTGCCCGGATTGCGGACAGGTGCTTCTTATAAATGACCTGAACTTTGACCGCTTAAAAAAGATTCCCGGACGGATGTGGCAACGGATTTTCGATTACCGTAAAATGCTCACAATCCCTGCGCTTAAAGGCATCTATTTGTATCATGAATTCATTGGGCCGGTTATACCGCTTGATGCTGTAATATACCTCGGAGAAGGACACACGCCCGTTATAGAAGCTAACGCTTTTTTGCAAAAAAAGGCCGGCGTTAGATTCTACTTTAAAAATGACGGTCAAAATCCAAGTGCTTCCTTTAAAGACAGGGGAATGGCCAGTGCCCTTAGCTATCTGAATTTTTTGATCAGGCAGCAGCATGTTTCCGATGTCCTGGCGATATGTGCTTCCACGGGAGACACTTCAGCGGCAGCCGCATTATATGCCTCTTTTCTACAGCCGCGTGTTAAGTCCGCAGTACTGCTTCCACACAAGAAGGTTACACCTCAGCAGCTTTCCCAGCCTTTGGGAAGCGGTGCGGCTGTGTTTGAAATCCCCGGCGTGTTTGACGACTGCATGAAGGTAGTGGAAGCTTTGTCGGACAGCTACAACGTGGCCCTGCTCAATTCCAAGAATGCCTGGCGGATACTGGGGCAGGAATCTTATTCATATGAAATTGCGCAGGCGTTTGAATATGACATGCAAAACCTTGTGGTCGTTGTACCCATTGGTAATGCCGGTAATATTACTGCAGTTATGAGTGGATTTTTGAAATTTTATGAGGCCGGCATAATTCAGACTCTGCCTAAAATATTAGGTGTTCAGTCGGAGCATGCCAATCCTGTTTATCGCTATTATTTGGAGCCGGATGCAAAAAAAAGAAAGTTTGTTCCGGTGACCGTCAAATCGAGTGTAGCTCAAGCCGCCATGATCGGCAATCCGGTTTCAATGCCGAGGGTAATTCATCTAACTAACATATATAACCGCATCTCCGGTGTGCAGAAAGTTTTTTTTGCCGAGGTGCCGGAGCAGGCTATCATGGACTGGGCGCTTTTGGCAAACCGCAACGGACATATAGCCTGTACACATGGCGGTGAGTCCCTGGCCGGTCTGGTTGCAGCCCGCGCTCAAGGAATTATCGGGGAAAGTGATATTGCCGTCATCGATTCAACAGCACATGCATTGAAATTTTCAGGCTTCCAGGAGATGTATTTTGAAAAAAGTTTTCCGGCAGAATATAACATTTCGCCCAATCCGGACTATATTAATGCTCCGGTATTAATCCATCCAAAAGATCTTGAACGGGTTCCTGCTCCGGGAAAACCGTTAAAAGAGGATGAATTCAAAAAGTTTGTCAAACGTGTTTCTGAAGAGATTGCAAGGGAATTGAATCTTACCAAGGTAGAAAAAGCATGAACCAGAGAGACCTTTGTAAAACGTCCCCTATTGCCCAATTTCTGTGCCTGCCCTGTGGAATGCGAAGCCTATTCCTCTGGGGTCAGACTCAGATTTTAATCCTCAATTTGGTTATAATCCTTGCAGCTATTCTGATTCCACCCCTGAAAGCAAACGGTGCTTTTTTATATAAAAGTTACACCATCCGGTATGACCGCGGATGGGACATCTTATGTGATCCCTATGTTGTCCAAAAAAATGATTGGGTCCTTAAACTCTTCCGGCAAAAAGGAGAAATCGCACATAAGGATTTTCCGGAATTTTTAAGGATATTTCAACGTATAAACCCACATATTAGGGATATCGACAGAATCCAGCCCGGGCAGTATATCATGATTCCTTTAAGGAAGTTAAGGCAAGGGAGCATGCCGGGGCAGTCCACGGGCATTGTTACCGTTCCGTTTGTAACCATTTCCAACATACCTGAACCCCTAAAGGTTTACTCAAAAGCCTATAAGGTTCAAAAGGGAGATTGTGTTTCCATACTGATTGCGAGGAAGTTCGGAGCCTTCGACTCAGAGTCCTACCATGAAGGGATCAAGTTGTTCAGGCTGATCAATCCGGATATTGAGGATCTGGATCAGATTTTTGTAGGACAAATGATCCATATTCCGGATCCATCCATTCGAAGCCAGCCGTGGTATGCATCCCTTTTTGATCCTGCGGCGGCCAGAAACTACGACAAAGGTACGGGCAGCTCTGTTCCCATAGAGGTAACAGCCCTGGAACCTCCGGGGCCGAACCATAACAGTGATAAGCCAGGGTCGCCGTTGCCGGAAGCGGCCTCCATATTGAAGGCCAAGTTTTACAATGAAGGCCTTTACTACTTTCCGAGGCCAGGTCAGGAGGATTTCGAACTCGACCTTGCCCGCATGCCTTTCATGGAACTTATAGACGGAACCCGGCTTATTTTCCCGCAAGATAATGCCGGCCAAGAGTCTGCAGTTAACGTGGTAAGGTCTTTTTGGAAAAACGTAAAAGTTGTCCAAATTGCGTTCGGTGATTCTGCCGAACAGATTTTCAATTCTGTTTTTGAGTCACTGGGCGTAAATTTATTAGCCGACCGATTGTCCTTTGCTGACCGTGGCGTTGATGTAGAGACTCGAGGAAAATGGATCATTGATGAACCGTCAGCGACGGAAAAGACCGACCGTAAGGTTTGCATATCGTTGATTGATAATCCGAGTCAACGTACTCCGGAATCGATTACCCGCTATTTGGAGCAACATGATATCGTCATTAAAGACGTGCTCACGGGAAAAGGAGGGGCAAACCCGCAACCGGCAAAAAATCCATACCGCAAAGTTAAAAATGTGGTCACAGTCGATCCTGCAAACCACAGGGCTCTGGTAAATGATCTGCTAAAAGCCATGGGTTATCAATATGCTCCTAATGTAAGCATCACATTTCCGTATGCGCAAATGCAAGTTAAAGCAGTATCGAATCTTGTTACCATAGGTAATAAAAGTCCGCTTCTAATTGACTTTGGGGATTTTTACGGAGACGCTGTTGCTGCCATAAAAAAAGCCGGGTTCGACATCATCCAGATAAAAAACGAAAACAGCTACGCAACTATTATTCGGAAACTGTCAGAGGCTTTAGGTCTTTCCTATTCTAACAATCCGACGTTCTGGGCGGCAGACCGGCCCGCTGCTTATAATACGGCGTTAACCGTGCCGGGTTGTCTGGTTGCCGCAGCAGGCGGACCAACAGTTTTGCTTGCAGACGCCCCGCTGGATGACGGGGTGATTCAACTGCTGGACCATCAGGGAGTAAAGATAATTCTGTTAGGGATACCGGGAAAATATTTGTAGTACAGACCTCATTATTATTAAAAAAGGGTAACAGTTCAGCCACGAAGGCACAAAGGCACGAAGAATGAGTATGGATTATAAAGCTTAATGATTCAGTTTTATTGGTTAAATTGGTTCCATTGGTTTGGTTGGTTAACA
>JACNIG010000406.1 GCA_014383215.1 Candidatus Desulfatibia vada | reverse complement strand
CCGGCCCCACACCGCTCAGCAAGGTCATGCGTCGATTAATGACTGGCTACGCTGTGACATTTAACCGCCGCCATCGAAGAGCAGGACACCTTTTTCAGAATCGGTATAAATCTGTCGTTTGCGAAGAGGAAAATTATCTGCTGGAGTTGACCCGGTATATTCATCTAAATCCGTTGCGTGCCGGCCTTGTGGAAGACCTGAATACATTGGATAAATATGTTTGGTCGGGTCACAGTGTACTGATGGGCAAATTACAAAATCCCCTTATTCCTGAAATGAAAGAAACATCTAAACCAGAGAGACAAGGTCAACTGGAAAAACCCTCTTTGACACTGGCCGAAAAGACGGTTGACGAGGTTTTACGCCATTTTGGAAACGCTCTGAATGACGCTCGGCAACATTATCGGGCATTTGTGGAAAAGGGGATAAAGCAGGGCAGGCGGCCGGAATTGCAGGGAGGAGGTCTTGTGCGTAGCGCTGGTGGTGATACGTCTGTTTTGTTCTCAAAAGACAAAGAAAACCGTGAGTTATCAGACCAGAGGATCCTGGGCGGCGGTGATTTTGTTGGCGAAGTACTCCAGGAATCTGAGAAGCTGCTTGAAAAGAAATATAAGCCCAAACGAACCATTGATGATCTGATCGTTGAGGTAGCCGACAACGTTGGAATATCTCCGGAATTGATTTGCTCTGGAAGCAGAAAACGATTGATTTCTGACGCGCGGGCTTTGTTGGCGTATTTGGCTGTAGAAGAGACAGGGCATAAAGCAACAGATGTTGCGAGAATTTTAGGGATTAAGAGGGTGAGCGTTCATCATGCAGTTAAAAAAGGAAAAAAAAATCCTTGAAAATTTAACCTTACCGTTATAAAGGATGGCAAACTAACAAAACTACCAGCGTCCCCCATGCTTAAGGGGTAAGGCACTATGTAACGAGTCCGCCCTTCTAGGGCAGAAATATGAATAGCCTTACAAACCTGCCAACGTCCCCCATTACACACCCCATTACACATCTTTACAGGCCGGAAGATGGTACCGGGGTGCCGATAAAAAAGAACAAAATGGAGTTAGCCAAGCTAGCCTGCCCCGTGAAATCGTAGTTGCTTTTATTTAACTGGGGTCAAAAACGTCCCCAAAGTCCCTCGCTTTCAGTCATGAAGGAGGTTAATTCATATGACCACTCGACAACAAATATCTGTAGCGCTAGATGAAAATTTTCTCTCGTTTGTAGCGAAAAAGAGGAAAGATATACCCGAAAGACTCAAGGAATTAAGCATCTTAGAGCTCTATAGAAGAAAGGAAATATCAAGCGGTAAGGCTGCGGAACTCTTAGGGATGGAACGTTTTGAATTTGTAAGATATGCTTCGCGTCTTGGGATCCCGTTTTTTGATATGAGCAAGGAAGAACTTGAGAGAGACTTAAAAGCTGCGAAAAGAATATATGAGCGGATAAAGTGAAGATTGTTTGCAATTCAAGCGTATTGATAACTCTCGATAATGTAGGTAATCTCCATATCCTAAAAGACCTTTTTAAAGAGATTCTAATTCCAAAGGCTGTCCGAAAAGAGGTATTTGGCAGGAGGAAGCTTCCAGCGTTTGTCAAGTGCATTGAGATTTCGGAGCCGATTGCTCTTAAAGTGCTCGAAAGTAATTTGGAGGCAGGTGAAGGTGAGGCTATATGTCTATATGAAGAGATGGATGCCGATTTACTCATTATTGATGACCTTGAAGGAAGAAGAGTTGCAGAGAGATTAGGAATAAATATAACGGGGACTTTGGGTGTTTTACTTCTTGCCAAAGGAGAAAAATTCATTGATAAGGTTAAGCCTTTATTGGATGAGATCGTCAGTCATGGTTTTCGAGTAGCGGATGAACTCTACCAGGAGATTTTAATAAAAGCAGATGAAATCAGAGAACAAAGAGCATAAATATCAGTTACTTTAATGACTTATTTACTTATTTATGGACGTCCCGGAACACTCTTCCAGGAAGAAAAATATTCTTTGACAGACCAAGTCAGAAGGTCATCCCGTTCAGTATGCAGTAATTTGCGAGAGGCTTGGGCAAAGAGAAGATACGAAGCCCATTTCATCAGCAAGCTCACTGATTCAGATGGAGAAAACAGCGAAACTGATACATGGTTAGATTTCGCCAGAGACTGTGGATATCTGAGCATAGCGGAGCATGATCGTTTAACAGAAAAATGCAGATCAGTGGGCAAAATGCTCGGCTCCATGCTAAAAAATTCCGAATCCTTCCTTCTGAAGCTCTGACTTCCGACCTCCGACTTCTGATTTCTGGAATCTTGGAACTGATTCGATACATCCATCTGAATCCACTGAGAGCAAAACTGGTAGAAGATCTGAAGGGCCTGGATAAATATCCGTGGGCAGGTCACAGCGCCATCCTTGGCCGACGTAAAAACCCACTTATCCCGTCTATCCCCAGCAGTTCATACAAAAGCGCTGGTGAAACAAAAAGGAAATCAGCAATCCGAAATCGTAAATCTGAAATGAGTCTTGCCGGCAAGACGACTATGGATGTCCTCAAACATTTTGGAGAAACCTTTAAGACAGCCCGCAGAAGATACCGTCAATTCGTAAAAAAAGGAATTGATCAAGGCGTTCGCCCTGAATTGCAAGGAGGCGGATTAGTCCGAAGTGCGGGTGGAGATAAAAGAGGTCTTTTAGGCAGGAAAAAAAGAGAACGTGAAAAGGGAGACGCGAGGATTTTAGGGAGCGGAGATTTCGTCCATACAACCCTGCACCAATCTGAAAAATTGCTTGAAAGAAAATACAGACCCAAGAAAACGATCGATGATCTGATAATGGTGGTAGCCGGCAAAGTTGGGGTGTCTCCGGAATTGATTTGCTCACGAAGTAGACAAAGAAAACCATCTGAAGCAAGAGCTATTTTTTCCTACTTGGCTGTTGAGGAAACAGGGTACCCGGCAGCCGATGTGGCAAGATTTTTGGGTGTTAAACGAATGAGCGTTCACGAGGCCGTAACAAGGGGTAAGGCACTATGTGACGGATACGCCCTTCTGGGGCAGAAATATGAATAGCCTTACAAACCCGTCCCCCATTACTATTCCTTTAAAACAGATCTCAGGAGGTAATTTATGGATATTTTCGGTTATACAGCAGTAGTTTGGAAAGAAACCGAGGGATATGTTTCAAAATGTCCTGAGCTTGGTGTGGCAAGTTGTGGAAATTCTTTTGAAGATGCTCTGTTGAATTTACGAGAAGCGGTGGAACTGTACCTTGAAAATGCTAAAGAGCTTAATATTTTAGATGATTTCTCCGAAAGCTTAAGATCTAAAGAAAAATATACAGCTCATTTTGAAGCAGCGATACCATGACCAGGTTTCCGATCTTATCTGCCAAAGAGGTAATTCGAGTACTCAAATCAATTGGCTTCGAGGATGCCCCAAAGCGGGGGAAGGGAAGCCATATCGCAATGGTGAAACGAAAACCTGGCAAGGTCAGGTTAGTCATAATACCAAACAAAAAAACTATTCCAAGAGGAACTATGAGGTCTATTCTTGATCAAGCAGGTTTGACCCGTGAAGAATTTCTAACTCTCCTCAATTGATAAAAAATTGACGAAAAATGATACCTGATAACCAACTGAAACTAATCGAAACAGATAAAATTTACCCTGTTAAATTTGAAAGCCATTTAATCAGGGCCGTAGGGTCATTTAACCGGGGCCTGCCCCGTTCAATTCACGCAGTGAGGAGTGTAACGCATTTAACTGGGGCTAATGAGACTAATCCCTTACCTCCTTCATCCAGCAAGAAAGATAAAAAGTAAAGAACGACCCGAGAGCACTGGTCATAAATTCATCTAAAAAGAGTCAAGAGCAGACTTGATCCCTATTGATCGTTATTCACAATTCAAGCTTTGACCCTGGTTTCACATGCTGGATTAGCTTGGAGGAGCTTAACAATGAAATCAAATGAACAGGCCGCCCTGGTAAAACTAAAAAGGGAGCTAGAGAAGACCCTAAATCTGGTTGACTATCGTGTATTCGGATCAAAGGCTCGGGGTGAAGAATCTCCTGAATCTGACATAGACGTGATGATTGAAGTAGAAAACTACACCCCAGAAGTAGAAGCACTGATTGACGAACTGGTATTCGAAATCAACCTCGATCATGACTGTCTCATATCTGCTGTAATTTTTGGGAGCAAGGAACTGCATGAAGGTCCACTTCGGGAATCACCCATCTACAAGTCAATAAGCAGGGAGGGTATAAGAATTTGAGCGTTGAGGCGGACAAGAAAGCGCTTGCCGGATACAGAATAGAACAGGCTGGCGAGAGCCTTGATGAAGCAAACTTCCTCCTTTCTGGCAAAAAGAGCCCTCGATCCATAATCAACAGGGCATATTACGCGATGTTTTATGCGATCTTGGCGTTGCTGATCTATGAGCCCTATTCGTCGTCAAAGCACAGCGGTGTTCTGAGCTATTTCAATCGCCGTTTCATCAAGGAAGGGGTATTCGACAGAGAAATGGGCCGTTGGGTTAACAAAGCTTTCGAGTTAAGACAACGGGGTGACTACAGGGAATACTTCGAGGTGACACGGGATCAAGCTGCCGATCTGATGGCGAAGGCAGGGCAGTTCGTCTCCATTGTTAGATCCCATCTTGATGCAAAATAGCAAAAGTACCGACGCCCCAATTATTCACCGTTATAAAGGATGACAAACTAACAAAACTACCAACGTCCCCCACATGCCCCAAAAGACAAAGAAAACCGTGAGTTATCAGACCAGAGGATCCTGGGCGGCGGTGATTTTGTTGGCGAAGTACTCCAGGAATCTGAGAAGCTGCTTGAAAAGAAATATAAGCCCAAACGAACCATTGATGATCTGATCGTTGAGGTAGCCGACAACGTTGGAATATCTCCGGAATTGATTTGCTCTGGAAGCAGAAAACGATTGATTTCTGACGCGCGGGCTTTGTTGGCGTATTTGGCTGTAGAAGAGACAGGGCATAAAGCAACAGATGTTGCGAGAATTTTAGGGATTAAGAGGGTGAGCGTTCATCATGCAGTTAAAAAAGGAAAAAAAAATCCTTGAAAATTTAACCTTACCGTTATAAAGGATGGCAAACTAACAAAACTACCAGCGTCCCCCATGCCACCACAATCAAGCAAGAGCCATAATCAGCTATTTTTCTATACACGAGCTTGGTTGTGGAGGCTCGGATGTCGCAAAAGCCCTGAATGTTTCAAGAGCATCAGTGAGCAAGGCAATGGCGAGAGGTGAAAAACTGATTGACAAAAAGCAAAGTTTATGGGAATTGCTTAAACAAAGTTAACAAGTAA
>JACNIG010000328.1 GCA_014383215.1 Candidatus Desulfatibia vada | reverse complement strand
TCCACAAAACACTTAAAAGTCCATATCAGTCAATAATTCCTTCTTTTTTCCTGTTATTCATCCTTGAAGAAATCTGCGCTTCATGAAGCGGAAAATTATATTGTTTTCAACAAGATACAGACTATGGACGCTGCATCACGTCCGGCATGACATTAAAACTTTAGACTGTTGAGTTAGTAAGAAATATAAGAGGTTGTCTTATTGACATCTCTTGTTCAGCCTGATAATTATCATTTTTTAACTTGGGTTACTTTTCCTGCTCATTTGAAATTTTATGAGGGACACAATTTTTCATTAATAACCACAAAAGGGGGGACAGATGATGAAAAAGTCAAAGTTTTTAATCGGACTCGCTTTAGCAGTTGCATTAAGTTTTTCGCTTGGCGTATCCCTGTCAATGGCCGCCGACAAAATTTCAATCGGTCATCCAGCATGTCTTTCAGGAAAGTATGCAAAGGCAGGGGAACAGGCCCTTGGGGGCATAAAGGCTTGTGTCGATTGGGTAAATAATACCTATGGAGGTGTAAAATTTGCTGGGAAGAAAGTTCCGCTTGAATACAAGTATTATGACTGTGAATCTAAAAAAGAAGCTGTTACAAGCCTCATAGGGCGATTGATCACAGTTGATAAAGTGAACGTCGTTTTCTCCCCTTATAGCTCCGGCCTTACACTTCGAGGTGCGCCTGTAACCGAAAGCCATGGAATGCTTTATATGGACCATGGCGGCGCGAACAACAAGATTTTCAGGCAAGGTTTTAAGTACATTGTCCAAACCATTGGACCTGCTACCAGTTATCACCAGGGAACTCTCGACATGATCCACAAGATAGATCCTAAGGCAAAGAATGTGGCGCTGGTATATGAGGATTCCGAGTTTGCAAAAATGGTGATGCATGGTGCAGAAGAACATGCCAAAAAGCTTGGATTTAATATTGTTTTTAAGCGGACCTATCCAAAAGGCGTTACTGACCTAACCCCGCTGCTTTCCGCTCTGAAAGCAACCAAACCAGACTTCATCATTGGCGGGGGGCACTTTGAAGATGGCCAGCTCTTTAACCGACAACTGGCTGATCTGGACATAGACTCCAATGCCCTATCCTTGATAGCGGCTGCAACGCTGCCGGCTTTCTACAAAGCTTTAACGAGTATGGCAGAAGGTGTCATGGGACCGTCGCACTGGGAATATGGGGTAAAATACTCTGCTAAAGAAGCCAAGAAGGTGGGAATGAAATGGATCGGACCCAGTCAGGATGAATTTGTTGCCCTTTTTAAAAAGGCTTTGGGTCAAGATATCATACCGGATTATCATGCTGCGGAAGCCGGGGCTCAAGTTTTAGCTTATGTATTAGCTGTTGAAAAAGTGAATTCCCTTGAGCCTGACAAAGTAAGGGCGGCTCTTGGCGATCTTACTTTTATGTCCTTTTACGGCGGATGGGATGTGGACGATACAGGGCTTCAGGTCGGACATTCAATGGTGGATGTGCAGTGGCAAGACGGAAAGCGGGTTATTGTGTGGCCCGAAGAAGCTCAAACCGGGGGCGTTGCCTATCCCATGCCTACTTTCGACGAAAAAGCAAAAGGAAAGGTCGCAGTTCCAAGATAGACAAGTTATACACTCGCTTCGCGATTCTATATTAGCAATCTAATTTACAGTCAGAATCAACCTTAGAAAAATTCTCCCTCAATCAGGAAAATTGATTTGTTGAGGGAGAATTTCCTTTCTAGGAGGACTCCTTAAAATTAAACACTATATGAGGAAATGTTAAAATGCTATTAGAACAGCTAATCGGCAATCTGATTCAGGGCCTTGTGCTAGGGGCAGTGTACGGTATGGCTACCATGGGTTTAAGCCTTATCTTCGGAGTTCTGAAAGTCGTAAATGTTGGGCATGGAGCCTTTATTATGGTAGGGGCATTCATCACCCTCTGGCTGTTCAATGTTCTTGGAATAAATCCAATACTAGCTGTGCCTGTTGCATTTATTGTCGGCATGGGTTTAGGATTTATAGTTTACTATACAACCATGCAGAGACTAATAAAAGCACCGGAACTTGCCACTCTATTAGCCACTTTTTCTATCGGGATCTTACTTGAAGAGACTATAAAGCTAATGTTTGGATCCGAGTTTCGCGGTTACAACTGGGTTGTCGGCAAGATTAACCTTGGCTATACTGTTTTGCCGGTATCTAAACTGTATGCTTGCATCGGCAGCATGGTCATCGCCCTTTTACTCTACTTATGGTTTAATAAAACCCGGGCAGGGTCAGCCATCAGAAGCGTTGTTGAAGACAGTGAAGGCGCAAGAGTTTGCGGGGTGAATGTGGGAGGGGCTTATGCCATGAGCTTTGCCCTGGGCATTGGGCTAACTGTGGCAAGTGGTGTCCTTCTCACAATGTTTATCCCGGTTGGTATTAATCCCTATATGGGAGGTGGATATACCCTGAAAGCTTTCGTGATTGCCGTATTGGGCGGGCTTGCATCCCCTTATGGTGCCTTTTTCGGCGGATTGGTCTTTGGGCTTATTGAAAATGGGTCATACACGCTTTTCGCCTTAATTCCGGGAGTAGAGCCGTTTGCCCTGACCCGCTTTTTGTCCTTTATGATGCTGTTAGTCATACTTCTAATTAGACCAACCGGACTTCTGAGAGCAAAATGAAAAAAGAAAGTGCAAAATATTACCCTTTGATACCCGTCTTTGCAACATATCTTGTCCTGTTTTTGATCGGTAGAAATGTTTCGGGAATGTGGCAACTGGTTGCAATGCTTCTTTTTTACTGTGCTCTGGGACAGGCCTTTAACATTTTCCTGGGTATGACCGGATATGTGGATTTTGGTTATGTTGCGTTTATGGGTGTTGGGACCTACGGAATGGCATTGGCAATCACGAAGTTGGCCCACATTGAAGGGCTCGGCATAGCGATTATTATCATTGGCTTTGTGATGGCTTTGTTTATGGCCACACTTTTATCTCTGGCGGTAGGAGCAGTGGCTCTGAGGCTCAGGGGGGCTTATTTTGCTATTGCTACAATCGGTGTAAATGAGGGGTTCAGGTTTTTTATTGAGGGCGCAAGGATTTGGAACGGTTCTGAGGGTATGATCTTTACGGCTGAACTCAACCAGATTCTTGGGAGAGAGACTGCCAGCACCCTAATGACTTTCTGGGCTGATATCATGGTTCTTGTCATTGCTTTGTCTGCTGCATTTATAACCCTCTATTATATAAAAAGCAAGATCGGCTATGCACTGACCGCTTTAAGAGAAGATGAAGATGCCGCTAAAGTGATGGGAATCAATGTGACCAAATACAAAATCATAGCCTTCATCACAAGCGCATGTTTTGCGGGTTTGCTCGGTGCTGCTTCATGGGCCTTAAAAACTCCTTATGTATTTCCACCCGAAGTTTTTGAGATCCACTATACAATCGAAGCTATAATCATTGTTCTTCTTGGTGGCTCCGGCACCCTTCTCGGACCTGTAGTTGGCGGACTTATCTACGGCATCTCTAAATACTACCTCTCCATTTTCATTCCAGGGTTTCAGCTACTGATTTTTGCGCCAATTATTATCATCATTATCGTTGTGTTCCCGGAGGGAGTGGTCGGAATGTTAAAAAACAGATTTAAAGACTCGGCCCTGGCACAGTTTATTGTTTAGGTGAGGATATGTCTTTGTTAATACTAGAAAATGTGACAAAACGTTTTGGTGGTTTGGTTGCTGTGGATCAAGTAAGTCTGGAAATAAAACACGGCGAGTTTGTCGGAATAGTAGGCCCAAACGGTAGCGGGAAAACCACTCTTTTTAATGTTATAAGCGGAGTTTTTTTTCCAGAAGAAGGAAGGGTTGTTTTCGAAGGACTGGATATCACAACGCTTCCACCATATAAAAGAGCACCGCTTGGAATTGGGCGAACATTTCAAATTCCCAGACCATTTGCCTCGGCCACCGTAAGAGAAAACGTCGCTGTCGGGGCAATGTTTGGCACCCTCAGCGGCAAAGTAAATGTTGATGAGTCCCTGGAGATAGCAGATCAAACCATCGAACGCGTCGGTCTTAAAGAGCACTGGAATAAGCAAGCAGGTACTCTGACTCCTGTGGAAAAAAAGCTAATGGAGATTGCTCGGGCCTTGGCAATGAAGCCCAAGCTCCTGCTTATGGATGAAGCTATGGCCGGAATGCACCCGAATGACATCGATCAAATGGTTGCACTTATCAAGCAGATAGCAGAAGAAGACAAGATAGCCATCGTTGCCATGGTCGAGCATATCATGCGGGCGGTAGTCGGGATGGCGGAAAAAGTAATCGTATTGCATCAAGGCGCCAAGTTGGTTGATGCCCCCACGCAAGAAGCTTTGGAAGATCCAAAGGTTGTGGAAGTATACTTAGGCCGTCCTTCGGAGAAATAAAAATGCTATTTATAAAGGACCTCGAATCAGGATATGGCCCCATGCAGGTTTTGTGGAAGCCAAGCCTTCAAGTTAAAAAAGGGACGATAACTGCACTTCTTGGACCTAATGGGGTCGGTAAGAGCACTCTTTTATCTACAGTTCTTGGCTCCGTTGAACCATGGGGGGGCAAAATTCATTATAAAGGAGAAGATGTCACTTCTGCTCCCACCCATAAAAAGGTAGAAATGGGCTTGGCGTTGGTACCCGAGGGGAAACACTTGTTTCCAAATATGAGTGTCTACGAAAATCTTGCCATGGGCGCATATTTAAAAAAGGCTCTTGTACATAAAGACGAGTCTATAGAACTTGTCTATTCTTTGTTTCCCCGCCTGAAAGAAAGAAGCAAACAGTTGGCCGGATCATTGAGCGGTGGTGAACAACAAATGGTGACGATTGGTCGAGCGCTAATGACGAAACCCCAATTAATAATGCTTGATGAACCCAGTCAAGGCCTAGCTCCCCTGCTCGTGCAATTGGTATTCGAGACAATAGAAAAGATGAAGGAAGAAATCGGTTTAACCATACTACTTGTTGAACAAAATGCAGACGCCGCCCTAAATGCATCAGATTATGTTTATATTCTGCATGAAGGTATGATCAAAGCGGAAGGAAAGCCTGACGATATAAAAGGATCACCTGATATTCGTGAGGCCTATCTCGGAATATGAAAGGCGGCTGGATTTTTCTGCTAATATGGTCATCCATGAAGTCCAAGCAAATAAAACACAAATGAATCGCCCCTGAGGCTTTTTACGAGGGAACAGCAGCTTGCTCTGGTTTGAAGTTAAGAATCTGGTGAAATATTTTGGCGGACCGGCAGGGTGAAGTCGTTTGATCACATGTCCGATTTAAAAAACTGCTCCGGATCGGTAAACTTGTTAGGTTTC
>JACNIG010000221.1:21554-27501 GCA_014383215.1 Candidatus Desulfatibia vada | reverse complement strand
GCCGGGTTACTATCAGCACAAATACGGGCGAGGAGATAAACATTTAAAGGTAGACGGAGTCATTCTGGACGAGGCCACAGGTGTTTACTGGAACTGGAAAAAAGCCAAAGTCAAGAGCGAAGCCGAAGCCAAGGAAAAAGGCTACACTAAAACCAAAAACGCCTACAAGGGGTATGTTGGCCAACAGATCGGAGACAAGGTTTACAAAGGGTTTAAACCGGATAAACTCAACAAGTCCGGATTCTTTGAGCTGTATTCCGAACTGCTGGAAGCTAAAAACATTGCGGCCCTGCCTACGTATTATCCCATTCCCGCGCATGAGAAGATGGGAAAGGATGAGCTTATTCTGACCACATACAAGGTGGCGGTCCACATTCACTCGCGTTCGGCCAACTGCAAGTGGTTGACTGAGATCTGTAACGACAACCCGGGCCAGATCAACCCTATAACGGCTCAACGTTTGGGAATCAAAACCGGTGATAAGATCAAGGTCAAGTCCGAGATCGGCGAAATTACGACCACGGCCAAGGTTACCGAGGGCATCGTACCCGGAACCATTGCCATCTCGCACCATTTGGGTCACTGGGAGTACGGTAGATATGCTTCCGGCAAGAAGGCTCCCATGGCCGGGGACAACGATCCGGATCTCAAGCTCAAGAACTGGGATACCTATGGAGTGCATCCCAACTGGATTATCCCGAATAGTCCGGATCCGATCAGCGGACAGCAGGCTTGGATGGACACGGTGGTTAAGGTCACCAAGGCGTAAATGGTTAGCCTTTTTCTTTCATCATTGGAAAGCAAGGGGCAATGGAATACTGGAATGACGGGACCAAAGGGAAATAGACGGTTTTTTAAAATTGTTTGTTTAGAAAAGAAATAATAAATGCCGTATTACCTTCTTTCCGTCCTACATCCCGTCTTCCAGTATTCCAATCCTCCATAGAGTCTAAATGCGGAGGTAGCAACTAACCCGGATAATCGGGAAAGTGCCTAAAATGAACTAAAGTTTCAAGTGAGCTAAAGTTTCGGAATTCTATCTATTTTAAAAAAACAGATTGAGTGTAACTAAACCTTAACTTTAGGCACTTTAGATCACTTTAAACTTTAGTCACTTGTACAAAGGAGGTTACATTGACTCATATAGAAACAAAAAACCATGATGCCGAGGCCAGACATCGGAGCAACATCTACGGCCTATTGGCCATGGTCTATGGGCAGGAGATTACCTCAGATCTCCTTGGGCAGATTAAGAACCCCCAGTTCATGGGGGCCCTGTCCGTTTTGGAGGTTAAGGGCATTGATGATCTCATGCAGAAACCTGACGCGGAGCTGCTCGAGGACCTGGCGGTGGAGTATACCCAACTTTTTTTAGGCCCCGGCAAACACATCTCTCCGTATGAATCGATCCATCACCAACGAGAAGACGGCCAATGGGGCATGCTCTGGGGCGCATCCACTGTCGAAGTAAAGCGGTTTATAGAGGCAACCGGGCTGAGCTATAATGAAGAATTCAAGGGAATGCCCGATCACATCAGTGTGGAGTTTGAATTCATGCAGCAGCTTACGCTTCGTGAAGAAAAGGCCTGGAAGGAGGATCCCGGCCAGGCCCAAGCATGCCGGCAGGTGGAAAAGAGATTCATAAAGGAACACCTGATCTGCTGGGTCCCATCTTTTTGTGAAAAGGTTATTAAAGAGACGGAATCGCCGTTTTATCACGCAATAGCGGCATTGACCCGGAGCTTCATCGAACTGGAGATGGAGGAAATGAATCGAAATGGAGACGGCGTCGGCCGACGATGCCGGGGAGTTGGGGAATGAAAAATATTCCAAAGATACCAATAATTATCGGGGCTGTTTTCATTCTGGCCTTGATTGTCGTTATCGCCTCAACCATCGTTTTGAGAAAAACTGAGCTGAAGCATGTAGAGGCCCAGCTTGAGGGCAAATATAAAGACAGAACCGGCGCCACTTTTGTCGGTTCCGTGACCTGCAAAAAATGCCACGAAAGAAGATATTTGGAGTGGACGACATCTCTTCATTCCAGGATGATGCGGGATGCGCGGCTCGACAAGGCAGCGAATATCGGTGATTTCAAAATGTCCAGCAATGTCAGAGCGTTTACCATGGAAGATATCGACTTTGTTCTGGGCAGCCAGTGGAAGCAGCAGTATCTGAAAAAAGAAGGAGATGAAATCATTGTTCTTCCGGCCCAGTACAACGTTGTTACCGGACAGTGGGTTGCCTATTTCCCTGATGAACCGGCTAAACGCAACTGGTTCAAAGAGTGTGCCGGGTGCCATGCAACCGGCGTTGAGCCGGCGAAGAAAACCTTCGTCGAGATGGGAATCGGGTGTGAGGCCTGCCACGGACCGGGCAGCAATCACGTGGAAGCGGTTCCGGGGTTTGAGATTCAAACGATTATCCAGGCAGCGCGTCTCACCCCATTTTTGGCTGCCCAGATATGCGGCTCCTGCCACACAAGAGGTCGGGACAAGTCCGGCGAATATGCTTATCCCGTCGATTACCAGACCCGCAAAGGAGAGGGCAACATTCGGCTGTACTTTGATGAAGCCGGCCCCGATAATGGTGATGATTCTAAATATTTTTGGCCCAGCGGGGAATCCAAATACAGCAACCAGCAGTATCTCGACTGGGGGCAGAGTGAACATGCCAAAGTGGGTGTGGTCTGCGTCACCTGCCACAACGTCCACAGCTCCAAGAGCACTCTGATTTCTACCGAGGCGCAAGGGCCCGGCGGCTTGGTGGACTCCATCATCTCCAAGACCCGCTTGTTCGAGGACCGGCTGTGTAAAAGCTGCCACACAACCATACAATACCGCTATGCCCACCGCATTCATTCCTTTGGCAGCTGCGTTCGCTGCCACATGCCAAGGGTGGCGAAGATCGGCGAGGCCGGGGACGCGCACAGCCACACCTTCAGATTTATGTATCCCGAGGCCACTTTCAAAGCCGGCGGCTATGACAAGCAGCCCAATGCCTGCAACAGTTGCCATCACCACAAGGACACACCTGTTGAAACTTTGGTTGGGTTTCTGGAAGCGGCCAAAAAGAATGATATGCCCAAGCCCTTTACCGTTCATTTAAAGAAAGAAGAACCTTAAGGATAATTTGGGAAGAATTAAGAAAATAGCGGTAGTGGTAAATGAATATGGCGGTGACAAATATAGGCAGGCGACGTTTTCTGAAAATGCTGGGCAGCGCGTCGGTTTTCGCAACTTTGGGGGCTACCGGAGTTGTCGGTGCACAAGCGCAGTCATACGGCAAGCTGGTGGATACAACCCGGTGCATCGGCTGCAAACGGTGTATGTCGGCCTGCAAACGCTGGAACAAACTCGAGGTGGAGCGGGACGAACTGGTGACCGACAGGGAAACGGATCTTTCCGCCCAGAACTGGGTTGTGGTCAATCTACGGGCCGATGCCAAAAACCGCGAGGAGCGGACTTATGAACACTGGGCTTGCCAGCACTGCATTCAGCCAGCCTGCGCCGGCGTCTGCCCGGTCAGGGCTATCATCAAGCTGCCCAGGGGGAATGTAGTCGTCAATGAGAAAAAATGCATCGGCTGCCGCTACTGCTACCAGGCTTGTCCGTACAAAGTGCCCCGGTTTGATTTTGTAAAACGAGTTACTCGCAAATGCCACCTTTGCTACGACAGAATTCCGCTGCTCAACTATATGAAACCGGCCTGTGTGGCCGCATGTCCGGTGGAGGCGCTTTCTTTTGATTACAAACACGAAATAATTTTGGAAGCCAAGCGGCGTGTCAGTAAAGAAAAAAACGCAAGATACATCTTGGGCCTTAAAGAGGCCGGCGGAACAGATATGCTGACCATCCTGCCTGCCCGCCCCCAAGATTTAGGGTTAGTTGTCGCCCCCCGGAAAGTGGTCAACCAGAACCTGGACAAGCTCAGAATCACAGGCGCCGGGTTTATGGGCGTTTCGAGCCTGGCCGGGGTGATGTACACATACGCAGCTCTGACGCAGGGAAAAAACAAGAGAGACCATGATCAATCAGATTAAAAAACACCTCGATCTAATTTTAAACGATATGGAGCGTTCTCCGGCGTTTTACATCTGGGTAAGCATCCTGTTATCAATGGTCGCTGTAGCCGGTTATGCCCTATTGATGTCTTTGATTTACAGCCTGGAGATATTCGAATTTTCCATCCACGTGATTTGGGTGACGATGGTCTCCAATTACGTCTTTCTGGTTGTCTCCAGCACCGGGCTTTGCATTGTCACCTCCCTGGGACACGTCTTTGGCATGCAGCGCTATGAACTGGTCGCAAAGCGGGGCGTATTTTTAGCTCTAATTACCATCATCTTCGGGATGATCTCCATCGGCGCTCATCTGGGGCATCCTGAAAGGGCCATGGTTTTTAATGCGCTGACGCCCAATTTCTACTCGGCCATGTGGTGGATGGGAACTCTTTATACCTTTTATATTGTTTTCATCAGCGTGGAATACTGGCTTCTGGCTCGGGACGAGTTGAAGAAACGTGCGGAACAGGCCGAGGGCGTGGAAAGAACCATCTTTGGCTACCTGGCACTCAAGAAACTGGATGATTCACGTTTGGGGGCCGTGTTAAAGGATCACAAGCTGCTCCAGGCCGTCGGTGCAGCGGCCCTTGTTTCCGGACTTTCGGCCCATAATACTCTCGGAGCCCTCTTCGGTCATATCGAAGCCAGACCCTTATGGTACGGATCCTATTATCCGGTCTATTTTCTGCTTTCGGCGTCATTTTGCGGTTTTGCCTGGCTCCTGGCCGTGTCCATCGGTACCTACAAACTCAAAAGAGAGGAAATTCCGGAAGAATACACGTCGCTTATATTTGAAATGGCTCAAGTGCTGGCCCTGCTCTTGAGTGTAGGACTGCTCTTTACCGTCTACAAGATGGGATTTGGGTTGTTTACACCGATCAAAGTTAAACCGATCATGCTCTTTTTGAAAGGGCCGTTCAGTTTAGCCTTCTGGCTGTTCGAAATCGCTATCGGAACGGTTTTGCCCATACCGATTCTGCTTTATGCTGTCGGTCGAAGAAACATAACCGGCGTATTGGTGGCATCAAGCATGGTTCTGGTCGGCGTTTACGTGATGAGGTACGATTTTGTCGTCGCTGCCCAAATCTATCCGGTGATCAAAAACGGCCTGCCTTCCTATCTGCCGACCTTCATGGAGGTATTTTTTATCGGTGGAGTTTTGGGAGCTCTTTTTTTAACCTACACGTTGGGGGCGATCTTTCTCCCACTTAAGGAAGAAAGACATGGTCACACAGCATGAAAAATAGTTGCAAGGTTTTATTATGGCATATGCATAGGAGGGAGAATGAGAACAGGTGAGTGGTTTAAACTGGCGTTAACATTATTATTTGCCGCCGGACTGGTTGGTTGTGGTCCAAAAGGGAACCAGGTCGAGAAAGTCGTGTCCGGTCCAAAGACGTACGTCGGTTCTGAAGAGTGCAAAGTCTGCCACTTGGAGCACTACGATTCCTGGAAGATGACCCTCCACAGCCGCACACTTCAGGACGTGACTCAGAATCGGGACGCTGTGATTACGGCAATTGATTCGGATAAGATTCGGCTGGATTTGAAGCTGCGGGAAAAAGAGCTGAAAGTACCGTTGGATCAGATTTATATTCCTAAGATGGAGGAGATAAAATTCATCATCGGCGTCCAGTGGGAACAGCGCTATCTGGTCGAAAAAAACGGCAGGCTCTATATCGCGCCGATTCAGTATAACGCCTGGAACAACACCTGGACCAATTATCGCGAAGCGGACTGGGACAAGCGCCCCTGGACCGAAAAATGCGGTGGCTGCCACGCCATGGGTACTGACCTGGAAAAAGACACTTTTTCCGAGGCGGCCGTGGGTTGCGAAGCCTGCCACGGCCCTGCCTCCAACCATGTTGCGCTTCCAAAGACGGC
>JACNIG010000221.1:0-20816 GCA_014383215.1 Candidatus Desulfatibia vada | reverse complement strand
GAGAGAGACATGAAAAAAGCCTTTATTAAAAAGTCTCGAACCGTTTATTTCGTATTTGGGATAGGGCTTTTGATTGGACTGGCCGTGCTGGTGATGTACCTTCCCGATCCGGGCCGGAGCCAGGAAGAGGTTGTCTCGCCGTACATCACTCGTTTGCGCGAACGGGTAAGAACCGGATACCAGGAAGGATATGAAGTCAAACCCCGTATGTCAGTAGGTTATGATCTGATGAAAGGCGGGTACTATGAAGGCAACGAAGTCAGACCTATTAAGCGCACGCGTGATGAGTTCAAAGCGCCGGGTGTCCTACGGGACCTCTTTCCTGTGAGTTCTACCGGAGCCGAGGTGCGTATTCGAAGCCATCTGCCGGACGCCCATGCAGGGATTAAGTTTTATCAGCAGTCCACATGCACTGAGTGCCATTCTCGACAGGCCCGCAGTTTCCACACGGACCGGGCCGGGATTAACTGCCGCCAGTGTCACGGTGCGGAGCCCATCCCCGCGATCAAGCACTACTACTCACCGATGAACCCGATCCGGCGGCATGCTTACGTTTGCGCCACGTGTCACGAGGGAGCCAACGACCTGTTCGCCCAATATATTATCCATGAACCTGCTCCGGGAGCACTGACAACTAAAGAGAGTTTTCCAGTGTTTTTTTATGCCAACTGGTTTATGGTCTTGCTTCTGCTCGGCACAATGGCCTTTTTTATACCCCATAGCCTAATGATGTTTCTGCAAGAGTTGGCAATGAAAAAAGGGAAAACCGGCATAGATATACTGTTCCCCTTGATACCCCGTCGTTTTAAGGCGACTTTGCGAAAACGGTTTCCGAAAAAGGAAACGCCCGAAAAATGACCGAAAAGACATACATAAAACGTTACAGCAAAATACATCGGCTGTTTCACATTTTCATCGTATTGACCTTTATGAATCAGGCAGTTACCGGCTTTAGTTTTTTGTTTATCACGACTGACCTTGGGGAGAAACTCAGCCAGCTCTTGGGCGGCTATAAGACCTCCTTTTTTCTGCATAAACTGGGAGGTGTTTTGATGATTACAGGTTTTCTGATTCACATTATGTATCTGTTGTCAAAGATCGACCGGCGGAACCTAAAAGCCAGTATTTTTGGGCCCGATTCTCTGGTGCCCAATCTCCAGGATATCCAACACCTTTTGCAACGGGTTCTGAGCTTTTTCGGTTTCGGTTCGCTTCCAAAAATAGACCGTTGGGCCTACTGGGAAAAATTCGGTTACTGGGGCGTATTCTGGGGGATGCCGCTGCTGGGGATTACCGGAGTAATGCTAATGTTCCCTTTGCTGGTATGCCGCGTAGTATCCGGATGGACCTTGAATGTGGCTGCTCTTTTACACAGGGCTGAAGCAATATTGGCGGTGTCTTACCTTTTTATTATTCATTTCTTTTTCGGGCATTTCTCACCTTCTAAATTTCCCCTGAATGAGGCCATGTTTTCAGGCAGAGTGGAGTTGGAAGAGCTAATAGAAGAGAGGCTGGCTTGGGTGGAACGCATGCAAAAAGAAGGGAAAATAGAGCTTATAAAGGCGAATGCCCCGAACCCTTGGTATAGAGCTCTTTATTTTATTTTCGGGTACGCAGCTCTTGCTTGTGGCTTCTATATAATAATAAAAGGAATCGATTACAGCCGCTATATTAAGCTGCATTAAAATTGGTGAATTCAACTTTTTACGAATTCATCATAGTTAGTTAAATTTTTTTTATAATATGTTATGTTAATATTAACATAAGGGTATCTTCAGGTGAGAAAATGCAAGATTTTGAAACACTATTAAAAAGTTCGGCCGCTGCCCATGGGCATCTTTGTCCGGGTCAGGTCGTCGGTGTGCGCATGGCTATGCTGGGCTGTGGTCTTATCGGGCTGGATGACCCCAACAGTCACGACCAGATAAAAAAGTTGATTGTCTATGTGGAGATGGACCGCTGTACTGCTGACGCTGTTGCGCATGTCACCGGAGTTAAATTAGGTCGCCGCTCCCTGAAATTCATGGATTACGGCATCATGGCCGCAACTTTTGTGAACCTGGAGAGCGGCCTGGCATTCAGGGTGCTTTCCACCGAGGAGGCCCGGGATCTGGCATGCGCTTATGCCCCCGGGATTGCAGAAAAATATCCCCGGCAGCTGGAAGCCTACAGGCGTATGCCTAACAGTGTGCTCTTTCGGGTGCAGCAGGTGGAGGTCAACCTCAGCGAGTTTGATCTGCCCGGACCCACGCGCTACAAAGCGGCCTGCACACGCTGCGGCCAGGTGGTACGCGATCACCGTGAGGTGCTTGAAAACGGGAATGCTCTTTGCAGGCCATGCGCCCGAGGGGCCTATTTTTCCAATGCCCGCGAGATTACCTGGCCGGATATGAACTGGGCTCCGATTTTACTTGAACCTGATACACAAAAAAGTAGGGTTAAGAATTGATGGTCGCACAAAAAGCCGGAAAAGGGTCCTTTTTACGAGAGTGTTTTGTATTTAGTCTTTAGTGTTTTGTTGTTTAACACACTGCTATAACAACATATAATTCAAACAAAACACAAAATACCAAACACCAAACACGGGATGAATTCTATATTTTACAAATTCATCAAAACTTGAAAGGTCAAAAATATACGATTTTTTGAAGTTTTAACACCCGAAGGAGATATAGACATGCTAAAGACCATAAAATTAGAAGACGCGGTCGGAATCAAATTAGCCCACGATATCACTGAAATTCGCCCCGGAGAATTCAAGGGGCCCGCTTTTCGCAAAGGTCATACTGTTTGCAACGAAGATTTGTGTCGTCTTCAAAAACTTGGGAAAAACCATTTATACCTTGTGGATCTCGACGAGAACGAGATTCATGAAGACGAAGCAGCGGGTATTTTGGCCGGCGCATTAGCCGGTGAAGGTGTTGCATGGGAAAATAAGCCCCGCGAGGGGAAAATCAACCTGTTTGCAGATCGAGACGGTCTGCTGCTGGTGGACACGGCCGCGTTGGCCGCCTTTAACATGATTGACGAGGTCATGTGTGCCACGCTGCACAACCATACTCTGGTAAAGCGCGGCGAGCAGATCGGCGCAACACGGCCCATTCCGCTGATAATGCAGCGCGCTCCCATCGGACGGGCCGCGGCCATAGCCCGACAAAACGGCGGGGTGCTGGCGGTGCGGCCCCTGCGCAAGGCAAAAGCGGGTCTGATGGTCACGGGCAATGAGGTCTATCACGGCCTGATCGAAGATCGTTTTGCGCCCATCTTGACTGAAAAAGTTACGGCCCTGGGCAGCGAGGTTTCCGGGGTGACCTTTGCACCGGATGATGCCGAAATTATAAGTGAGGCCATCCATTCTCACCTGGACCAGGGGTGCGATTTGCTGCTCTTGAGCGGCGGAATGAGCGTTGATCCGGATGATGTAACGCGCCAGGGCATACTCGCGGCCGGAGCTGCTGAGATGCACTATGGGGCGGCGGCGCTTCCGGGAGCCATGTTTCTGGTGGCCTATTTAGAAGATGTGCCGCTGCTGGGTGTGCCGGCCTGCGGCCTGTACCATCGGGTCACAGCATTGGATCTGGTGTTGCCCCGGATTTTGGCCGGTGAGCGGATCGGTAAAAAGGAGCTGGCCTTTCTGGGACATGGGGGGCTTTGTAAAGATTGCCCGGAATGTGTTTACCCGCACTGCCCTTTCGGAAAGTGCAGCTGAAACCTCAACTTAGGGTTCGCGAAGAAATAAATTTACATTTTCTAAGAGTCGAGGCGTACGCATGGCAAGGCGCGCGGAGGGCGAATAGCGGGCTATTTAACCGACAAGCAACGCAGCCAGGCGGAATGGATCGGCGCATTAAAATGTGAAGTTATTTTTGAGCGAACCCATAGTGCAAGCAGGGCAAAAAGGGCCATTTATGGATGGACACCAGGTAGAAGGGAGGCTTAATAGAGCAATGATAAACCTTAAATTAAGATCAAGCCAGTGGATCGTTGATGAAAATAATAATATCATCATAGGCAAGGGCCGCATGGAAATTTTGGAGAACATCGAAAAGACCGGTTCAATGAATCAGGTGGCCAAACAGATGAAAATGTCTTATAAGGCGGTTTGGAGTAAAATCAAAGCCACTGAAAAGAACTTAAACGCAAAAATAGTGCATGCCGACAGAAAAAACGGCTCGCGCCTATCCAGGGAAGGTAAGGAATTGATAAAGAAATACAAGCTTTTATTAAAAGAATGTATGTCTTCTGATGATAAAATATTTGACAGCATCTTCGGTAAAAAAGATGATTGTATCCCAACAGTAACCAGTGCTGCCGGATGCGGCGTACAACCGGAGGATAATCTTGAGAGATAAAATAGGTAAAAATGACCAGCAAAACCAATCGTTAGATATGATTTGGGGAAAATCATCCCCTGTTGTTTCAGTTGTCGGTTATTCCGGATCAGGGAAAACCACGCTACTGGAAAAACTGATTTCCGAACTCACCCAACGCGGTTATGCTGTAGGGACCATAAAACATGATGTGCACGGTTTTGAAATGGACAAGCCGGGCAAGGACAGCTGGCGGCATAAAAAGGCCGGCGCATCTGCTACCATAATTTCTTCACCCTACCAGATAGGTATGGTCAGGGATGTGGAGCACGATCACAGTCCTGAAGAACTCATGGCGCTTCTACCCGATATGGATATTATTCTAACCGAAGGTTATAAACAAGAAAATCTGCCGAAGCTGGAGGTTTTCAGGTCAGAGGTTCATAAAGCCCCGTTATTCAAGGGTGACAAAAGCTTACTGGCACTGATAAGCGACGATCCGATTGATTTGGGCGTACCTCGATTTTCTCCCGGTGACGGCCAAAAATTGGCTGATTTTCTGATAATGCATTTTAACCTTTCAAAGGCCGTTACTTTAGCTCGCACGAAGGCCGCTTCATGAAACGGACGACACCGCGACAATTCATTGGATTTAAAACAGCCCTGAAACGCACTCTCAGCAAGATCAAGCCGCTTGAAGTCGTTGAAAAGGCCCTTGCAGAGAGTGTCGGTTGCGTATCCGCTGAAAAATTGCGGGCGCGTGTCGATGCTCCCTCGGCCGATGTCTCCATGAAAGACGGCTATGCTGTACGTTCGGTGGATATTGAAGACACCTTACACAGCACTGCCGTGAGGCTGAGGCTGGATGGTGTTGCCGCTGCCGGGGAAAAAAGGCGTTTGGCGGTTGGACCGGGCAGCACCGTGCGGGTACTTACGGGGGCGCTGCTGCCGGAAAATGCGGACGCAGTCGTGGCCGAAGAATTTACCCAACGCGACGATGATCATGTCAGCATTGAAGCCCACGCCGAGACGGGCCGCAACATTCTTTGCAGGGGCAGCGATATTGCCAGAGATGAAGTCCTCATTGAAGCCGGCCATGTGCTGGCTCCCGGAATGATCGGTTTTCTGACTGCCGGAGGACGCGATCGCATCAGGACGTATCGCAAACCGCAAGTGGCATTGATCGCCACTGGAGATGAATTGGTTATTCCGGGTCAACCGTTAACGGAAGGAAAGCTTTATGCCAGCAATATGCTTACGCTGGCAGCCTGGTGCCGGCGTTACGGTTTCAAAACCGAGCTTGATATTATTTTGGATGAAGAAAGTATACTCAAAGAAAAACTTTTGTTTGGAATAAAACACAATGATGCGGTCATTACCAGTGGGGGTGCCTGGACAGGGGATCGGGATTTGATGGCACGTGTACTAAATGAATTAGGCTGGGAAAAGGTTTATCACCGGGTGCGGTTAGGTCCCGGCAAGGCCGTCGGTCTCTGGATGTTTCAGGGAAAGCCGGTGTTCATACTGCCGGGCGGCCCGCCGTCGAATCTGGTTGCTTTCCTTGCACTGGCCCTGCCGGGCATATTAAAACTGGCAGGCTGTAAGACCCCCGGACTACGACAGATCATCACAGAACTGGCAGAAACGGTTGAAGGCCAGTCGGACTGGACCCAGGCGGTTTTCGGTTTTTTCCAAATTAAAAATGACCAAAGTTGTTTCCGCCCGGCCAAGGGAAGCAGTCGATTGAGAGACCTTGCAGAGGCGGAAGGACTCCTGCTTATACCCGAGGGCGTTACTAAAATACGAGCCGGTCAAAAAGTCGCCGTGCAATTGTTGATTTAGATTATATTCAAAGCTACTCGTCTTCCGATGGCGTGTGGTAAGTATAATATGCATCACCCCGGCAAGCAGGGCAGACAGGTCCGTGGTTCAGCGGGTAGGATTCCCCGCACTCAGGGCAGGAACCCGTCGGTACCGGCTGCGAATCCTTGAGAGCGCGGGCAAGGCGAACCGGTCGGTGGACGATTATTTCCGGGGCCGCCGCCAATATTTCTGCGGCCAGCTGCTCGAAAGGGGGTTTTTCTCTGGGCCGGCCGGTCCTTTCAAACCAGCTGCGCACAACAGGATACACCACCAGCCGTTCATAATTCAGCCACACCCGCATCCCGGCAAGTGTCTGCCGGTCATAAGCAGTAAAGGCGAATTTTCCCCAGTCAAAAACCTGCAGAAAACCGTTGCCAAATGTGCAGGGGGTAAGCATCTGAATGGCGTCCGGGAGGCAGACCACAGTTTCACTGACAACGTTCAGGTAAGGTGTTGGTCCCAGCTTTTCCAGCGCCGTATCGAGCATCAGGCCGCCCAGCAGTATCCCGGGAGAACGATAACCGTGGAATTCTTCCATGCGGATTAAAAATTCTTCATATTCGCTGCCGCAAACTGTAAAGTTTTTCATGATACCTTTACAGTATTGCCGTAAAAACATCACAAGACCGGCATTTTACCATCTTTTCTTTCCAGTTGTTATGAACAATGCCGTCGCAAATCGTGCCATTGATAAACCAGCATAGCGTACCGGATTGAAATTCCCAGGCCGGGCAGAGGGTCTTAACTTCCTGGGGACATTTTTTAATTACCCAACAGGGCTTCAAATCTTTTTTGTTTTCCTTTATTCTGGAAATCAGGAAAAACATCTGTCGCTCCACATGGGTCGGAATGGTTCGCCAGCCCTGTTCATAACTGTGTACAGCCTTAATAGACGTTCCCAAAAGCTGGGACATCTGCAATTGGGTCTTACCCAGCATTTTACGGTAGTTTTTAAATTCTTCGCGGTTCATGGCAACTCCAAGTAGTTATTTATAAAATAGAAATCGATCTTTTTATACACTTTGTGGTACCCATGTCAATAGTTAATTAGTGTCCATCCATAAATGAAAAAGACTTAAAAAATATGAGTTGAAAATCAGGCATTACATTAGTATAGATTATACCCTATTACCAACAAAGGAGGGATTATGTATCTGCCGAAACCGTATGAGAACTTTACAAGCAAATTTCCGGAAGTTTATAAAGCTTATAATCAGCTGGGAATTTCCACGCGGGAGGCCGGGCCCCTGGATCAAAAGGTTCAGGATCTTATCAAGTTAGGTATCGCTATGGGTGCCAATTCCAGGGGCGCTGTCATGTCCCATACGCGCAAGGCCCTGGCATCCGGCGCTGCTCCCGAAGAAATCACCCATGCCGTCTTATTGTCCATAACGACTACAGGCTTTCCAAATATGATTGCCGCCATGGGCTGGGTCGATGAAGTACTGGAGAAACAATTGTAGTGCTCTAATCTCTTCATGGGGTGACGTGTTTTATGATACTTAATCGTGACCTAATCGAGCCAAAACTCGACTAAACGTTTGTGGTCCGTCGTCCGGTGGTTATTGGTTTTGCAGGCTTACAGGATCTCTTCTTGTATTTCGTCTGTAATTGAAATATAAACTCGCTTCTTATTGCAACTAACGACGGACTAAGGACAACGGACACCCAATGGAGCGTTTTCACTCCATTGAGGTCGTTAGTAAGAATGCGAGCATTTGGTTGTACAATGAATCATGATCAGAGTTGAGGATCTTAAAAAAAGCTTCGGTTCTCAAGTGCTGTTTGACGGCGCTAATTTCAAGCTTAATTCCAAAGAGCGGATTGGACTTGTCGGCCGCAACGGTCACGGTAAAACCACTCTTTTTAGGCTCATCGCCGGCCAAGAGTCTCCGGATACAGGGACCATTGCGGTGCCCAGGCATTATCGTATCGGCTACGTTCACCAGGAGCCGGTCTTTACAAAAGAGACAGTGCTTAAAGAGGGCATGACGGGCCTGAGACGCGAAGAACGGGACCACCACTGGAAGGTCGAAAAAGTCCTGGCGGGACTCGGTTTTTCCAAACAAGACCTGCCGCGCCATCCCCAAGAATTTTCCGGCGGTTTTCAGGTCCGCTTGAATCTTGCCAAAGTTTTGGTTTCTGACCCCGACCTTTTGCTTCTGGATGAGCCGACCAACTACCTCGATATAACTTCCATACGCTGGGTTGCGCGTTTTCTGATCAATTGGCCCCGTGAATTGATGCTTATCACTCATGATAGAGGCCTTATGGATATGATCGTAACGCACACCCTGGGGATTTATCATTGTAAGGTCCGCAAAATTAGAGGAAATACCAAAAAATTTTACGCCCAGATTTCCCAGGAAGAAGAGGTATACGAAAAAACTCGTATTAAAGACGAGCGCCGCCGCAAAGAGGTGGAACAGTTCATTACCCGTTTCAGGGCCAAGGCAAGGCTGGCGAATTTGGTGCAGTCACGGATCAAGACCCTGGCCAAGGCGGGCAAAAAGGAAAAACTGGAAAAGCTCAAAACACTTGATTTTTCTTTTCGAAGCAGTCCTTTTCACGGCAAGCAAGTAATGCATGTCCGCAACCTATCTTTTGCATATGACCCTCAAAAACCGCTGATAAATAATTTTAATATCACGGTCGGGAGGCGGGACCGTATTTGCGTTGTCGGTAAAAACGGCAAAGGAAAAACAACGCTTTTAAAGTTGCTGTCAGGAGTACTCAGGGCGCAAAAAGGCGAAATCGCTTACCACGACACTATTACAAAAGGGGTTTTTGAACAAACCAACCTTAAAGCTCTGGTCGATGAGCGCACGATTGAAGAGGAAATTCTCTTGTCACACCCGGATGTTGATCGCCGGCTGGCACGCAATATCTGCGGCGCCATGTTGTTTGAAGGGGGTGCTGCTTTAAAAAAAATCGGAGTGCTGTCAGGCGGCGAGAAAAGCCGGGTAATGTTGGGCAAACTTCTGGTCGTGCCGGTAAATCTTTTGCTGCTTGACGAGCCTACCAACCATCTTGATATGGAATCTTCCGATGCCTTTCTGGCGGCTATCGACAATTTTGAGGGAACAGTGATTATGGTGACCCACAATGAGATGTTTTTGCACACCCTGGCCGAACGCCTTATTGTATTTCAGAAAGGCGAGACTTACGTGTTTGAAGGCGGCTACCAGCGCTTTTTGGAAAAAGAGGGGTGGGAAGATGAAGCTGAGAAAACAGAATCGAGTTCCAGGGACGCCGACGGTAAAGGCGCCCGGACAAAGTTGACCAAAAAAGAAATTCGCCGCCGCCGTTCGGAGTTAGTTACCGAACGTGCCAAGATCCTTAAACCCCTTGAGAAAAGTATCTTGCAGACTGAAAACGCTATCGAAAAACATGAAAAGACCCTGGATGAACTGAACGCAACCATTCAGGCGGCATCCCAGGCCCGGGACGGTGCCAAAATAGCGCCGCTCTCACAATCGATTCATCGCTGCCGGTCAGAGATCGACAGACTTTTTGATGAACTCGAGGAGCAAACAAATGTTTTAGATAAGCAGAAGGCCGTTTTTGAAAATAAAATGGAGCAATTCGAATCAGAAATGGAGCAATTCGAATCAGAATAAAAAAGCTCCCTGCCTTCCGCCGAAGTCGGGCAGGGATCTTCTATCTTACAGGGGTTAAAGTTTTAAATTTGTCTGCTGAGCAGTTGGATGTCTGCTAGTTTTTTAAGTTTTCTCTTGCGGCTCAGAGCCTTCTTGCTGCTCAACAGAGGCCGCTCCGTTGCCGTTGGCTTTCAATTTGCCCATGGCCTTGGTCAACTCCATTAAAACACCAAGACCCTTTTTAACATCAGGATCGGAGCAGGCTGAAAAAAGTCCCCATGGCCCGCAATCCTTGCTGACCGCCAAATCCAATTTGGAAGGAATTTCGGCCATTTTCTCCATAAAAGCGACAGACTGAGGATCGGCGATCTTCTGGGCCAAGCCCAGAAAGGCGACGATGCCGTCTCCGATTTTGTCGATGTCTTCAGGCGTATACGCAGCAGCCAGCTTTGCACGTATATCCAGTGTGGCTGCAAGAATTCTAAACACGCCCCTTTGCTCCAGTTCATCCAGATATCTGATCGCCTGAGGTACAGCTGTTCTCATCAAGGGTTCTATTGTTGTGGCAAGGTCAATGAAGTTGTCCAGTTGTTTCAATGCAAAGGTGATGTTCTTGACACTTCTGAGCGTCTGTTTGGTTAACTTCATCAGGTCTTGCAACTGGAAACTCGACTCAACATCCAGCAACTCTTTGATCAGCATTTGGGAAGCAGGATGGGCAACAATCATCATGTCATCCTTGAGTTCATTTAAACCTCTGGCGGATTCAGCCAGCGGAGCAATTTGGGCTTCGATGCGATCAAGTCGCTTCATAATCAATTCTTCATTTGTCATAGCGCCTCCTTTAGATGCTCTGGAGCATCTTGCCAGCCATGTTGAACTGGGGTTCCAAGGGCAATTCAAAACCCTTCAACATCAGGTTCCAATAGACCCATTTGAACATCATTTTTCCAACATAGTTCATCTGGCTTTCTTCTAAAAGGCCGAAAGGTCCCAGACCGGGGAAAGGGAACTTTCCGGGAAGGGGCTCGGTTTTGTAGTCAAAATCAATCAGGTAAGCCATACCATGGCTCGAGACTATAAATCACGTGGAGTGCCCATCATAGTCGGGCCGCGGTTCTTGACCCTCTATTTGGCGAATGATGTTTCCTACCACGACGTCGGATTGGTAGTGTGCAACCGCTCCGGATTTGGAAGTGGGTACGTTGGTAGCATCACCGATAACATAGATACTGTCGAAGCCTTTGGCCTGCAAAGTGTTATGATGGGTATCGATGAAACCCATGGGGTCGCCCATGCCGCTGTCCATGAGCACCTGTGCACCGGAGTGCAGCGGAATGGAAACAAGGATGTCATAGGGAACCGAATCGCCGGTCACGGATTCGATGGTTTTGTTGCTGACATTCACATTGTCAATGGACCAGTTGGGTGTGATTTTGATATTTTTTTCTTCGCAGACACCGGCTAAAACCTTTGAAGCCACAGGTTTGGTAAAGGCGCCGTCCAAGGGTGTAACCAATTCTATCTCTATATTGTCGCGCGCGCCATTGTTTCTGAAAAACCAGTCGGTGAGATAGACGAACTCCAGAGGAGCAACCGGACATTTGATGGGCATTTCTGCTATATTGAGTACGATTTTACCCTTGTCAAAATACTTCCATCTTTTGTAAAGCGCTTTGGCACCCTCCAGGGTGTAGAAGGTATGGACATCGCCGCCCCAGTCATCCATCATGCCGTCGGTCTCTTCCGGCACGACCCTGCAACCCGTGGCAATCACCAGCCAGTCGTAATCGTACTTACCCAACTTGGTTATGACTTGTTTGTTGGCGTGGTCAATGTTGACGATCTCGTCGATAGCCAATTTGACTCCCTCCGGGATGAAGTCGGATTTAGGCTTTAAACATTCCTTGTCCTTGTAAATCCCATACGGGATGAACAGGTAACCGGGTTGGTAGTGGTGCAGCGGATCCTTGTCGAGGACGGTAATCTGCCATTCCCGTTCATCTAAATCATGGCGCAGCTTGGCGGCGACCATCGTCCCGCCGGCGCCGGAACCCAAAATCAAAATTTTTTTCATAAAAAGCCTCCTTCTCTGAACATTTTTTGTTATAATACTACATCCGACCTACGCAGTCTATAAATGCGCAGATGCAAATACTAATCAATTTTCTTGTTTGTCAGCAAATCAGCGATGGTTATGGAATCCAACTCATCATAGAGCGCTTTACCGGCTTTTTCCCAGGCGGCTCGAACCGTACAATCGTCAATCATTGAACATTTTTCAGGATCGCTGATACAATTAACCAGTTCGGTTGTACCTTCAAACAGCCGGGTAATTTCGCCCAGGGTAATTTCCTCCGGTTTTTTGGCCAACATATGTCCGCCTTTAGGTCCGCGGGTGCTGGTTACGAGATCGGCTTGCTTAAGAGGGCGAATGAGTTGTTCCAGGTATTTAACGGAAATATTCTGCCGCATGGAAATTTCGCTCATTCGAACAGACCCCTTGCCATGATGCAGGGCCAAATCAAGAATTAATCTGGTTCCATAACGGGTTTTAGTCGTAAGTTTCACGAGTCTTTTCTGGGTGTTTAATGATTCAGACCAATTTAATCTATATTAATATAGTATGATATAAATTTATTGATAAAACTTTGTCAAGCAAAAACTTTATCAAGTAAAAAAACTTCACCTGTTAACATTGCAAAGCTTAAAAACGAGTGCTTTTCGTGACCGCCCAGGCGGACTGCGAAGCTGATGAGTGCAAGAAAAATTTATGGGTTTTATTAACAGGGGAGCCCTGCTGCAGGGAGCTTCAATGATGAAGCCGGCTGCAAAACTTAGGGGTTTATTTTCAAACTATTTTGTTATAAGAAGAGAAGGTTTTTATTTTAACATATTTTTCAAATACATAATATAGAGTATTGACCGGATCGCTCCCCGTAAGCCCCGCCCTTCGGGCGGGGTATAGGGGAGCTATATAAAATTAGCTTAAATCCTTACCGGGAAGCCCGCCCTTTAGGGCGGGGAGCTTCACAAATCTATGGGCAAAAAAACAGACAAGGCATCATCCAAATCCGACCTTGAAAAATATATTAACAAACGGCTGTTTGATACCATCCCCTTGGGAATCGCCGTCATCGATCCGGATTATAATCTGGTTTATGCCAACAAAGCGTTTGAGCAACTGTTTGGATCTTGGGGAAATCGTAAATGTTATCACGTTTACAAAAGCAGAGAAGAGATGTGCTCTTACTGTGAAAGTGCCATGACCTTGAAAGACGGCCTTCCCCGTGCAAACGAAGAGGCGGGATATGACAAAAATGGACGGCATATTCACTACTTACAGCATACTACTCCTATTATTGACGACGACGGTAATTTTCCCTATGTCATACATATTTTCACCAACATTACCGAAGCAACCCAGATTCGAGATGAGCATCAGGTTCTCTTTGACCAGGTACCTTGCAATATTTTATTAATTGACAGGAACTTTCGCATTGTAAAGGCGAATAAGAGGCTTACGGACTGGCTCGGAGATCTGGAGGGTAAATACTGTTTTGAATCTCTCAAAGGATTGAAACATAAATGTTCCGAATGTACCGCCCGGCAGACATTTGCAGACGGTCGCACACACACCGGGTATCACGTTTGGAAAACTCCCGAAGGCAAAACCCTGCATTTGCATGTGATCACCATACCGCTGAAACGAGCCGACGGCAGTTTTAATCTCGTCATGGAAATGGCCGTTGATGTTACCCAGACCCTGAAGTTGCAAGATGGACTGAAATTTGCGCACAGGTTCTTGGAGACGGTTATTTCTACTTCTATGGACGGTATCTTTGCGGTGAACGAAAAGGGAAGAGTTACTATTTTCAACCCCGCAGCCCGCAAATTTTTTAATATTAAGGACAACCAGGTGATTTCAAGGGAGGAACTTGACGGCATACTCCCCAAAGGGTTTTTAACCCAGGTATCCGGGGGCCCCGGACACGCTTATCTGCCGGAAACAGAGGTCAAAACAATCGACGGCGAAACTTTTCCGGTACGCCTGGTTGGTAATAAACTCAAAAGGTCCGATGACAGTCTCCTGGGCATGGCTTTTTCTGTCCAGGATCTACGTGAAATCAAACAGCTCGAGAAGGAAAAACTTGAAGCCGAACGCCTGGCGGCTGTAGGGCATACGGTTGCCGGGTTGTCCCATGGTGTCAAGAATCTAATCACCGCCTTGGAAGGCGGTATGTACATGCTGAATTCCGGCTTAAGCAAAGGGAATGTTGAGCGCATCCAGAAAGGTCTGGAAATGCTGATGCGCAATATCGAAAGGATTTCGATATTTGTGAAAACATTTCTAAGTTTTTCCAAAGGTCGTGAAATTCACGCTAAAATTTGTGACCCCGCTGCAATCGCAAAAGAAGTTGTTGATTTGTATGAGGTCAAGGCTGATGAGCTGGGAATAGCGTTGACCAATGAAAAAATCGGTGATATCCCCCCGGCGCCGATCGATTATGAAAGTATGCACGAATGTTTGACAAACCTGGTGGGCAACGCCATTGATGCCTGCCAGGTAAGCGATGGAGGTAGTTGCTATGTAGCCGTAAGGACATTTGAAAAAAACGGCGTAATTACCTATGAAGTCAGCGACAATGGCTGCGGAATGGATTATGAGGTCAAGAAGAAAGTCTTTACCACTTTTTTTACCACCAAGGGGTTGGGTGGTTCCGGCCTGGGGTTGTTGATGACCAAGAAAATTGTTCAGGAGCATGGTGGGAAAATCGAGCTGGAATCCAAACCCGGCCAAGGCACAACATTCCGCATCAAATTTCCGCGAAGCCGTTTGCCTAAAGTAATTGAAAAAGAAGCCTGACGTTAATTATGGTTTAATTTTATTTAGTTATGAGTGCAAAAAAGAAGATTCTGATTGTTGATGACGAGCAGGATGTTTTGGCTTATTTTGAAGCTGTTTTTCAGGACAGCGGCTATGATACGGTTCTGGCCAGAGATGGCTTTGAAGGCTTTGAATTGGCCAAATCAGAAAAGCCCGATCTTATTACCCTCGATATCACCATGCCGGAACAATCCGGCCTAAAAACATATTATCAATTTAAAAAACATTCGGCGCTAAAGGAGATTCCGGTTATCATCATTACCGCCGCTGACGAATCTTACAAAAACTTTCTAAATGAACTCAACGGATTTTCAGCCCCGGAAGTTTTTTTGAACAAGCCGATCGACCCGGAAGAACTATTGAAGGTAGTTGCTGATATTTTGTTTGATAATAATATATAATTGCTGCAGAAAGGGAGACAGAAAATGGCTCATGCCTCTGAAAAAAAGATTCTAGTCGTCGATGATGAACCGGATGTGCGCAACTTTTTAGCTGCTTGTTTAGAAGATGCCGGTTTTAATGTTAATATGGCCGTTGACGGCTTAGATGCTCTGGAAAAAGTAGAAGTGTTCAATCCCGATTTAATGACGCTCGATATGGTTATGCCGGGCTTGTCCGGAATTAAGGTGATTCGTAAGTTGAGAGAGAAAGAAAAATGGGCCAATCTGCCTGTGATCGTCATCACCGCGCATGCTCATGACGAAATGGGCGGCGATCAAATCAAAGAATTTACTGCCCTGACATCGGGACTGCGTCCCAGAATCACAATGGAAAAACCGATTTCTCCGGCCAATCTCGTCAAAACCATTTGCAATATCCTGGAGGTTGATCCGGAAGCTGCAGAAGAGGTAGGCACAGAGTTTGGCAGTGAACGTGGTAAGATTGCAAAGTTAATTGCAGAGACCGATTCAGATACATTAAAAAAAATACGCGAGGTGTTGAATCAGAAATAGATTGGAAAATAAAATCGTTTTACGATTTTATCTTTTATTTGAATTCATCCCGCGCTGCCCCGGTAGGCGGGATCTACGCTACGCTCCGTCAAGCAGCGGGGAATTCAAATTTAAAAAGGCATTCAAATTCCTTTATATCATCTTTGCTCATAATTTCCATCCTGATGGCGGCGTCAGGTGTAAAAAGGGCAAAAGTCCCCTGCGATCGTGCACATAGCGTTCCTTCCGCGTTATACAAAAGTCCCGCCATCGAGGCTTCCCGGTCGTTTTTGCGTTCCAGTACCATACCTTCCACCGTCACCGTATGGCCGACATAAATTGGTTTGATAAAATCGATTGTCATCGATTTGGTCAATATGATCCGTTTTAAGATGGTAATCGCCGACCAACTCATAATCTCATCCAGAATGGTGGCAATAACACCACCGTGGACCAGTCGATCCCAGCCGCACAGGTGTTTAGGAATGGCAACCTCTGAAAACAGAGATTTTTCATCGGCAAAAAATTTCATCTGAAGTCCGGAGGGATTCTGAGGACTGCAACCGAAGCATTTATTGTTTTCCAGAGTCGGCAGCGGCCTGCAATTTTCAGTTTTATGCTTAAAATTCATAGGGCCTGCCTCATGAAATGTCTTTGGCATTAATCGCCTGCTGCAACTTTTCTGCCAGAGGGCTCATTGATTCTTGACTATCTTTTGTATAAGTTTTCCAATCGCCTTCTTCGGCCAGATCCGCCGGGCACAGGGTAATTCTCCTGTCAGCGGCTTGAATTTTTTCGATAATAACCCTGACGGTGTCACCTTCTTTTAATTTTTCGATCATTCCGGGAGTGGCGGCTTTTTTAATGTTAGATTTCGGCAGCAATCCCGTGATACCCGGTTCCAGCATAATAAAATAACCGAAGTTCTCTTTTTTTTCAATGGAACCTTCTACGGCCTGACCGGCCTGGTACTTTTCCGGCACGTTAAGCCAGGGATCTCCTTCAGCATCCCGCAGGCTCAAACTTATGCGCCGTTTATCCGGATCACACTCTTTGATCATTACGGAGACCGTTTGGCCGGGACTGACGACATCTTCCGGCTTCAACACCCGTTTGATGTAGCTCATTTCACTTATATGCACCAGCCCTTCCACTCCGGGAGTAATTTCAACAAAGGCACCGAAATTTACGCATTGTGTAACTTTGCCCGTGACCTTAGCTCCGACTTTAAACCGATCTCCGGCCGTGTCCCATGGATCGCTTCCCAGCTGTTTGACGGATAGGGCAATTTTTTTCAAAGAGGGCCCATCGCCCTCTTTAATGTCGATAATTTTTACTGTAATGGTTTCGTTGCTGGAGACAACTTCTTCGGGGTTCTCTATGCGTGACCAGCTCAGTTCTGAAATATGAACCATGCCCTCCACACCGGCAGCCAACTCAACAAAAGCCCCAAATGGTAAAATCCGCGTTATGCGGCCATCGAGAATCGAGCCAATTTTCAGTGTTTTGTAAAATTGTTCTGCGGATTTGGCTTGCTCCCGCTGCAGCAATATTTTCCTGGAAACAACAATATTTTTGCCGCTTTCTTCAAGTTGTTTGATTAAAAAATTAAAAGTCTGCCCCACGTAGTCATCAGGTGTCTCTACAAATTTTAGGTCTATCTGACTGATGGGGCAAAACGCTCTGCGATGCAAGATGTCGACATTAAAACCTCCCTTGCAGGTTTCGGTGACTTTACCTTGGAGCGGGACTTCGTTGGCATAAGCATCTTGTAAAATATCCAGACCGCCGATTCCGGAAAGCGCCTTGGAAAGTTTGATTTCACTTTCATCCATGGAGACTACGTAAAGTTCGATACTGTCTCCTTCATCGTAGGGTATTTCCCCCTGCTCATCATGCAGCTCCGTTTTATCAACAAACCCGTCAATTTTTCTGCCAATATCGACAAACACAGCGTCTTGGCCGATTGAAATTATTTTACCCTTTACTTTATCGCCCACCTGGAGGTTTTTATTAGGAACATCCTGGTAGGATTCAAAAAGTGTTGCAAAATCTTCTTCTTCAGAGCCATTGTCGATATCGTTAAAATCTGTTGACATGCCTATACTCCTCATTTAGCAAATATCCTGGTCCAGAGGGCCAGGTTTTGGGTTACCCCTGAAAGGGGATGTTTTCCTTCAAGTTAGACAAGTTTGAAGTGACTAAAGTGAGCTAAAGTGCCTAAAGTTATGGTGTCGCTTTGCTCCGCTGGTTTTATATAATTGACAGAATTCCTTAACTTTAGCTCATTTTAGTTCACTTTAAACTTTAGGCACTTTTAATGTTTTCGGCAGAGCCGGGTATCTTTGACTTGGCCCAAAGGACCAGGTTTTTCAGGACATAATAAATTTGGATTATGTGTGTAAGCCACCTTCTGCCTGGCGCTGCCGACAATCTTTCCGGTCGAATTGGCGACAGGCTAACGGCTTAATATGATGGACGGCGCAGAAAAAGCGCGGCTCACCAAAATATTGGAATAAAAAAGGGCACAGTTGCTGATTGTCGAGAGCCTCTCCGGCCAGGAAGGCATACCAATGGTCCGGATAGCGGACGCTCGGCGGCGGCTCCGGCGGTATGCCTCCAATTTGGCAACACACACCGCAAAGGAGGCACCACTGATCGCATGGAAGGCGGTGCCTTGTGCCATCCACCGGAATGCAGGTAACCGTTGCAGGATCAAAAAAAGTCTTGATATCATGTCTGATTCTTAAGAATGCCGTCGCCCATGCCATCAGTTCTTCGGCAAGTAGCGCTTCCAATTCAGGACGGCGTTTGTTGATAAAAAAACGCATCCCGGTCACATCCGCAAAAATTGTCCGTTCCAGCATGCCCAGCGGAGAGTAAGGGTCAAGTAAAGCCTGTTGTAAAATAGCAATTTCTGATTTGGGTTGACAGCGAGAAAGCAGCTGTTCAAGGAGTCCGTCAACCCGAGGCTGCATCTCACAGTTCCGCTTGCGCAACCATGTTTGCTGTGCGCCGGCAAATTGCTTAAAAAGCTCCGTAATATGAAGATGTTTGGTGTCCATCAGAGTTATAACGGAATATTCAGGCTATATCAACCTAAACGAGCGAAACGCTCGTTGTCCATTGTCCGTTGTCAGTTGTCCGTAGCTAATTTAGAGGAATTAAAGTCTTGATTTAAAAATCTTCAGCCAAAGCGTTATCATACGGCCGGATAAACCAAGTTAGATTTACACCTAACAACGGACAAAAAACAACTGACACTTTGAGTTTTAATTCAATCAGGGTATCATGTTGAGATATCTTGCCTGTTCGTAAAGCTGCTTTGCCAGCCGGACGGTGGCGCGGTCCACCATGCGCCCTTCCACGGCTACAGCACCCAATCCTTTATTTTCAGCCTCTCGATGGGCTGCCAGCACTTTCTCGGCTCTGGCGATATCTTCCTTGGACGGAGAAAAGACCTGATTAATGATATCGATCTGATCCGGATGAATAGCCCATTTACCGTCATATCCAAGGGCACAGGCCATGGCGGCGGAACGCCTCAGACCTTCCGGATCCTTGAAATTACCGTAGGGTGCATCAATGACCCGTAAACCGTGTGCTTTGGCTGCCATAACGATTCTGCTCATTTCAAAATTCCAGCGATGACCGGGGTACACTTTTTCTTCTTTTTCCCCATGTCCGGAAATGGACACCAGCCGGGCACCGATAGAGACCGAATAATCGACGATGCCGAATACCAGGGTTTTAAGCCGGTCGCTGGCTCTGGCTGTTGCCGACACTTGTTCCAGGCCTGCGGCGCTCTCGATGAGCGCCTCAATGCCGATACGCTTGGAAAACCCCTTTTGCATTTCGATGCCGTCCAGCATACGGCATACAAAGTGGATGTCGCCGGGATGGTCCACTTTAGGAACGACGACGGCATCTATCTGAGGGCCGGCCGCCTCAACAACTTCCAAAAGATCTCTGTAGCCAAAAGGGGTGTCCAGGCCGTTGATGCGGAAGATTAAGGTTTTTTCCTGCCAGTCAAGTGCAAACATCGAACGAATCACAGTTGCGCGCGCCCGTTCTTTGGCTTCCACCGGCACGCTGTCTTCCAGATCAAGCATCACCACATCGGCCTTGCTTTGAGAGGCCTTGGTGTGCATTTTTTCGATATGCCCGGGAACCGACAGTGTCGTTCTTCTTGGTTTCATAGTTTTATCTCCAGAGGCGATTTTCTAGACCCGGGGTTATTGAGAATTTATCAAAACCCATGTTAAGATATAGAAAATCTGGACTTTTTTGTCAAACAAATGCAATATTAAATCGTATTACGATTTAATGAAACTAAAGCAACTACATAGAACGAGTTCAACGCTGCATTTCGAGAAACAGATACTGGATACTGGTTGCTGGACAACTGATAACTGATCAATGATCGCAGGCCAAAGCCAAAAAATATTTGCCACAAAGGCACAAAGACACAAAGGGTATATTTATTGTTTTTACTTCGTGCCTTGGCGTCTTGGTGGCAAATAAAATGCGATATTCATGAATATAAAACTGCACCTTTTAATAACATCCAGTTTCATTGTGGTTTTCTGTATTTTGGTATTCAGCTGCCGCGCAGATCGGCAAAACCGGTCGCAGATACCAACAAAGCATACCCGCGACGCCACTCAGATTATACCGGCTGTCGATAAATCCATGGGCTGGTATCAAGCTGCAAATCCGGAGAAAATAAGCGCTGTGGCCCTGGTAGCGCACGGGCTTAATCTGCGGCCTGATAAAATGGAATCTATTATTACTCTGCTCACGGATTCCGGCATTGATGTTTTAAATCTATCGTTGCGCGGGCACGAACGAAACTACACCGGCAAGACTCATAGTGACGGCGCCAAAGCGAGGCTCGAAGCTTTTAAAACCGTATCTTATCAGTTATGGATCGATGAGACCCATCGGGCATACCATATCGTGCGAGAAAGGAGCGCGCAAAAAAAACTCCCCTTATTTTTTGTCGGATTCTCATTAGGCGGGTTAATGGGTGTTGACCTGTTTGCGTCTTATCCTGATGTTTATTTTGACAGGATGGTACTTTTGGCCCCGGCACTAAGCATGCATGCCATCAATTATACCGCCAAACTGCTGTCACTGTTTCCGCGGCTTGTCATCCCCAGTTTTACTCTAGTGTCATGTCAACTTAAATATATTGGGTAAATATGTTGATTTTTATCTCGAA
>JACNIG010000178.1 GCA_014383215.1 Candidatus Desulfatibia vada | reverse complement strand
AGTGGCCTATAATGATAGCGGGTCAAGATTTGGTGATTCCAATTTGGTTACTTTTAACTATTAGGTGATTTATGCATCACTTTCATTATCGTGGCAATGAGTTGTACTGTGAAGATGTTCCGATTCAGAAGATAGCCGCCGAAGTCGGTACGCCCTTGTATTTATACAGCCACGCAACCTTAAAGCGTCATTTTCTCATTTTTAATGAGGCTTTTGAAGGCATAGACAGGCTTGTCTGTTATTCTGCAAAGGCAAATACCAACCTGGCGCTTTTAAAACTGTTTGCCAATCTGGGGAGCGGGCTTGACATCGTTTCCGGGGGTGAATTGTACCGGGGCCTAAAAGCCGGCTTCTCTCCGGATCGGATTGTTTATTCCGGAGTCGGCAAGCGCGTTGACGAGATCGATTATGCCCTGAATACAGGCATTTTGATGTTCAATGTCGAGTCTCTTGAAGAACTGGCGGTTATCAATCAAAGGGCCGGCCTGCTCGCAAAAAAGGCGCCGGTAGCCATTCGAGTGAACCCGGACGTTGACCCCGGAACGCACCCTTATATTTCAACCGGGCTGGAAAAAAACAAGTTCGGTATTGACACCAAGACGGCCATAGAAGGCTACAAAGTCGCAAGCAGGTTGGAGAATATTGACGTGGTCGGCATCGACTGCCATATCGGCTCACAAATTACGGAAGCAAAGCCTTTTGAAGACGCCCTCAAAAGTTTAGAGCGCTTGATAACGGAGCTCAAGGCCTTGGGAATTAAGATCAAATATTTGGATATGGGGGGAGGATTAGGTATCACTTACGATGCAGAATCGCCGCCTCATCCCCGTGAGTATGCACGGGCCATCATCGATTCTCTTCAGGGCGTTGATCTGCAACTGATCCTGGAGCCCGGCAGGGTTATTGTCGGCAATGCCGGGACGCTGATCACCCGGGTCCTTTATAGAAAAGCAGCCCCTGTCAAGGAGTTCGTGATTACGGACGCCGGTATGAACGATCTGATGCGACCGTCGCTGTACAAAGCGTTTCATGCAATTCAACCGGTTGTCAAAACTGCCCATGCACCGATAAAAGCTGATGTTGTAGGACCGATTTGCGAAAGTGGGGACTTTTTAGCCGTTGACCGCGAGATTCCCGATGTCAAGCAGGGTGATCTTTTGGCGGTGATGAGTGCCGGTGCCTATGGTTTTACAATGTCTTCCAATTACTGTTCCCGGCTCCGGGTACCTGAAGTGATGGTCGCAGACGAACGCTTTTATGTGGTGAGAGCCCGCCAGACCTATGAGGATCTGGTTGCCGGCGAGACAATACCGTCCTTCCTCAATAGTTGATAATCAGGAGGGACTTAGTTGGTTAAATATGAAATAATGGTCGTTTCAACGGTAATCCGATTTAAACCGTGTAAAACTCGGGCATAAGTGAGCGTAAAGAAAAAGCAGGGGTCGGTCTTTTAATAAGGCAAGTTTAAACTTGCCTCCGCTTTACAGTCAAGCAGCATGTTTCCGGTGCGCTGCTTTTTCATAACGCTCATTAATACCCTCAGACAGCTACACGGTTAAAATCGGATCACCGTTGAAACTAAGTATCTAATAAGACTAAAAAGATATTACTTTTCGTGTCTTCGTATTTTCGTGCTTTCGTGATAAATTTATTTGTTTGAGACCGGTTTAAACGTGTGAGGAATTATGGAACCGATTGATTTTTTTAAAATGAGCGGCAGCGGCAACGACTTTATTATTATCGACAATCGCAATAGAGTTGTCGATGAAGCGGATCTTTCGGATTTTGTCACCAAAGTATGCCGCCGGAAACTGTCCGTCGGTGCCGACGGTTTGATCCTTATAGAAGAGAGCGATGCTGTTGACTTCAAGTGGCAGTTTTTTAACTCGGACGGCAGCTGCGCCGAGATGTGCGGAAACGGCGCCAGATGTGCCGCGCGGTTTGCATACTTAAACCAGATTGCCGGACCGAGTATGTCCTTTGAAACCGCAGCCGGCATAGTCAGCGCGCAGGTATCCGATAGCCTGGTGAAGGTACAAATGCCGGATCCGGCCGAACTTAGAATGGATTATACCCTTGAGCTTAAAGACGGTTCAGTGCTTATCTCCAGTGTCAACACCGGTGTTCCCCACGTGGTGATTGGCGTGGACGAGATCGACGGTGTCGATGTCGTTAAACTGGGCCGAGAGGCCCGGCTCCACTCTACGTTTGCACCTGCCGGCACCAACGTAAATTTTGTTAGTTTCCAAAAAGACGGCTATATTGCAATCCGGACATATGAGCGGGGGGTCGAAGATGAAACCCTGGCCTGCGGCACCGGTGCGATTGCCGCCGCTATTGTTACTGCCAACAAAACCAGGATGAAATCCCCGATCAAGGTTCTGACGCGGGGCGGGGAACATCTGACAATTTATTTTCAGGATAAAGACGGCACATATAACGACGTCTACCTTGAAGGTGACGCCCGTATAATATACAAAGGCCGGCTTTGGGAAGATGCCTGGCAATAAAAATAACGTTCAATTTTGTTTTTTTAAATAGGCATCGATAAGTTTCTTGGTCTGCAACAGTCCGTTAGCTTCCGTTAGCTCAATGACCCACCAGCGGCATTCGGTAGTTTGAAGTGTTTTTAAACGCTGCTCGATATCTGCGATCCGATCAGGGGGCATGTGCCCGACCCCTGCAATTTCTGTGTGGTAAATGTGGGCGTTGAAAACCCGGTCGAGGTGCGGTGTGATAAAATCTTCGGCCGCATAATACTGGCTGTGGACAGCTTCGCAGGCATAGGCATGGCCGATATCAAAGGTAACACCGGCGCTGGTTTTGCGAATCAGCTTTTCAAAAAGATTAGGTTTGCTTGTCCATCCCCAGGCTAAATTCTCAAGACATACCTTGATACCATAGTCGGCACCGAATTGCACCAGACGCCGCAAATTATCTATGGTAGTATTCCAGGAAAGGATGCGAGTAGTGTCATGCCCAAGACCGACGTGCAGCGTGAGGTATTTGCCGTCTGCTTTGGAAATTAGCCGAATAATGCGACGAAAAAGCCTGACAGCGGCCTTAACCTGTGCCGGATCCTCATGGCCGAGGTCAACTTGCTTAAAAGGGCAGTGATACCTTATCTCAAGGGGATCAAGTGTCGCCAGACTTCTTACCCATTTGGTTTCTTCGGCAGGCGTTGTCGGCAATGCCGCCATTTCAAAAGACCAGTCGATTCCGGCAAACCCGTTGTCAACGGCAAACCGTTGGAGTTTATCCAGATCGGAAGATAAATTGCGCATGATCAGTTTGGGCTTCATGGGACCAGGAGTTATCACAGGTTCAACAGAAAAGTCCAATTGCAATTGTAAATAGAAATGAAAGTAAGGATAAACAAAATCGATAAAAAGATTAAAGGATAAAGATTGACGGAATGAGCACTGTAGATATATTAATTTAACATGGAAAAGGTTGCTTTCAAATACGAAACCGGTGTGATTCACGGACGGTTACAGGTGTTGCATCATGATCATCTCAAATACCTTCTGGCAGGTAAAGAGTTATGCCGGCATCTGGTTGTGGGGATCACCAATCCGGACCCTTTCACGGTGCGGGAAGAAACCGCTGACATCAAGAGGAGCAGCCTGCTGGCCAACCCGTTAACCTACTATGAGCGCTACATCCTTACCAGAACAGTGCTGATAGAAAACGGAGTCAAAGCCCAAGACCTTGCGGTGGTTCCCCTGCCCATCAACCTGCCGGAACGTTATCAGCATTACGTTCCACTGGACGCTGTCTTTTTTCTGACTATATATGATGACTGGGGCAGAAAAAAGCTTGGCTATTTTAAATCTCTGGGGCTCAAAACCCATGTTCTTTGGGAAGTAGCTCCCGGGGAAAAAGGACTCAGTGCAAACGATATCCGTAATTATATGATCCACGACAAGCCCTGGCAGCAACTGGTTCCTCAGGGCGTGGCCGCTTTATTGATAAAATGGAAGATTCCCCAAAGACTCAAAAAGATTCAAGCAAAGTTGTAGCCCGATATTAATTTCCAACTCAAAGCTCGCTAATCTCGGCCTAATCCATAGCTTTCAAAATTGAAATCGATTGCCAGGAACTTTCTGCACCAATGTCCCCTCTAATGGGATCAAATAATAACCACAAGGAATGTTAATGCTCAAAAACACATTCATCCATATACCCGGTATAGGACCCAAAACTGAACAACGGTTTTGGGACTCAGGAATTCACAACTGGGATGATTTCACACAATATTGTCCAATTCGTTTATCACAATCCAAGACCGATACCATTGCCTCATACCTTGAAGAATCAAAACAAAACCTCAAATTCAGTAACCCAAATTATTTTTCAGATCTACTCCCGTCGAGTCAGCACTGGCGGTTTTTTTCTGAATTTAGAAAATCAACGGTTTATCTGGATATTGAAACAACCGGATTGGAAAGCTGGGGAAATGAAATAACGACCATCGCACTGTATGACAGCGATTTCATAACCTACTATATCAACGGTCAGAACCTTAATGAATTTCCTGATGACATCAGAAAATACAAGGTCATCGTAACTTACAACGGTAAAACCTTTGACATTCCATTCATTGAAAAATATTTTAACATTCGTTTGGATCACTCCCATATTGATTTGAGATACATTCTCGGGAGCCTGGGATACAGGGGCGGTCTGAAAAGTTGCGAAACTCAACTGGGGATTGACCGGGGTGATCTGGCTGGTGTTGACGGATTTTGCGCAGTCCTCCTTTGGCATGATTATAAGAGAACTGGAAATCAAAAGGCACTGGAAACCTTGCTGGCATATAATATTCAAGATGTTCTGACCCTGGAGAATTTAATGGTGATCGCTTATAATATGAAAATCAAGGATACGCCGTTTTATGAGAAACATTTGTCGGCACCAGTATTACCGGACATACCGTTTGAAGTGGATATGAAAACCGTGGATAGGATTAGGAGTGGTGTTGAATTTCAGTATTACTATTAAAACCAAAAATCGTGCGAGATAAAATTAAAAAAGAATTTCATGCTGCCTGTGAGAATTATTGACTGCTGAAGAGTATATAAGTCTGGAGGAAGCTAAAAAATATTATGACATTGACCGCCTACCATCTGACACAAGTGGTAATATCAGAATAGTTAAGATCGGAGATTATGATGCTTGTCCCTGTATTAGTCCCCATGTCAGTTCGACGAAAATGATCGGGGGTTTTCGGATAACTTCGAAAAGTTTTAAAAATGGGGTGTTACGGATAAGATTTAAACTTTCAAAATAATAACAAAATATGGAATTTCCCGACCTCAATCCAGACCTGAAGATGAGGATCTACTCAGGCGTGGTACTCTTTACGTAT
>JACNIG010000404.1 GCA_014383215.1 Candidatus Desulfatibia vada | reverse complement strand
AGTTTCCATCCATAAATGGCTATTTTTCCGATGAGCGGCGTTCTCCGCGGGTTTCTGCCCTCGACGTACTAAAGTACGCCTCCCCGCAACAGCGGGACAAGCGGGCGAAAACCCTTGTGCGGCCTTGCTCATCGAAAAAATCCCTCATTTATGAATTGGAAACTGCTTAGCTTTTAAATTTGTTTATGGATGGAAACTAGTTATTTTTTTCCATGTTGATAGCTCGCAATCCCGGGGGGCAAGTTGAGCAGATGCTTGCCCTGGAAGGTCAGGCAGCGGCCCACCTGGTAAACCCCTGGAAGGTCCTTGCGAATTTTTTCGAAAATAGACGGCGAACATGCAAACAAAAGTTCATAATCTTCCCCTCCTGTTAGAACCATATCTTCGGGTTTCAAGCGATATTTTTCGCAAAATGAAACTAGGGCGGAATCAAAATCCCAAAAAGAAAAGTCGAATTCTATGGACAGGCCGGAGGCCGCGGCAATGTGCCGGGCGTCGCCGGCCAGTCCGTCGCTGATGTCGATAACGCACGTTACGTTGTTATCGGCCAGGACTTTAGCGGCATCAAATCTTGCCGTGGGGGATTTGAATTTCGCGATCAGGTTTTCGAATTCCGGATCTTTGCGGATCAGTGATTCCAGACCGGCACGGGCCAGGCCCAGAGGACCGGTACAATACAGCCGGAATCCGGGACGGGCGCCGGAGCGCACCGGGAAAATAGTGTCGTGTCCTTGTCCGACGGCAAAAAGGTCCAGGGACAGCCGGTGTGCGGCGGAAATGTTACCGCCGCCCAAAGTACAGCCGTGTTTTCCAAGGGCTTTTAGAATTCCGGCATACAGGGCCTCAACAGTATGGTCTGAAACGTAAGGCGGTAGTGCAAGATTTACAAAGAGGCTGACGGGAGCGGCATAAGAGGCGGCAAGATCGCTAAAGGTTGATTCAACAGCTTTGCGGCCGACTTCCTGGGGTGTCTGCCAGTCAAGTCTGAAGTGGACACCTTCTTTCTGGGTATCGGTGGTGATCACAGGTTTGCTTAAGTCTTGCAAAAGAGCAGCATCATCGCCGGGTGCAACCTTAAGGTATGGATCAGACGGGGCCTGCCGGATCAGCTTGTCAATAAGGACGAATTCATCATCCCAGGCAGAAGCCAGGGCAGAGCGCGAAGAGCATCCGCAGGCTGCTGAGATCTGCATCGCATGTTGCCGCGGATTTTCAGCACGTGTAACAGCGCTGATCACCGCAACGCCGGCCACACCTCGGTTGAAGCAAGCTTCGGCACTGGTGTGATCAATTCCGCCGACAGCGACCACCGGCAGCGGTGAGGCCTTGACCACGGCCTCTAAGCCCATAAGGCCGATTGTTTTTTTGGTATCAGGTTTTGTTTGAGTATCGAAAACAGGTCCTGCTCCAATGTAATCGCATGGTGAAAGATCGCTTTGCTGAAGTTGGAAAGGGTTGCTTATCGACAATCCCACAATGGCCTGGGGGCCCAAAACATTTCTGGCCAAGGCCGGGTCTTCATCATCGAGGCCTAAGTGGACGCCGTCGGCCTCCACAGCTTTGGCGAGCAGAATATTATCGTTGACGATAAAGGGGACGGCGTTGCATTTACATAGATCTCTAATAGCGGCAGCTTCGTTGAGAAATCGTAAAGAAAACGATTTATTGCGGTACTGGACGATGGTCGCTCCGGCCTGAATGGCGATGCGCACCTGGTCTAAGGGCGGAAAATCCAGGGCACCGTCGTCGGTGATAAAGTAGAAACGCAGTGCCTTTTGTAAACGGTCTGGAAGCATCTTTGCTGCAATCCAAAAATGATAGTTTCGTAAAAAGAAAAAAATCCCAGGCTTCAGCGCGGCAGAGCCGCTTTATATAAAATCGTTTTAGCGATTTTATATATTGATATCACCTTTCAGAAAAACCCTGAAGCCCTTTTTTCTCGAGGTTGTTGAGAAGTTACGATTTTAAGTTTTAAGTGCATGTAAATAAAAGTAAAACCACAACCTAAAACCTAAAACGTGATGCATTCGGCTTTTTGCGAATTGATCTATTCTCCTGATAAGGAAATTGTTTACAGAGATCAGATGAGGTATGATTATCTAACTTTTTCACGACGCGTATCTCAGCCGGCCAATGCGCTGGAGAATCTTGGCGTACGTCAAGGGGATACGGTTGTGGTCATGGATTGGGACAGCCACCGCTACCCGGTATGTTTTTTTGGCGTGCCCATGATGGGTGGTTTTACTTGCCTGCCTGTTCGTACTCCTGCAGCAATGAATTGATCAGGGCTTTCACCGAAATAATTTTGTCTATCCGATAGGCATTGGTGCCGGCAAATGCAAACCCGTGCTTCAGCTTGCCTTTCTTGGCACTGATTAAGGCAAAAGAAATGCAGTAGGGGCTGTTTTTGTAATCGCATGTTTTAATGCAGTGATAGGGACACTTGAACGGCTTTCGAACTCCAAGGTTTACGTCTTCGATAAATTTGTTGCGAACCGCCCGGCCGGGGAGCCCCACCGGGCTTTTAATCAGCACCAGATCATCCTCTCCGGCGTCTACAAATGCCTGCTTGAACTCAATGGCGGCGTCGCATTCATGGGTGGCAACAAAACGGGTCCCCATCTGCACACCGGCCGCACCCATTTTTAAAAACGTATAAATATCTTTTCCGCTGTAAACCCCTCCGGCCGCTATTACCGGAATATCCTTTTGGTGTGCTTCAATAAAGGGCTTGACGGCATCAATAACCTGGGGGATGATTTTTTCCAGGACATAATCAGGATCATTGATCTGTTCCATCTTAAAACCCAGATGCCCGCCGGCCTTGGGACCTTCCACAACCAGAGCGTCCGGCAGATAATTGAACTTGGAGAGCCATTTTTTGCATATGATCTTGGCCGCCCGGTCCGAAGATACGATAGGGACGAGTTTGGTCTTAGAGCCGTTGGTGAGATACTGGGGCAAATCCAGCGGAAGGCCTGCCCCGCAAAAAATAATGTCGATGCCTTCTTCAATCGAGAGTTTCACCATGTCGGCATAATTGGTTAAAGCGACCATGATATTGACGCCGATAATGCCTTTGGTCATTTTACGGGTTTTTCTAATTTCCTTTTTCAGTGCTCTGAGATTGGCTTCAATACCGTTCGAATAAATGTCGGATTCACCCATACCGATCATGGCGGTACCGATTACGCCGATGCCGCCTTCTTCGGCAACAGCTGATGCCAGTCCTGAAAGAGAGATTCCCACGGACATTCCGCCCTGAATAATCGGAATCTTGGCAACCAGATCACCGATTTTTAATTCGGTAGGTATCATGGACTCATTCTTCTAAGTTATTGTGAATTCGTAAAAAGTACAATGCTATTGTATTTTTCTATTAATGAATATGGTTCCAAAATGACAGGATTGTTTCCGGGTTTTACAAAAGTTTTACATTTCTCGCTGCCCCCCAAATACCGATCCCAGCCCCCTGCCTAATTTGGCTTTTGGCTCAATTAGGGTGTAAGATTGATTAAAATTGTTATATGTGTTTAAAAACTTTGTAACCTCAGTGCAAAAAAGGGACTTAGACTCATGGAAACTATTATTGATAGAACAAAATGGTTTTTTCATCCGGTCCTTGTGTTCATTTTCTCTATCCTGGCCCTGGCCACGTCCTTGGCCTTGTACATTTACTGGTATGTGGAAGTCAGCACAGGGTTGAAGGAGGTAGTGGTAAGACACAATCTTGATTCCGGCCAGTTTATGGAGTCCGAGACCTGGGTGGTCATTCTAATTCTTTCGATTCTGGTGGGCATCATTCTGGTGGGCATTTTAATTATCTTTATATATAACCAAAAAACACAGCAGTTATACCGGATGCAGTACAATTTTATTAACAATTTTACCCACGAACTGAGAACTCCCGTTACATCTTTGAAGTTGTATCTGGAAACATTTATGAAACATGAACTAAGCCGTCGCGATCAGGTCAAGTATCTGGGTTATATGGTTCAAGATGTGGAACGGCTTTCAGAGAATATCAGCCGTATTCTGAATCTTGCCAAGATTGAGAGCAAAAGTTATGGCGGTGAGCTTGTCGAATCGAATCTTGTTGCAGTCGTCGAGCAGTTTATTAAAGACAACGGCCGATTATTTGCAAATTGCGAAATCAGTATTCATAATCCAAGCGGCCTCAGCTTTCCCTATCATGTTAATGAATCTTTATTTGACATGCTTTTAATGAACCTGCTGATCAACGCCGTTAAATATAATGAGTCCGAAAAGCCCAAGATTGATATTTCCTTTGAGTTAATAAAGTTCAAGCTGTATATTCGGTTTGCGGACAACGGTATTGGAATTGAAAAAAAAGAAATCAAAAAGATTTTCAAAAAATTTTATCAGACGGGCCAGGTGGATGATATGACCGCCCGAGGCAGCGGACTCGGCCTGCATCTGGTAAGGAGTATCGCCCGGCTGCACAATGGAAAAGTAGTGGCCCAAAGCGAAGGAAAGGGGAGAGGATCAGAATTCACCTTAACGTTTCCTTACAAGACCTGGGTGTGGATCGGCTTATAAAAAAGGGTGCTTATGAAACATTCGGCCAAAAAACGTATTCTGGTTGTTGAAGATGAAGGACATATCGCCGAGGGCCTCGAATTGAACTTGTCGCTTCAGGGATATGATGTAAAGATTGCTCTGGATGGAGTTTCGGGTCTTCAAAAATGGAAAGAATGGCAGCCCGATCTGATTGTACTCGATATCATGTTGCCCGGAATTGACGGGTTGTCCGTGCTTCAAAATATCCGTCTTGAGGATGATCGGATTCCGATTCTGATTCTTTCGGCCAAAAGCGATACAGAAGACAAAATCAAAGGCCTGTCTTGCGGTGTGGACGATTATATTACAAAACCATTCGATCTGGACGAATTTTTACTGCGGGTCGAACGCCTTGTGACCCGCGCATCATGGGCGCGTGAAGAGGGTTATCTCAGTAAAGCCTTACTCTCTTCTCAACCCCGGACTTACGCTTTTGGCGAAAACCGGATCGATTTTGAGACTTCCACCGCCTATTGCAAGTGCGGAGAGATACGCCTAACAGACCAGGAAGTTAAGCTGTTGAGGCTGTTTATCGCCAGACGAGGAAAGCCGCTTGCGCGCAACGAAATACTGCAGATAGGCTGGGGATACACCGGGGAGATGACAACCCGTACAGTGGACAATTTTATAGTGCGGTTTAGGAAATATTTTGAGGACAATCCCAAAAAACCGGTATTTTTTAAAAGTATCAGGTCAAGAGGGTATCTGTTCGATCACAATTAGTTTCCATCCATAAATGGCTATTTTTTCCGATGAGCGGCGTTCTCCGCGGGTTTTCGCCCTCGACGTACTAAAGTAC
>JACNIG010000040.1 GCA_014383215.1 Candidatus Desulfatibia vada | reverse complement strand
AATAATTTTCATCCGGTCAATCCGGAGTAAGGGCAAAGGAGAAGAAAATGGCTGAAGATCTGAAGAAAATGTATCGAACCATCATGGATGACCACTTTTCGCCCAATATGGAGATTAGTTTTGTGGACCAGGACAAAAGACAGACCCTTTTTTATGAAAAAGTTTCCTGGGTCATCGATGAGGTTCAAAAAGGATTAAGATACGGTGAAAATCCGGGCCAGGAAGCGGCTCTGTACAGGCTGACCAATGGTAATCTGGTGTTAGGGGACAGCCAAACGATTCAGCCGGGGCAGTATCTGGCGTCAGATATCGAACTGCTGCAGTCCGGCAAGCATCCCGGTAAAACCAATTTGACCGATGCGGACAACTCTTTGAATATCTTAAGATACTTTGTGGACAAACCCACAGCGGTGATTGTCAAACACAACAACCCTTGCGGAGTTGCCCGGGCAGACACTCTGGAAGAAGCCTATATCAAAGCCAATGTAGCAGACCGCGTGGCTGCTTTCGGAGGGTGCATCTCTCTTAACCGGGCGGTAGACAAGGCAACGGCCGAAGCCATTACCAATCAGTATGCCGAGGTCGTGGTCGCCCCTGATTTTGAGGAGGGGGTTATGGCAGTTTTCGAACAGAAAAAAAATCTAAGGGTCATCCGGATCGGTAATATCGATCGGCTGCAGAGTTTTGTCGGTCAGCGCTGCGTGGAATTCAAGAGTTTGATTGACGGCGGACACATCGTACAGTGGTCTTTTGTGCCGACTACCCTGACTCCGGCGGACCTTAAGGTTGCCGAAACCGAATACAAGGGCAAAACCTACCGGGTAGACCGAGAACCCACGGATAAGGAATATGATAATTTGCTCTTTGGATGGCTGGTGGAATCAGGGATTACTTCGAATTCGGTCATATATGTTAAAGACGAGATGACGGTGGGCATTGGAACCGGTGAACAGGACCGGGTAGGGGTGGCTGAAATCGCAAGAGATAAAGCCTACCGGAAACTTGCAGACCGTTATTGCTTTGAAGCCCACGGCATCCCTTACAATGATTTGAAAGATGACGATAGGAAGAAAGAAATTAACGCAAGGGTAACTGCTGAAAAAGGCGGCCTGATCGGCGCCGCCATGGTCAGCGATGCATTCTTCCCTTTCAGGGACGGCATAGATGTAGGGCTCACAGAAGGCATTACTTCCGTGATTCAACCCGGCGGGTCGGGAAATGACTACCAGTCCATTGAGGCCTGCAACGAAGTCGGCGCCACCATGGTGTATACGGGGCAAAGAAGTTTTAAGCACTAGCCCGAATTTATCATGAAGAATTTATTTTTGGCTGCAAAACAGATTCAGCCCTGATGCCTTGAAAACGGAGACCTTTGCAAAATTGAACATTTTGCAAAGGTCTCAATTATAATGATAATCGTTGCTTCTTTTGTTGTCGCCCAACTAGCATGCCGCTGATCAAACCGCACAATAGCACTAATGCTCCTGATAAAAACAATCTGTTTTTTTGCGAAAACCTCAAATTTTCATTTTCTTTTGTTAACATTTGAATGGTTTTTTGGGAAGATTCATGGACCGTTTTAAGCTTAATATTTTTATCTGCTTCCTGTTTCAGAGTCTCATCCCGGTCACCTTCAAGGCGAGCCAATTTCTCTTTAAGCACAGCATTTTCCTGCAACAATAATTTGGTCTGATTTTCCCATGGGAGTCGTATAATCAGATAACGACTCAAAACCCATCCCTTAAGGTTCTCTGGATCATCAGCCAGGGAGTGAACAAGGCTCCAACCTTCTTCGGTTTTTAAAATTTCCACGGGATAACCGGAAGGGAGAAATTTTAAGATTTTATTTTCAGTGCTTGGGCCTCTACGGAGACTAATTCTAAACGAATCAGTTACATAGCCTTTGGCGGCCCAGCTTGTATGACCCATTAAGCACAACCCTAATATTACAATAGTGATAAGTCGGAATCTGTACATATGCTCACCGCAATTTTTATGTTTTAAGGTTCTTCTCCAATTTAGTTGGAGAAGAGGGTCCGAGGATTCAAGGAGTCAAGCCGTCTACGCAATGCTTCGCCGGGCCATGGGGTTCAAGTGTTTGCTTTCAAACGATTTTATTATCGTTTTTAGTATCCTTTCAACTTCTGCTATTAAGGCATATATATTTTAAAGTATTTCACTCGAGCCCTTGGACCCTGGAATCCTTAGGATCACTCCAACTTTTTTGGAAATGATCCTTATTTAAAAAAACTTCCGCCTGAGTAATATGACCTCAATTAAGTTATGGCCTTCCTGATTAATCTATAAAAAAAAAGCTAAGATGTAAAGCCGCCTTTACGTCGGGTGAGGGATTTAGCTCCAAGCTTGACGTTAAAAATGCCTTGACAAAGACGGATTCCAATCACAATATTACAAGGGTTTACCACCCGATTGAATTGAGAGTAACCGCCAAAAATTCGAGGCAAATAGCATGACGGAAAAGCCAGTATGCGTAGTATTGGAGCAGCACTCAAGCAAAGCGGAGAAAAAGGCTGTTCAGCGCAAGAACTTTAAAGAGGTGCTGCATAACAAAGGCCTGCAGCTTGAAGCGATTGTCGAAGCATTTGACGGGCTGATATATTTAAGTTCTCAGGATTACCGTATTGAATTTATGAATGAACAATATATCAATCGCCATGGTTACGACGCCACCGGGCAAGTGTGTTATAAGGCCTTACATCATCGTGATTCCGTCTGCCCCTGGTGTCTGAATCCTAGAATATTTAAAGGAGAAACCGTCCGGTGTGAAGTGTTAACTCCCAGGGATAACTGGTATTATGTGGTCAGTACGCCAATATATCATTCAGATGGTTCTACCTCAAAACTTGCTATGATTATGGATATTTCTGACCGCAAAGAAGCTGAAGAATCTTTGAAAGAGAAGGTAGAAGAACAAAATTTGCTCCTTGATAACATCCAAACTCAAATCTGGTATTTAACCGATGAAAAAACATATGGTGCCGTTAACAGGGCCCATGCTGAGTTTTTAGACTTAGATAAAAAAGAGGTTGAGCAAAAAAACCTTTACGATATCCTCGGCAAGGCAGAAGCCGATGTTTTTATCGCTCACAACCGCAAAGTGTTTAACGAAAAAAACAAAGTTCACGCTGAAGAATGGGTGGTAAATGGACGCGGGGAGAAGCGGCTGTTGTCGATGAATATATTCCCGAAACTGGACGGCGACGAAAATGTGGAATACGTGGTGTGCTCAGGGGAAGATATCACCGATTACAGAAATTCTGAAGAAAAGCTGCGCCAGAGCAAAAAACGACTCGACCTCGCCATGGAAGCAACCAGCGATGCCCTGTGGGACTGGGATCTTGTCACCAACAAAGCCTTTTTCAACCGCTGTTTCTATACAATGTTAGGTTATGAACCTTATGAATTGCCCCAGAGTTTCGATACATGGAAAACCTTGATCCATCCTGAAGATAAAAATACCATCATCAAAAAAGTCAATGAATATATCCAAAATAAAATCGATTCATTTGAGGTCGAATACCGCCTGAAAGCCAAACAGGGCGGGTGGCGTTGGATTATGGCCAGGGGCAAGGTGGTAGAGCGCGATGAAAGCGGCACACCTGTTCGCATGATCGGTACGCATGTCGATATCACCGAGCGGAAATTGAACGAAGAAGCGCTGCGGATCAGCGAGGCCCACCTGCGCGAGGAAAACTTGCGACTGCGAGTCTCTTTTAAAGGCTCCAACCAGTTTGGTGTCATTGTCGGCAAAAGCAAGTCGATGCACGACATCTATGAACTTATTTTAAAGGCCGCCGTATCCAGTGCCAATGTCATCATTTACGGGGAGTCCGGTACCGGCAAAGAGCTGGTCGCTCAAACCATTCATGACTTGAGCAACCGCGGCGGCAAAAAGTTTGTAACGGTCAACTGCAGCGCTATTCCTGACAACCTGATTGAGAGCGAATTTTTCGGGTACAAAAAAGGCGCCTTTACCGGCGCCGATGTTGATAAACCCGGTTATCTGGATACGGCCGACGGCGGAACCCTGTTTATGGACGAAGTGGGCGAACTCGATGTGAACATGCAGGTGAAACTACTTCGAGCCGTGGAAGGTGGAGGATATACCCCCATCGGCAGCCGGGAAATCAAAAAACCCGACATCCGCATTATTGCGGCAACCAACAGAGATTTAAAGGAAGGTGTGGAAAAGGGACAGGTCCGCGAGGATTTTTATTACCGCATACATATCATTCCCCTCCACCTTCCGCCCTTAAGGGACCGGAAAGAAGATATCCCATTGTTGGTCTACCATTTCCTGCAAGCCTATAGCGACAACGAGGAAATACTTTCCATGCCGGAAAATATTATAAAATCAATGCAGAAATATGATTGGCCGGGCAATGTTCGGGAACTTCAGAATGCCATACACCGCTATATTACCTTAAAGGAAATCGACTTTGGAGACGTATCGCTATCCAAACCGGCTGATGCGGAAATCATTCCGGAAAATATAATCATCAACAATGATAAAAATTCCAAATTGCGTAATGTCATGGAGAGTCTTGAAAAACAATATATTGAACGCCTGCTGAATGAACACCAGTGGCGCAGAACCAAGGTAGCTTCAATTCTGGGTATTGACCGCAGAACTCTATTCCGCAAGATGAAAAGTTATGGGATTTCATAACCCCGACTTGAGACATATTTGTCACATCAACAAAAAATTTTGTATTTTCAGTGAATAACCCGCTGTTTTATTTTATTTGGGTCATTTTTGTCCCGCCTGTTCAAGCCAACTTCACCTGACGCAAGTCCTTTAGATACTATTTTATCATACGATTTCAAACACTTTCCTTGTTTACATGTTTTGGCACAGCTATTGCGTAAAAATATAGGTTTAGTGGTCATATTAATCTCTTTTTTTCAAGATAAGGGAGGATAACAGAATGACGGTTAAAATAATCATTAAGCGATTGGTACCGGAAAGCAAGGAGGCAACATTAAGACCGCTGCTTAAAAAGCTGAGGAATCTGGCCATGGACCAGCCAGGCTACGTTACCGGTGAAACATTCAAGAGAATCGATCGTCCCGGTGAAAGCCTGGTCATCAGCACCTGGCAGTCCATGGACGACTGGCGCAAATGGTTGCTCAGTGAGGAAAGATCCGAAACCCAGGAGAAGATCGATTATTTACTTGGAGAAAAAACCGAGTATGAAATTTATTCTTTTGATTAGGGTTTGAACTGCAAATTGGTAGGATGAAAGGAATTTATAATGGGAGTCATCGAAGATAAGATCAAGGATCTCAAGGAGCGCCAAGCCAAAATGTTGCAGATGGGCGGTGAGAAGGCCGTTACCAGACAGCGTGATCAAGGCAAGCTGAA
>JACNIG010000277.1 GCA_014383215.1 Candidatus Desulfatibia vada | reverse complement strand
GAGATTACCGTCATGGCGGATCAGATACGTATCAATCATCAATTAATGCCGCCGGATCTGGCCGAACTCCACCTGTTTGACCGGCTCAAGAAAAACATTGACGCCACCATCAATTTGCTGAAAGATAGCAAAGACTTGCTCATACAATTAAAAACGAATTGATCTTATAGCGTGAAAAATCGATTTCTCAGATATCGGTTGGCCGAAACTCCTCGTTGACAATGAAAGAATAGCCTGTTTTTTTAGTAGATTACCAACAAAAGCTGGTTCCGCCCTGATCGGCAACTCCGCCATCGCCGGTATGAAATTTATCGTCTCTGTTTTTTCGGGCAGTGCGGCCAAAAACAACAAGGTCGGTATGATTTGACAATTTAAACCGGATGATACCCCCAAAAACAATCTTTGATTGCAATAAAGAACCTGAACTGCAACAGCAAACGCATTATTTGCAGCATGTACAACAAGAAAGATTACTTGCAGTTTGCGGCAAGGAACTTCAGTCTCTATAGAAAATGTTATGGAAAGCCATCAAAAAGTTTTGTTGATTGATGCTGCTACGGCATTTTACCGTATAAATCGGTTTACTGTGGGTGAACCGTTCTTCGGTCCAATCGATCTGGGCCTTCATCTTGCCGGCCGGTACAGATCATTGAATATTGGAACAGGACTACTGGCCGGATCTATCTTTCCAGGCTCAAACCGTCTGATTTTCAATGGCTTTTCTCCATGCTGGACCGGTTTTTACGTTTCGTCCATGGGAGGCGCCGGACTGGTTTTTGATAATTTGGGCGTTAATATGATTTCCATCGTCAATAGAGCTTCTATTCCTTCTATTTTATATCTAAACAGAGATGGCGGCGAGGAAGTTGAAGTTAGAATTGAGCCGGTTCAGATTCAGAAAGTATGGCAAGAAGGGCGCAGAGGCATATATGCGTTAATGGATTATACGTTTGAACGCTTTGGTGATTATTATTCGAACGCTCCCCGCATTCTTGCGGTTGGTCCTGCTTCGGCCGTTACAGATTTTGGGGCAGTTGCTTCTGTTCCCATTTCCAAAGGCAAATTGGGTTTTGCCGATACATGGGCGGGACGCGGCGGCTTCGGTTCCAAGCTTTTGCAGGAACATGGCATTGCCGCCATCATATACGGCGGAACGTTTATTACTGAGGATTTTCGAGACAGAAAGGTAGCAGATCAGTGGTTTATCGATAAATATCAGAAGAGACTGGCGGCCAAGGATCTGGAAGCGACAACCAAGTACCGGTTTGATCCTGATTTTAAGACAGGAGGCACCCTTGGCGTTAACTTTGCCACGTTAGCCGGCAACATGGTTTCTTTCAATTACAGAAGTATCTATATGAGCGAAAAAGAAAGATTAGATATACACGACAAATTTATACTTAACCATTATTTGAAACAGTTTAACGAAGAAACGATTATACCTAAAAAACAAAAAACTTGTGGTGAGCCCTGTGTGGCTGTTTGTAAGAAAATGCACGGCAAATACAAAAAAGATTATGAACCCTATCAGGTAATGGGGCCTCTGTCGGGTATTTTTGATCAGCGGGCTGCTGAAAAGCTGAATCACCGTGCAGATATTTATGGATTTGATGCAATCTCTGTGGGCGGTGTTATCGCGTGGCTGATGGAGTGTCTACACGAAGGATATTTGACTCCGAAAGAACTCGGAGTCAAACAAATTCCGGTCTTTTCTCATAAGGATTTTAACATCGCAGCGGATTCCATGCACAATGCAGACATCGGTATAGCACTGCTCGACTCAATAATCGAAAACCGGAACAGTATCAATTTAAAAGAGGGCGCCCGCAAGTTTGCACGCCGGCTTTCCAGAGATAAAGGTAAACAAATTCTGGATGCTTTTGTTTATAATGCATATGCTCGCAACGGCTGGATGGTTCCCAACCAGTACTGGACTCCGGGCGTGCTTTCACCCATGCCGATTATGGGGAAATATTATATGTACTATGGAAAAGATTTTTTGCCGCCGCGTGATCTCGGCCGAAAAAACGCTGATCGTTTCCAAAAAGAATTAATCATGGACAATCTGGGTATGTGCCGGTTTCATAGGGGTTGGGCCGAAGAGATGATTCCCGATATTCTGGAATCTCTCTATGGACTTAAGAAAAAATTTTTAAAAACGATCTCTGAAACGGCCAGCCGTATTAACGGCCGAAATTCTTCTGTTTTTTGGGAATCTGATAGAAATATCGATTTAATATACACGTTTTTAAAAAGAAAACAGACTGTTGAAGACAATAACGACGCTGAACTCGCCCAATGGATTAAAAGATTTGAGGCGGACAAGAAAGAGGCCGCGTTAAATTTTTGGTATGAAACTCATAAAGGTATCCATGAATCGTTGAAAGAATATTAAAAGGAAATCGGATTTTGGAACATCTGCTCTTTCCTAATCACAAAGACTTTTTTAAGCATTATCAAGGCTTGCATAGATTTCACGCTTGTTTTCGCGGTGATCTATGATGTAGAGCACTTTGGAGAGTTTAAATACATTTTCCTTGAGCGTTTCGAGTTTGTTTCGATCTAGGTCAAAAAAACGGATGTAGACGTTGCGAAACCCATCTGGGACCTTCTCGTAGGATGTAAGGACGCTCACCATGCGACCACCGGCGCTTCGAATCGCATCGGTTATCTGTTTCATGGATCCCGGTTGATCCTCCAACTGAACGGCAATCTGAATCCCTCTTTTGCCGATACCGGATAAAGATATCAGGCTTTTGAAAATGTCGCTTTGCGTTATGACTCCCACGATCTCCCCCTGCGAGTCTGTGACCGGAGTCCCTGAGATCTTGTTTTTCAGGAGCACGTCGGCGGCTTCCTCCAGGGTAAAATCCCAGGGGACGGTAATGGGTTTTGAGGTCATAACATCCTCTACCTTAATTTTGCTGATCAGATACAGCAGTTCATGAATCTCCAGGGTGGTGGCGTCGGAGGCCGAGGCCCGTTTCAAGTCCCTGTCGGTAACAATACCCACAAGCTTGCTTTTCTCCATCACCGGCAGCATTCGAACATTTTTTTCTTTTAACAGACCGATGGCATGCTGCATATTTTCATCAGCATCGACGGTTACTACTTGTTTGCTCATCCACTCGCGGACCAACATTTTTATTTCCTCCCGAATTTAATAAAAAAACAGTGGCGCCGGCAATACGGCTAAAATTTCATTTTACCTTCGTCAACTTTACATAAGGAGCGCTTAAGAGAACTTAAAGAGCAGTATTTTGACATACTATGATATTCTGAAAAAAGAGAGTATCAAGTGATTGCGGCCGTTGCCGAGAAGCTTTGCGGTGTAATGTGAAATAGTTAAAAAATGTCGTTTGCGGTAACAACCCGTTGATCTTAGTCGCCGCGATACTCCCCATCATCCCATCCGTTACATTTCGTTAAGCTACCACCCAGACCGCTATTGTCCTCGCCATTTGGAGGACCTTATTGCTCACTCGGCCCATAGTAAACTCTTCCACACAGGAAAGACCTCTGCGCCCAACAACAATGGTTCCGTATTCCCCATTCAGAGCCTCGACGATAAGAGCACCGGCCCGGCTGGGTACGTTGGCAACTGTTCTGGTTGTGATTTGATTACGCTTAAAGCCGGCTTTCTCCAGATGATCGGAGGCCGCCTCGAAAACCGAGGATATGGATTTTTCAGCCTTTTGCAATCCCTTTCTATCAAGGTCTCTCATGGCATGGAAAAGGGTGAACTTCCAATCCGGACCATCCACCATGGCGGCAATGTAATCCAAGGCTCTCATTGCTCCTTCCGAAGCATCTAATGCCACGAGTATTTTGCCGATTTTCGGGGTGCCGCCAACCACGCAGATAGGAACATGGGTTAGTCTTTCAATGAGTTTGTTGGCAATGCTTCCGCATAAAAAATCTTTCAGCATATTTGTTCCCCAGCGACCGACAACGACTCCGTCGTAATCGTTTCGTGACTCGAGGACGATGTCTCTGGCGATGCCCACTTTCTTTTGCTGGATTTTAATACTTATGGCATCTTCCGGAAAATTTCTATCCAAAAAAAGCCTGCGGACTTTTTCCATAAACTCCCGGTCGTCCTTGTTCTGCTCAAGCTCCCAGGCGCTTACGACATCTTCTTTTTGCCTGTTTGCGGGCTCTTCTTCGATATCCCAAAAGCAATCGGGAATCTTTGTCATTACATTGAATAAAACCGTTTTAGTACGCTCCGGAGGCAACAATCGGCTTATATAGCGCACCGCCTCATAAGCCTGGCTCGAACTATCCACCGCCAACAAGATTTTTTTCGGGTGTTTTACCATGGGATACTCCTTTATTATGAGCCTAAATTAAAGCTCCCTGCAAGCCCCGCAATGCGGGATTTCCGCTACGCTCCATCAAGCTGACTGCAGGGAATGTTCTGCCGTTCGGCAGTGCTTCGCGCGACTGTATGGAATTGAGGCTACCCGCCTTAAGGGCGGGGACTCCCGGTAAGGCTTTTAAGCATTTTATAGCTCCCCTAAACCGCCCTAATGACTGGCTCTCGGGGAGCAGGCCGGTCTGTCTGTTTTTTGATTCGCTCGCGAACCCCGCAGCGACTCGACTGAGCTCGCCGAAGTCAAGCTGCGGGGAATGCACTCGTTGTGCAGTTCAATGAATATTTTTATCAATATTGATTTGAGCCGTTACGTTCAGGTTTAAATTGTGACAACGAATCGATCCGCTTTGACGGCAGATTTTTTACTTAACATTTTGGAAAAGCTGTACTTTGAGTTAGTGCCTGCAAGCGAAAACAATAGAATTAAAGGTTATTTGCATTATGACTCGATTCTAACTATAAGCTGTTTATAAGGAAGAACATAAAAGATATTGTAGGTTTCTTTACCAAACAGAAGCGTTCTAAAATCGACAGCACTTTATCAGAGAACACTACTGAGAAATCTTGCAATGATCAAGAATATTTTCATTTTAAAAGGTATAGCCGATGGTAAAGTACCAGCGACCGGTGCTTTCATCCGGCCGGGGGTCGAGCTTGTGGCCGTAAAGCAGGCCCACGGGACCGATGGGTGTGTGGTAGCGGAGTCCGACGCCGACGCTGTTTCTAAATTCGTCTGAACCGGCGTTTTTCAGTGCCCGACTCACGCGGCCGCTGTCGAAAAAGGTGGTGACTTCAAAATTGTGTCCCACATCAAAGCGGGCCTCCATACTGGCCGAAACCGCTGATAATCCGCCGACCGGATTCCCGTCGGCGTCAAAACGCAGCATGTTCTCGCGATAGCCTCTGACACTGGCGATGCCGCCGGAGAAAAAGAGCTGGTCTTCGTAAACTTTCCCACTTGCTGAAAACGGATGGATATAGCCGGCACGTCCGATCCAGGCCAGGGTTAACGGCTCAAAAGGGGTGACAAAATAGCGAAAATCGAAACGGCTTTTGACAAAGTCGTCCAGGTCGTTATCCAAAATCCACCGCCTAATTTTTTAATCAAGCCATTTTCCGCCTGTCAGAAATT
>JACNIG010000123.1 GCA_014383215.1 Candidatus Desulfatibia vada | reverse complement strand
GATGCTGGATACTGGATACTGGATGCTGGATACTGGATACTGGATGCTGGATACTTGATACTGGATGCTGGATACTGGATGCTGGATACTTGATACTTGATACTGGATGCTGGATACAATAATGAAGCCATACTATACCATAATTAATATTTTAATGATTACAGCAGCCGTATATTTTAGCGTCAAAGCGTTTTATAAGCTGGGATCCGTTCAGCTTGATCAAGCGCCTCTTTCCGGAGCTGATTTCAAAGAGTCGTCTTCCTCTGAGGTAGAATCCCTGCGTCCTCTGGCTGATTACGATCCCATTAGTGAGCGTAATCTATTCGACACCAAAAGCGGCGCCGAACGCCCACCTGAAACGGTTGTTGTCGAAAACCTGCAACCGACGTCTCTCAAGCTGAAGCTGCTGGGAACCGTTACGGGCGACGATGACAAAGCCTTTGCCGTTATCCAGAGCTCACAGCAGAAGCAAGAACAACTTTACCGGATCGGGGATACCATTGAAAATGCCACCTTGAAAATGATCTTAAGAGAAAAGGTTATATTGCGTGTCAACGGCAAAGATGAAATTTTAGAGATTGATGAAGCTCAAACTGAAAAAACACGCCGTTTGTCAAGCAAATCAGCGACGACAGATTCTGATAACATTACCGTCAAACGTTCCACAGTAGAAAGCGCTTCTAAAAACGTCAACAAGTTAATGCAGCAAGCCAGGGTAAGGCCTCATTTTACAAACGGAAAGGCGGACGGCCTCAGCTTAACAGGGATAAAACCAAACTCCATCTTTCATGACATGGGACTGAAAAGCGGGGATATCATCAAAAGTGTGAACGGCGATAATATTGAATCCGTGGAAGATGTGCTCAAGTTTTATAAAAGTTTACAGTCGGCGGAAAGCGTAAATCTAAAATTAAAACGCCGCGGCCGAATGAAAACGATTGACTATAATATCGAATAATTGCGAATATTGGTACTAATATGAAATCACGCAGCATGCATTCAAAAATCATCCTATGCTTGTTTGTTTGTTTTTTTCTGGTGCTATCGCCTCTGACGGCAATAAATGCAAGCGCCCGGGATGCGGGAGATGCCGAGCAATCCGAACGATTCGTATCCATTGATTTCAACAATGTTGATATTAATGTTTTTATTAAATTCATCAGTGAATTGACCGCCAAAAATTTTGTTGTTGATCAACGTGTAAAAGGGAAGGTAACCATAATTTCGCCTGCCAAAATTTCCGTCAAAGAGGCATACAAGGTCTTTGAATCCGTCCTGGAAGTCCATGGTTTTACCACCATAAAAGCCGGAGAGGTAACTAAAATCGTTCCATCGCCGGATGCACGCTCTAAAAATATTGAAACCCGGCTGAAGGAAGAGGCCGATTCACCGGAAGACAAAGTTGTTACCCAGCTGATACCGCTACGATACGCCAGCCCTGAAGAAATCAAACGGCTTTTTGCACCGCTTATTTCCAAAAACAGCGTAATACTGGCCTATCCGCCCACCAATATGCTGATTGTAACGGATGTTTATTCAAATATAAAGCGATTGCTTCGCATCCTGCACGCTATCGATGTTTCCGGAATGGGGCAGGAGCTCTCTGTCATTCCCTTAGAATATGCCAATGCCAATGAATTTGTAAAAATCCTGAATTCGATTTTCCAGGCGAAAGGCAGACCCAAAGACAAGGATTCCGGCACCTCTGTTCAATTCGTGGCCGATGAGCGCACCAACGCTATCATCGTGCTGGCCAGCGAAGTCGAAACCGTAAGAATTAAAAAACTGATACAAATGCTGGACAAAGAAACACCGCGGGGTAAAGAAAAAATTCGCGTCTATTACCTGGAAAACGCCAAGGCCGAAGACCTGGCCAAAGTCCTCCAGGCCTTGCCGACCAAAACCGGTGCTGCCGCCAAAGGCCAAAAAGCCCCGCTGGTTTCGCAGAAAGTCACAATAACGGCCGACAAGGCCACCAACAGCCTGATTATCATAGGAGACAAGGATGATTATCTGATACTGGAAGATATCATTAAGAAACTGGATATCCCCCGCTCCATGGTTTACATCGAAAGTCTCATCGTGGAAGTTAACGTGGGCAAGGAATTCAATCTTGGTGTCCAATGGCAGGCAGGGGGTAAGACCCAGCTTGGCGGCAAAGATGCGGCCTTTGGAGGCGGATATCGTCCTGAAGACAGCATTATAACGACACCGCTGGAGACCCTGCCGTCTCTCAAAGGTTTTTCTCTGGGAATATTCAGCGAGTCCTTAACCATCGGCGGTATTACCTTTCCCAACCTTGCAGCCGTTGTACAGGCGTATAAAAAAGACAAAGACGTACATTTTCTTTCGACCCCTCAGATTCTGACCACCGATAATGAAGAAGCCACAATTATCGTCGGCAAAAATATCCCCTTCCAAACCCGATCGACAGCCGATGCCGGAACGGAAACTTACAGCTCTTATGAATACAAGGATGTCGGCATCACCTTAAAGATTACACCTCAAATCAGCAAGGATCGGCTGGTGCGGCTCAATATTTCCCAGGAAGTAACCAAGCTCGAATCCACCACAGACTTTCGTCCAACTACCCTAAAACGCAGCATTGAAACCACCGTGATTATAAAAGATAAAAGCACGGTGGTCATCGGCGGGCTGATCGACGACAGCTTTACGAAAATAACATATAAGACTCCCTGTCTGGGAGACATCCCCCTGTTCGGCATGTTGTTTAGCTCTGTTTCGAAAGCCGGCGAGAAGTCCAATCTTTACGTGTTTATAACACCGCATGTCATCGAAAACGCTGCTGAAGCGGAAGAAATATACAAAAATAAAAAAGATGACATGGATAAGATTAAAGAAGGCAAAATTAAAATGTACCAATGGGATTGGGATAAATTTGATGCCCAAGAATAATTATGTAATGCAAACTAAGCTATCAGAAATACTTATCAAAACTATCGGCGTTTCGGAAAAAGACATCAATGAAGCTCAAAGGATGAATGCTGATAGGAGCGGCCGCATTGGAGAAAAGCTCGTTGCTCAAAAAATTATTACCGAGACTCAGCTTCTTGAAGCGTTGAGCCTCCAGTATGGCATTCCTTTGTGGCCCGAGCTTCCTCTAGATAATTTTGGAATAGATTTTACACAGCAAATACCAATACAATTTCTGAAAAAATACATCATGGTTCCATTGATCAGCGACCGGCCTGTTGCCGCCGACAGCCGGGAGTCAGTCGAAAACCGGCCGCACCCCTATACGGTTGTTGCTGTCAACGATCCGGCCTGTATTCATCCCCTCGATGATCTGATCCGGATTCTGAAGCTAAAAACCTTTAAAATAGTCCTTTCAACAAGGCAAGCGATTCTCTCTGCCATTAACACTTCGTATGATCTGGGTCGGGACTCGGCCGAACAGCTGGTACAGGACATGGAAGAAAACGGCAGTTCCATTATTAGCGAGATTGAAGAAACTGCGGATCTGCTGGACGACATCAGCGATGCACCGATCATCAAGCTTGTTAACCATATTATTTCCCAATCCATAAAAGCACGTGCCAGTGATATCCATATCGAACCCTATCAGGACAGTTTTAAAGTTCGCTATCGGGTCGACGGTATTCTTTATAATCTGCTGGCCCCTCCCAAATGGATTCAACCTGCGCTGATTTCGAGAATCAAAGTCATGGCCAAAATGAACATCGCCGAAAAACGGCTGCCCCAGGATGGTCGCTTCGACGTCAAAATCGGCGATCAGGATATCGATGTTCGCGTCTCCACCGTTCCGGCATCGTTTGGTGAACGCGTCGTGCTCAGGCTTCTTAATAAAACAGGCTCTATGCTTAAACTTACGGATATCGGTCTGGCGGCCGGCAGGCTTGACCTGTTAGAAGACCTGGTCAAATCCCCCAACGGTATCATCCTTATGACCGGGCCCACCGGCAGCGGCAAGACCACAACCCTTTATGCAATCTTGTCTTCCATCAATACTCCGGGCATCAATATTATCACCATAGAAGATCCGGTGGAGTACCAGATCAAGGGGATCAGTCAGATACAGATCAATCCCAAGATAGACTTAACGTTTGCCAGGGGTCTCAGATCGATTGTCAGACAGGATCCGGATGTAATCCTGGTCGGCGAAATACGGGATCGGGAAACAGCGGAAATCGCCGTACAGTCGGCATTGACCGGACATCTTGTCTTTTCTACACTGCACACCAACGATTCCGCCAGTGCCATTACTCGTCTGGTGGATATCGGCGTCGAGCCTTTTTTACTTTCATCGTCCGTTTTGGCAGTTGTGGCCCAAAGGCTGATCCGCGTGCTTTGCACGGCTTGCAAACTACCCTACACGCCCGATGATACTACTTTGACAAGCTTCGGAATTACACCGGATCAACTTCAAGGAGCTGTTTTCTATAAAGCCAACGGATGTGAAAACTGTTTCCAAACCGGTTACAGGGGGCGAAAAGGTATTTTTGAAATCATGCCTTTGACCTCCGGTTTAAAAAGTCTTATCCTGCAGACCTTTGATTCCAACCGGATAAAACAAGAGGCCTTAAACCAAAATATGATCACTCTGCGGCAGGACGGTACCCAGAAGGTATTAAACGGTTCAACCACAATGGAAGAGGTTTTAAGAGTTACCTAAAAATAAAGAATCCTGGCCCAGAGGACCAGGCTTTGATTTGCCCCTGAAAGGGGCCGCTTTCCTGCAAATTGGACAAGTTCAAAGTGTCTAAAGTGAGCTAAAGTGCCTAAAGTTATGGAGTCGCTTCGCTCCGCTGATTTTATATAATTGATAGAATTCCTTAACTTTAGCTCACTTCAAACTTTAGGCACTTTTAACGGTTTTTGGCAGAGCCGGATATCTCTGACATAGCCCAGAGGACCAGGTTTTTCAGGACTAAATAGACTACCCATTATGCGTAATATACGAGTTCGTAATATATTCTTTGCCGGGCATTTCGTTACATTCTTTTTGGTGTTTTTTCTTTTTTTACCCTGTTCCCAATCTTATGCCGGCTCCGATTCAGAAGCGGACGTTAAACCCTTTCTGATCATAGATGCAAACAAACAGTTTGAGTTTGCCGAATACCTTTTTTCAAACCAGGAATATGCAAGCGCCATCAGCGAATACGAACGGTTTATCTATTTCTTTCCTAAAGATGACAGAATAGAACCGGCCATGTTCAAAATCGGTATGGCGCATTTCAAAAGCAAGGGTTTCCGGCAGGCGGTTAATGCTTTCAAGGTCTTGATCGAAAAATACGGCCAGACCGCTCTTAGTATAAAATCATATCTGATGATCAGTGAAAGCTACGCAAAGTTGAATGCTTTTGATGACGCCATTATTAACCTTCACAATCTGATTACCATAACCGGTGATGAAAACATACGAGACGAAGCCTATTACAGGATAGGCTGGCTTTATATTGAAATGGCATCTTGGGGAAAAGCAAAAAATTATTTTTCAAAAATAAGTGCGCCGAACAAAGATACCTACAGGCTTAAAAGACTTGCAGTTGACC
>JACNIG010000395.1 GCA_014383215.1 Candidatus Desulfatibia vada | reverse complement strand
TCGCAACCGGTGAGTTCGCTCCCATGGAACCGGTTGCAGGCGCAGAAGCCCTTTTGAGCATTAGGGCCCTGAAAACACAACTTTAATGCGTTCATAATACAATACACGAAGGACTGGAGAGGCCTCTTGGAAACATTATAGAGGAGCGTTGTAATGAAACTTTTTAAAATAAATTCGATAGTTATATTCCTGACTTGCCTTGCCCTGATCCCCTGTGCAAACGCTGATAACAAAGCTGTTTCAATTGAAATTGGAAGCGGAACGGCAATGGTCAGCATACTGGAAGGAAGCGTCCAGCGGACAAAAAAGGGTGCGGTCGAAGCCAAGCCGTTGTTTGAAGGAGATTTTTTGTCCGAGGGCGACCGAGTGACAACGGGTAAAAAATCAAGGATGGAGCTCAAAATGCCGGACGGCAGTTATGTCCGATATGGTGAGTCGACAACTTTCGAATTGGTTTCAGCTGGTTATAATGTTCAAAAAAAGAAACGCAGCATAAGCGTCAGCATGATTTTGGGGAAAACATGGGCCAAGGTATCCCGGTTGTTCGGCCGACGAGGGCGTTTCACAATCTCTACGAAAACTGCGGTCGCCGGGGTGCGCGGCACTGTTTACCGGTTGAACGTTAACCAGGACGACTCCGTTATGGTAAAAGTTTACTGGGGTGAGGTTGTTGTTAACAACCGCAAGCAGGCACAGGAGGCTGCAGAGCCAGGAAAAATGATGGAACCCACACCGGTGTCGGGTCCCCATCCAGTGGAAGGCCCCCGTCCGGTATCCATGGAAGAGTGGACCTATATTGTAAAGTCCTTGCAGCAGATAAATATCAAACCGGACGGCACCGTCACAAAACCGTTCCGGTTTGACATCAAAAAGGATTTGAACGACTGGGTGCTCTGGAACAAACAGCGCGACGAAACCCTAGGCGATATATAATTTAAAAAGTTTGAAGTGCCTAAAGTATAAAGTGAGCTAAAGTTGTGGAACTCGCCTTCGGCGAGGGTATTAGAATTAAGAAAAAATAGAATACCTTAACTTTAGGCACTTTAAACTTTTGGGGCCTAGGTGCCCATACTCCAAGACGCCAGATACCGTTTCTGCTCCGGCGTCAGTATGTCGATTTTAACACCCATGGCAGCCAGTTTTTCTTTGGCAATGGCCTTGTCGATTGCCTCGGGAACCGGAAAGACATCGTTTTCAAACGATGTTTTACTTTTTACCATATATTCGATACTCAGGGCCTGATTGGCAAAGCTCATATCCATTACACTGGATGGATGACCTTCGGCCGCCGCAAGATTTATCAGTCGTCCCTCCCCCAGAACATTAATGCGTCTGCCGTTTTCAAGAAGGTGTTCTACCACCAGGGGTCTCAGCTCGCGTTTAGACTTTGTAATGCCTCCCAGCCCTTCAAGATCCAGTTCAACATTAAAATGGCCGGAATTGGATACAATGGCACCATCTTTCATGATCTTGAAATGTTCCTGGCGAATGACGTTGATATTGCCGGTAACCGTGCAGAAAACATCACCGATTCGGGCCGCCTGCCGTATAGGCATCACGGTAAAACCGTCCATGACCGCTTCAAGCGCAGCCGTCGGATCAACCTCGGTAACAACCACGTTGCTCCCCATTCCGCGGGCCCTCAGGGCCAGACCCCTGCCGCACCAGCCATAACCGCAAACCACAAAAAAGGCTCCTGCCATCAGGCGGTTGGTGGCCCTTATGATTCCGTCCAGTGTGCTCTGGCCGGTACCGTAACGGTTATCGAATAAATGCTTGGTCTGAGCGTCGTTCACCGCTATGATCGGGTATTTCAGGGCTCCGTCCGCAGCCATGCTCTTTAAACGAATGATACCTGTCGTGGTTTCTTCGGTTCCGCCGCGTACTCCGCTGAGAATTTCAGGGCGCTCGGAATGAATCACGGAGACCAGATCGGCACCATCATCCATGGTGTATTGCGGTTGCATGTCAAGCACGGCATGGATGTGCCGGTAATAGGTTTTAGTGTCTTCACCCTTGATGGCAAAAACCGGTATTTTGTCGTGTTTCACCAACGAAGCTGCCGCATCGTCCTGGGTACTAAGAGGATTGGAGGCGCAGAGGGCGAGTTTGGCACCGCCGGCTTTCAAGGTTTGCATCAACGCTGCGGTTTCGGTGGTAACATGCAGACAGGCTGCAGCACGAATGCCTTTCAGCGGCTTTTCCTTTTTGAATCTTTGTTTGATTTGATTGAGAACCGGCATGCTCTGACCGGCCCATTCGATGCGCAGTAAACCTTCCTTGGCAAGTTTAATGTTTTTAATATCGTACTTCATCCGTTAAATATCTCCTTTTAAATTGGTCATTAGTCACTGGTCACTGGTCACTGGTCACTGGTCATTGGTTATTAAAGTGTTGCGCTTGAGGAGCACTTTTTTTAAAAAGCGGCCGTGCGACTTTGAAGGGTATTGACAAAGAAAGGACTTTCCCTTCGAGAGAAGCGGTTTTTTTAACAAATGACGAATGACGAATGACGAATGACAAATGACTAAATCTAGTATCAAGCCTTAAATTCCGGCCTTATCTCGCAGTACATCCGCCATATTGGTTTTTTCCCAGCTGAATTCAGGTTCATTGCGTCCAAAGTGCCCGTATGCCGAGGTCTTGCGGTAAATGGGGCGTAAAAGATCAAGATATTCGATGATGGCCGCAGGTCTTAAATCAAACACATCGGTGACGATCTCTTTAAGCCGGCTTTTATGTATAACACCCGTTCCCATAAGATCCAGCATTACGGAAACCGGTTCTGCCACGCCGATGGCGTAGGCGATCTGGATTTCACATTTTTTAGCAATGCCCGCGGCAACGATGTTTTTGGCGATGTGCCGGGCCATGTAAGAACCGCTGCGGTCCACCTTGGACGGGTCCTTGCCTGAAAAGCAGCCGCCGCCGTGGCTCCCCTGTCCGCCGTACGTGTCAACGATAATTTTGCGTCCGGTAAGGCCGCAGTCTCCCATGGGACCGCCAATAATAAACTTGCCGGTGGTATTGATAAAATAACGGGTGTCGCCATCGGTCATGTCCCGGGGAATAACCTTTTTGATAACTTCTTCGATGATGGCTTCTTTCAAGTCTTCATAAGTGACATTCGGTTTGTGCTGGGCGGCAATGACAACCGTATCCACACGTTTGGGGTTGCCGTTTTCATATTCGATAGTAACCTGGGATTTCCCGTCGGGTCTTAAGAAATCGAGGGAGCCGTTTTTGCGTACCTTGGCCAAACGCTGGCTCAGCTTGTGTGCGAACATGATCGGCATGGGCATCAATTCAGGGGTTTCGTCGGTGGCATATCCGAACATGAGGCCCTGATCACCGGCGCCCTGTTCCTTGAAAAGCCCTTGGTCGGCGTTTACGCCTTGAGCGATATCCGATGATTGCTGATCTATGCTGGTAACAACCGAACATGTCTGCCAGTCAAAGCCCATCTGAGAAGAGCTGTATCCGATATCACGGACGGTGCGGCGGGCAACCTCCGGCATATCAACATAACAGCTGGTTGTAATTTCACCGGCAATAAACACCAGTCCGGTGGTTACCAGGGTTTCGCAGGCAACCCGACCCTGCGGGTCGTTAGTTAAAATTGCGTCCAGAACGGCATCTGATATGGCATCGGCAACCTTGTCCGGATGTCCTTCAGTCACAGATTCAGATGTAAAAAAGAATTGTTCGTTGCTCATAAATCGTCTCCTGTCTTTTTTAGTTGTGCTTAATTATGGTTTCAATATCATGTTGTCGATCAAGCGTGTAGCGCCTACCTTGACTGCCAGGGCCATCAATACCGGACCTTCAATTGTTTTGACGTCGTCAAGGGTTTCAGGGTTGCAGACGGCGATATAATCGATTGTGGTTTCCGGGTGGGACTTTATCATATCGGATGCCGCCGCGATAATTTTGGAGGCATCTTTTTCTCCACTCTTAACAAGCCTGCCAGCATTTTGCAAGGATTCATAAAGCGCGCGCGCGCAAATTCGCCGCCGGGGCGTCAAGTAGCTGTTGCGCGAACTCATGGCAAGACCGTCGGGCTCCCTGATGATGGGTGCTCCGATGATTTTAATGTCGAAATTCAAATCCTCAACCATCTGGCCAATAACAAGAAGCTGCTGGTAGTCCTTCTGTCCGAAAACGGCAACATGTGGTTTGACGATATTAAACAGCTTGGTCACAACCGTGGCAACCCCTTTAAAGTGTATCGGTCTGGAAAGCCCGCAAAGATGGTCAGGGAGTTTGTCCAGGGCTACATAGGTTTGGTAATGGCTGCCATAAATTTCTTGTGCATCCGGTGCAAAGAGTGCATTTGCACCCTCTTTGCGGACGAGTTCCATGTCCTTCTCTAAATCACGCGGATAGGAGTCTAAATCTTCTCCAGGGCCGAATTGGGTAGGGTTAACAAAAATACTCACCACCAGATCATCTCCATGCTTCAATCCTTCCTTCATTAGAGACAGATGTCCTGCATGCAGATAACCCATGGTAGGAACAAAAACAATGGTGTTGCCTTTGCCCCGGCTTTGATCCGCGTATGACTGCATCTTTGCGATTGTATGAATAATTTCGATAACACTCACCTCAATATGTTTGCAAAATGGTATTAAAACAACACCAGTTAAATGTCAACATAAGCTGTTGCAATATAATCTCGCTTCTAATTGCTTAGCAACGGACGACGGACAAAGGACACCCAATTAAGCGTTTTCGCTCAACTGGGGTTACAGGGACTTTAGAGACTTTATAAGACCTGTTACAGCATCTTCGATATCAAGAAAGCAAAAGCGGTATGCTTCATAATCGAGTCCGTAGGGGTCGGCAATGCCGCGATTTCTTGAGCCGTAGCGGGCATAGTGCCTGATTAGCCGAGTCTTGTCTGCCGCTTCCGGGAATTGGGTAAAAAGCGAGTCCTGGTGGGATTTTTCCATGACCATGATCAAATCGGACCAGTTAACAAGGTCTTTGGACACGGGCTGGGCTTCGTGCTCAGTCAAGTCCACAGCGTATTCCTTGGCAACCTGTTGAGCCATATAAGTAGCTGAATTGCCAGGCAAAGCTATTAGTCCTGCTGATTGAGTTTTCAGAGCTCCAAGCTTCTCTTGAGCTGCCAGTTTTGCGAAAAGGCCTTCAGCAAAAGGGCTTCGGCAAATATTGCCTAAGCAAATGAATAAGAAATTTCTCAAAGTTTTTTATCTAATTTCTTTTAATTCTATATTTAAAGTAAGATTGTCTCGCATTTCTTGTTCAGGGGTTCTGATGACTAAATATATACCATTTTTACCTTCTGGAATCACTCCCGGGCTGAAGCCGGATTTGTCCGCACTAATAGTTCGATCCGTAAAGGGGGCAAATGCTACCAGCTTTGCGGGCGCAATTTCTTTTGAAAATTTTGCTCCGGGTGGAACGGTGCCTGCCGGTATGGTCAAGTTCTTGATGTCTTCGGGATTGATGCCTTTAAACACAAAGACACCACGCGCGTGACCGTTGAAAATATAACGGGTTTTATTCCAGTCAATT
>JACNIG010000069.1 GCA_014383215.1 Candidatus Desulfatibia vada | reverse complement strand
AAATTTGGCCAAATAGTAAAATCTGAGAAATATCGGATTAATTCAAACCTCTCGAATTACACAACATGACTCCATTTAACATGTTGTAATTAATAAGTATTTATTTTGTTCTGCTCAATGTTTTTTTTATTTATAGCTCTTATTTACCAAATTATATAATCGCCCGCCGTGCATGTCAAACGCAAACCCGCAAAATTTCCTGAAAAGAAGGGCTGTTACGAAACACTGCTCGATATTGCTCCTACCGGTTTCTAATATATTCGGATTGAATCGTTACCTTGTTACATCTTTATGAGAAATTTGGGATGGGAGTATTCAAATTAAAGGTGAGCTTTTCATCAAGAAAAACCTGGGGAGATCTGCACAAAAAAAGCTTCTCTAATTTCTCATCTGGAAAAGCTTTTTTTCAATGATTGGCCGGCATCAAAGGCAAGGCTTAAAAGGGCTGGAATTAAAAAGATGGTAAAGACTGTTGAAATCAGAAGGCCGCCCACAACAACGCTCCCGAGCCCCCGGTAGAATTCGGAGCCGGCACCGGGAGCAAGCACCAGGGGCAGCATCGCCGTTACGGTTGTAATAGCGCTCATGTAAATGGGCCGGATGCGGGAGCGGACCGATTCGGTGATGGCATCCCGGGGCAGCATGTTGCTGTCCCGCATATTGTTTAAGGTTTGGTGGACAATCAGGATGGCGTTGTTGACAACAATTCCGACCAGGATGACAAAACCGAGCATGGTAATGATATCTAAAGGCTGGTAGGTTTTAAACGTGTTCACCAGCAGCAAGCCCACAAAACCGCCGGCGGCGGCCAGGGGAACACTGAAGAGAATAATAAAGGGATAGAAAAAATTCTCAAACAGGGCCGACATCAAGAGATAGCTGATCACGAGGGCCAGAATAAAGTTCCACATCAGAGCCTTGCGTGTGCGCGTCAGGTCGTCGGCCGTACCGCCCAGTTTAATACTGTAAAGGCTTGAAAGACCTCCGCCGGCCTTGATCGGCCCCACCACCTTTTCCGTCACGATCTCCATGGCGGCCTCAAGGGCCATGGTCCTTGACGGAATAACCTGTAGCGTAATGGATCGTTGGGAATCGATATGATTTATCTGGATGGGACCTTCTTCGAGCTTAATTTCTGCAAGCGAGTTTAAGGTTACTTTTTCTCCGGATGGTGCCACAACCGGAAAGCGAGGCAGGTCCTGAGTGCGCTCGAGTTTTCCCTCCTTGCTTTTTACCACCAGATCGATTTCATCCCCGTGCAGGCGATATGTACTGGCTTTGGCCTCATCCACAATCGTATCTACGATTAAGCCCAAATCCGACGTGGTCATGCCCAGGCGGGTCAGGCGTTCACGGTTTGGAATAATGCGCATCTCGGGGTTGCCCAAGTCCAGGCCGGGGATCGGGCGGATCTGGGCGTCGGGCAGAGCTTGGGCGGACAAACCGTATATCTGTCGGCCCAGACTGATGAGCTTTTCCAGATCGGGCCCTTTGATCTCGATCTCAATGGAGCGACCCTCACCGATATTACGTGAAAAGAGACTGGGCTGCTGAACAATGGCGATCATGCCGGGAATCTTTCTTAAGACACTGTAAACATAGGGAAGCAATTCCCTGGTACGCTCCTGAACTTTGGATACAATGCCCATAAAAACCGACTGTCCCCGGGCAACATAGAAAAAATTGCTGGCTGGTGGAAGATTCAGTTTTTCGGCCAGCACGCTTTTTTGTCCCTCGTCTTCAATTAGCGGCAGAAGATCTTTTTCTACGGTTTCACCGATTTTCTCAAGCTCATTCAAATTATAACCCGGAGGCGGCAACAAAATTCCATACAATATTTCACGGTTGCCTTCGGGCATGTATTCTGTTTTGGGCATCAAAAAATATGCCAGACCAAGCGCCACCAAAATCATGGTAACGGCAACCCCTACGCGCGCCGCAACCAATCCGCACATCCAGTACACAAACCTGGTTGTGTAGTTTATAAAGCCGCCGGCAAAAGCATTCAGCCCCCGGGCGATATAGTTAAAAGGTCTCCGGATAAAAGCGAAAATCCCTTCTGATTTGATTAGCGTGTTGTTATTTTTTTGAACCTTGCCGAGTATTTTGGAAGAGAGCGTCGGTATAACCGTAATGGAGATGATCAGGCTTAATGTCACGGCACCACTGATGGCAATGGCAATGTCGCGGAAAAGTTGGCCGGCCTCCTCCTGCACAAACACGATGGGAAGAAAAACCGCCACCGTCGTCAAGGTACTTGCTAAAACCGCCCCCCAAACCTCGACCGTGCCGTCGTACGCCGCCTGTCTGCGATCTTTGCCCATCTCTCGATGGCGGAAGATATTTTCAAATACAACAATGGAATTATCCACCACCATACCCACGGCAAACGACAGCCCCGCCAGGCTGACAACATTGATATTTCTCCCCATAAGGGTCATGATCAGGAACGTGCCGATGACACTGATAGGGATGGCAACCGCCACGATCACGGTGCTGGCAAAATTTCGTAAAAATATCAGAAGCACCAAAATCGCCAAAGATCCGCCTGCAAAAATATTCTCCCTTACCAGGTTGATGGCGCTGTAAATGTAGCGGGTATAATCATAGACCAGCACAATCTTTAAATGTTTTTCTTTTAACAGGTTCTCATTTAACTCTAACAGCGCAGCTTGCAGTTTCTTCATCACTACCAGGACATTGGAACCGGGTTCGCGCACGGCGTTGAAAACGATGGTCGGCGTGCCTCTGTGCCGGACGACAAATTCCGCATCTTTAAAACCAAACTCAACGCCGGCAATATCGCCCACAGCAACAGGAATGCCGTTTACCCTCTTTATGATGACATTAGAGACATCTTCGGGGCTGCTATACTCGCCGACGGTTCGGGCGATGTAACGGCGCTTGCCCTCGTCAAAGTTACCGGCACTAATGTTTTTGTTCTCTATATCCAGAGCTCTAACGAGTTCAGGGATGGTTACTTTGCGGGCTGAAAGGGCGTCCGTGTCAACGACGACTTGAATTTGCCGCTCCCATCCTCCGTATATGTTGGACGACGACACCCCCGAAATCCTTTCCAGCCGGGGTTTAATATGCTCGTCAACAAAATCGTACTCTTGCTGCAAGACACCCTGGTAGTCCGGCAGTGCCTGGAGGACCATCCAGGCAATCGCTTGCTCGCGTCTGCCGCCGGACTTTATGATCGGTTTTTCCACATCGTCCGGATATTTTTTGACGCGCTCAAGGCTGTTGGATACTCTCAGCAGCGCTTCATCCGTGTCCGTACCGATCTCAAATATCAGGCTGATAAAGGCGCTGCTGTCCCGGCTTTCACTTTTCATCTCCACCAGACCGTCCACATTTTTGAGCTCTTCTTCCTGCGCCTCGACAACCTCACGCTCAACTTCCACCGGGCTGGCTCCACGCCAGGTCGTCAAGATGGAAATCTCCTGAAGATCAACATTGGGGGTCAGTTGGATGGGAATTCTAAAAAGAGAAATAAAGCCGAACAAAACCAGCAATAGAACCCCTACCGTTACGGTAACCGGCTTCTTTATAGCAGTATCAATGAGTTTCATAGTTCAAAATAATGATGCAGGAAAAATTCATCACGAAATTGGGAAAGTACGAAAACACGAAAATCAGTACACTTTCAAAAAAAATCTTGAGAATTTGTATTATTCATTACTATTATTTCTTCTATTTCTTCGTGCTTTCGCACTTTCGCCTGCCCCGTAGGCAGAGCCTGTCGTACCGGGGTGTTTTCGTGATTCTTATTTTATAATACTCACCGGCTGTCCGGGTCGGAGGCGTTCATTTCCGCGAATCACAACCTTGATGCCGGGTGCTAACTTGCCGGCGACCTCAACATTTCCATCATAATACCCGAGGATTTTGACAGGCACCGGTATGGCCTTGCCGTCATTGACAATAAAAACCAGCCGATCGTTTCCTGCTGTGACCACAGCATCTTTTGGAACCAGCAGAGCGCTTTTTTGAGCCGCCAGATTAAACGTCACCATGGACTCCATACCGCTTTTGATCTTAAAGTCCTGATTTTCAATATTTATCTTTACCGGAAACGTTCTGGAATTAGGATCTCCCTGGGGAAGTATCGCATTTATTCTACCCGCACGCACTTCGTTTGAGATGCTTTTTACCATTACTTTGACCTCCTCCTGAGGAGCGATCATCACCGCATAGCGTTCGGGTACATCCACGGATACTTTAATTTGCCTTAAATCTACCAGATCAACCACCGGACCGCCGACATTGATCCATTCGCCGACCTGAGTATGTTCGGTGGAAACAAAGCCTGAAAAGGGTGCCACAACCTTTTTTTGTTTTATTTCATATTCAAGACGCTCCATATCTGCTTCGCTGCGCAGCAATTCCTGAGAAAAGGCCCGCTGATTATAAAGCGCCTCATCATAATTTCTGGCTGCGATACTGTCGGCATCTTTTAGCCGGCTGTATCTGCTAAGTTCTTTTTCAGCAAGCTCAAGTCTGGCCCTGATCGCCCCCCTGGCAGCCACTGCGCCTTTCAGTCGAATCTTAAGTTCGGTGGATATTAAACGGACAAGCAGATCCCCTTTCTTAACAAAATCGCCTTCCTTTACAGGGAAATATTCAACCACACCGGAAACCTCGGCAGCTACAGTGCTCGTTGCAACGGCCTCAGTGGTTCCTACCAGCGAGACCTGCTCTGAAACCATCTTTTGTTCCACCAATGCAATCTTTACCGGTACCGGCGGCGGGCCCTGGCTTTTGTCTGCATCGCCAGCCATAAGAGATGGCGCTAAAATCAAAAGTACCAGCCCTATTGTTAAAAACCAATGCAACCTAAAATGAATTCTCTGCATCCAACACCTCTTTCGCCACGTATTGCCAATTCCAACCTGGCAACTTATATTCAATCTCCTATGGAGTCAAGAAGTAACTATTGTCCATCCATAAGTGGTCTTTTTGCCCACTCTCTGCGTTATGCTCAAAAAATAATTCTCGGAATATTACACATATGCCTGTGGTTATTTTTTTCGCATGCCTTGATATTGAACAAAAATCCTCATTTATGGATGGACACTAACTAAGTCTTTACTGAAGGCTTGTCAAAGGGCATCACGCGTACAATACTTACTTGCTCGATTTATTTTCTGTGTTATATTGTATGAAATCGCTTCGCGATTTTTTAAAACGCGGCTTCGCCGCTTTTAAAATGTTGTCTTTTAGAACAGGCAATCACTTAATCTAAAAACATATCTTAAAATTCAGAAAAAAAGGATGTATCTATGAAAATAGCAATCAGTGGTAAAGGGGGCGTCGGCAAAACAACATTTGCAGCGCTTTTGATCCGAACCTTGAATGAACGCGGCAAGCATGTATTGGCAATAGACGCCGATCCGGATGCAAACCTGGCCGCAGCGCTCGGCATCCCCGATGCGGATAAAATAACGCCCATCGCCGAGATGAAAGACCTTATTTTTGAAAGAACCGAAGCAAAGCCCGGAAGCATGGGCGGATTTTTTAAACTGAATCCCAAGGTAGATGATCTGCCCGATGCCCTGTCTGCAAGATTGGGCAATATCAAACTGATGCGACTTGGCGGCATTAAAAAGGGAGGATCAGGTTGTCTTTGCCCGGAAAGCACCCTTTTAAGAGCTCTGATGACACACGTTGTCCTTGCAAGGAACGAAGTCGTAATCATGGATATGGAAGCGGGGATTGAACACCTGGGAAGAGCTACCGCTTCGGCGGTAGACAAACTTATCATCGTGGTGGAACCGGGCCGTCGTAGTATAGATACCGCCGGCCACATTCACAAGTTAGCATCTGAAATCGGGCTTAAAGCTATTGCCGTGGTGGGCAACAAGATCCGCAGCAAAAAAGATGAAGAGTTTTTGCAAAAGCATCTCAAAGATTTTGAGTTTATCGGATTTATCCCCTATGACGATGCTTTAATCGAGGCTGACCTGGATGGCGTTTCACCGTTTGATGTCGACTCGACGGCAACAACAAATGTAGACCAAATGATCTCTATCCTGAATTTTTCATGAAGAATTTATTTTGGGTATGCAAATGAACGGATCAGGCCTGTTAGAAATCCGGGATAGGCTGTAATGGAACAACGCAAAAGGTATCCCGCAAGATCAAAATATCGCTTCGAAAAAAAGCCTAAAGCCGTTAAAATTAAACCTGGGGCCGATGCCGGCCTGAAAAAGGTTTTTGCCGCCATTGGTGTGCCGGATAAAGCACCCTTCAAACCGGATCCTTTTCAGCTTGAGGCTCTGGCGGCAATTGCAAAGGCCGACTGCCTGGTAACTGCTCCCACCGGTGCCGGTAAAACCTGGATAGCTCAACAGGCCATTGCCCGGGTTCATGCCGAAAAAGGCAGATCCTGGTATGCTTCTCCTTTAAAGGCTCTCACCAATTCAAAATATTCCGAATTTTCAAAAATATTCGGCCCAGAAAACGTCGGCATTTTAACCGGTGACCGCAAAGAAAACTCCGATGCACCCGTTATTGTCGGGACAACCGAAATTCTGCGCAATCAGCTCTATGATGCCATGCACGCGGGAACTCTCCTGGGCACCGATTTTGTCATCCTTGATGAGGCCCATTTTTTGGGTGACGAAGACCGGGGCGTTGTCTGGGAAGAGACCATGATCTATCTCCCCTTCAGAATACCATTGCTTTTACTTTCGGCCACCATCGGCAATGCCGGTCACATTGCGGATTGGCTGTCGTCAATCCGCAAAAAAAAATGTATTGTTGTCGAAGAGACAAAACGGCCGGTACCGCTTTACCCTCTTTTTTTTCATCCATCCGGGACGCTCCTGCCGTTTGCTTCCCCGGGTAGTCCTCCCAAAAAAATGAGACTCCACAAAAAGGTCGCTGCTTATGCAAGCAGCAAGCGCCCCCTCTTCCTGGCACCGCCCCGCAAACTTCCCCCTTTTGGTGATATCATGCGTGTTTTAAAAAAATATCGCCTGCTGCCGGCCATATTTTTTCTTAAATCCCGGGCTGATTGTGACCACGCCCTCGATCTCTGTCACGATGACCTGATACACGACCGCAATCGGAAAGAAAGACTCAGCCGCAGAATTGACACGCTTGTGTCTCAAAGCCCTCATATTGCCGGACACCGCCAGTTGTGGCATCTTGAGCACCTGGGTGTGGGAGCTCATCACAGCGGGCAGCTGCCGGCATGGAAGCTGGTTTTGGAGACCCTGATGACGGAAGGGCTGTTAGAAGCGGTCTTTGCGACATCCACAGTTGCCGCCGGGGTAAACTTTCCGGCCCGCACGATTGTTTTCCTCAATTCAGACCGGTTCAACGGCCAAGAATTTGTTGCGCTAACTCCAACTGAATTTCATCAAATGACCGGGCGCGCCGGGCGTCGTGGGATGGACCATATCGGATTTGCCTTAGCGATCCCCGGCAAGTTCATGAATATTCGGTTAATCGCCAGGACACTCTCCTTGCCGCCCTCTGATGTTATCAGCCGGATCAAAATCAACTTTTCCATGGTGCTTAATCTGCTGCTTTCCCACACCCCCGAACAAATCGAAGATCTTCTGCATAAGTCCTTTGCCACCTATACGATTATGAAAGGACAACCGCGGGAAAGCCTCAAAATCGATCACAAATACTTGTGGCGAGATTTTTTGAAACATCTCGACTTTCTGAAAGAAACAGGATATGTTACCAAGAGTGGCGCACTGACCAATGACGGTGTATGGGCATCACGACTGAGAGTCGATCAACCCCTCATGATCGCAGAAGGTTTCAGGTTAGGAATTTTTCCGGAAACAGATCCGGTAATGCTTGCCGCCATCATTGCGTCATTCGTGTATGAGCGGGAGTCGAATGACAAAATTGAGCGGGCATTTGTACCTAACAACCTGGCAAAAACCTTTGCAGCGGTTACAAAACAACTGCGATCATTTGCGGACTGCATGTCCAAGCAAGGTTTCAGCGTCAGACCTATGATTTTAAACCCGGCAGCTATTATGTTTGCCTGGGCAACCGGTCGGCCCTGGAAAGAGGTTGCATCCATAGCCGCAATCGAAGAAGGTGACCTTGCCATGTTAATCCTCCGTACCGCCGACAACTTGAGACACATCAGTACCCTTGGACAGGTTTTCCCTGAAGCTGCCGTAGCAGCCGCAACCGCAATCGAACTTATCATGCGCAGCCCGGTGACAATGGATTACAACACATAAACAGAAGGCAGAAGACCGTTATCAGAAAATAGTGGACGAGACCTTTGCAAAACGCCCCCTTCTTCAATAGACGGATGCATATCGACGATCTGGCCCCGGACTTGGGCAACCAGCTTTAAGGTGTCAAACGCTTTAAAATCTGATCAGCCATTTCGCTAATTCACCAAGCATCATGGAAAAAAATCCCCGCCTGTTAAATTACTTCGGATAGAATTCTCTAAATTTAGAGGAATGGTGAAATTTTTCTTCTAAAACCTTAACCATTTTTATCCTTTCAGGATCAAGAAATATTTTATATATTGTTTCCGTCTTATCAATGGCTCTGTCCAGCAATTTCTGTTCCATGATCGAAACGGCCTCAATGGATTTATCGCATACCGGATAGCCTTTGTCATCCAGACCGATGTCGGGCTCCAATGAAACCCTGGAAATATTGTTGATATCTACGAGTTTGATATTCCCGCAGGCGGTAAGGATGAGATTCCCAATACCTGCGAGATCGGGCACATATTTTGCTTCCAGGATCATTCGCTTGAGGCTGTCTATGAATTTGCCTGCTTGCTTTTTAACCTTTTGGATAAGCTGTTCGGTGGTCATTTTTAAAGGATTGTGGCCTTGATCCTGCATGCTGCGGACAAGGTTTATCAGGTGATTCTTATAAAACAGGTCCCATGGGTTCAACACTTTGCCCTCTATATATTCCTGAAGACCACAAAGTATAAAATCACGTTTACCCTCCCTGATATAATCCACGACAAATTCACAAGACTTGGAATAAGCATCAGGCGGCAGATAATCTTCCAAAGTTTTATATTTATTTATCTCTTCAAAAACATTCTCTATAGATTCAAATTGTGCTCTAAATATTCTAAGTATATTTAAGGGTCTGGCCCTGGGAAAAAATCTTATGCCGTTTACAATTTCGCCTTTATTTTGCTTGATGGCATCGTTTGAATCCAGTATCTCTATAATCTGGGAGCGCAGTCCCTGCTTATAATATTTTCGAAACACATAGGTGTCTTGTTTTTTAATAAAGCTTAACCCCATGACGTCTTGATGACTGATATGGGTCTTATCTCTTATGTCTATTGTCATATTCACTTTTATTTTAAAAGGTTAACAACTCAAGTTTCGCACCCCATACTTTAACGATGCGCTTTACTCGTAAAGACGCTTTACTCGTAAAGATTGGATGGTGTTTTTTAAAAGGTAAAATATCTCGACAACTGTGCAAAAAGTTATGTTCTCACAATCCAACCAGGCCAGGCGCAACGGCAGTGTTTGTCGAAGTTTTGTATTCTATTCAGTATGATAAAATGATATTTGATGTCCAGGCGCCGTCAACAAAGCGAAAACGCTCTGTTTATATTTTGCCTTTTAAAAAATACCATCCAACCCTTGGGCGCTAAGGATTTTGATTTCAATCAGGGTGCGAAGCTTGAGTTAACAATTTATCAGTGTTTTGCTTATGCACAATTATGGTTGTACTGTCAGCGACTCACGTCCGATTACATATCCAAAAGCGGTGCACAATTCAATCTTATTCGTATTGATCCCGCTTTAGTTGAGCCCCTAAAATAAATTCACGATTTTCAAACGAAAATATCTATGATATTAGTCTGATTAAACGGTTAATGCCAAACTTATCTTACTTTGTTGACATCATTAATAGGAAATATGACAAAAAACTCATCTCAACAATTATTCAGACACCCCGCTCTGGTTGCAGCACCCTCTAAATTCGGCCACGGTGTTTTCACAACCGAATATATTCCGGCCGATACGACACTTGAAGAGTGCCATCACTTGCGCATCAGGGAGGAAGATTGCTCGGGTATTATAGATGATTACGTTTATGCTCTAGATCAGGAACATAACGATTTGGAAGACGAGTCCGAATACTACTCGCTTCCCTTGGGGTGGGGAAGTATTTTTAACCACGCTGATGAACACAATACCGAATATTGGCACGACACAGAGCGGGACCTGATCGTATTTCATACTATCAAAGACGTCTCTGCCGGCGAGCAGCTTTTTATCAATTACGGCAAGGCTTGGTGGGAGACGCGCGAACTCACACCCGACAACGGCAAATGAAACCGGCTCGTTTGTTTTACCTGGGTTGAAAGGTTCAACGTTCAAGGTGCCGGGTTGATGAGCCCTAACCGACTCAATCCAAAAAAGTTACGCCCCAGTAGAGGCGGCAAATAATTCTCACTCCATGGATGCAAGAGACCAATCCCGGCATTGATTTGTAACGTTAAGTAACGTCAAGATGATATAACCTTTGAACCTAGAACCCTGAACCTATAACCGATCAGTTCAAGTTATATATCCCTGGTAATACACAACTCATTTCCGCCCGTGGTTTCGATGATCACATTAACCTGCTCGCCCACCTGGCCTACAGTGATCTTCCTGGCTTGCTTCTGGTGCTTTTTAACAATACCGGAAAGCGTTTTTAGCAATGCGGCGCCGGTTTTGCAGCTTTCACCTGACAACTCCAGGGGTCCGATCGAGTCGGACGCCCGTATCGGAGCCTCACCCAGCATTTCCATTTTAAAAGCTGCAAAATCCTCAAATCGGTCTTCCGGATTCTTTTCAAGGGCTTTGAGAATCGCATTGCTGATTTCCTGAGGCAGGTCTGCAATCTCATCCGGCGAAGCGGGAACCGTGTTTAAATGGGCCATAATCATTTCCATCGGATTGGTCGTTGGAAACGGGTGTTTACCGGTAAATATCTCATAGAACACAAGGCCCAGGGAGTAAATGTCCGCACGGTGGTCCACGTCATCGGTTTTAGTTTCGTCAAACCGTTCGGGTGCCGTGTATGCAGGCGATATCATAAACAAGGAGGTTTGCTGTGATTCGGAAGAAGACAGCCTGGCGATGCCAAAATCCATGATTTTTACCGCCCCTTCCGTACTCAGAGTGATGTTTTCCGGTTTGATATCCCGGTGAAGTACTTGTTTTTGGTGTGCATAATGTAAAGCATCCAGAGCCTGTGCCGCAACCCGACGTGCTGTCTCAAAGGGCAGAGGGCCGCCCTGTTCCTTAAGCAGATCCTTCAAATCGGTTCCCTGGACAAAATCCATTACAATGGCGTAGTTCCCTTCTTGAGGGAAAAAATCGATAAACCGGCAGATATGCGGATGATTCATCTTGGACAGGTTAATGGCCTCGTGAAAAAATTTTCGCACGGCCCTGTCGTTATCCAAAACGTCCGGGTTCAAAACCTTGACGGCCACTGGTAGGCCGTCTGTCGCTGTGGCTTGCCAGACCGAACCGAATCCGCCCGTTCCCAGCAGCTTGACAACTTCATAATTGCCGAATTTCTTAGTTTCTGCCGGGGGTGTGGGTTCCTTTGCGGCGACGGTTTCTGCTTCGACCTCCAGCGGCGGTTCACCGCCCGCATCCTCTATATGGTCACGACCCGGCCTGGCTGGAGAGGGTTCTGATGCTTGCAATGCATCCATCAGTGAACCGCTGTCGAAAAAGGCAGTTGCCTCATGATCTGGATCGGAATCGGGATCAGGCTCGGGCTTGGGCTTGGGTAGAGAAGGTGCGGCTGCTTTCAACTCATCCAGCAGCGAACCGCTGTCGAAAAAAGCAGTTGCCTCATGATCTGGATCGGAATCGGAATCAGGCTCAGGCTCAGCTTGAGAGGGCTCTGCTGCTTGCAATGCATTCAGCAGAGAGCCGCTGTCTAAAAAGGCGGTTTCATCATGATCAGGATCAGGATCAGCTTGTGAGGGCTCTGCTGCTTGCAATGCATCCGGCAGAGAGCCGCTGTCTAAAAAGGCGGTTTCATCATGATCAGGATCAGGATCAGCTTGTGAGGGCTCTGCTGCTTGCAATGCATCCGGCAGAGAGCCGCTGTCTAAAAAGGCGGTTTCATCATGATCAGGATCAGCTTGAGAGGGCTCTGCTGCCGGCACCTCATCCGTTTGCATTTCGTCCGATAATGTAATGCCATCGAAAAAGTCTGCTTCTTCATTATCAGACCCGGGTGAAACGGGTTCAAATTCTTTTATTTCATCAATCAGCGAAAGGCTGTCTAAAAAATCTGCTCCCTTATTGTCAGACTCGAGTTTGGCAGGTTCGGTTTTGGAATCATTTCCCAATGGGGAACGACCTGTATCGGTGACGGCATCTTCGGGTTTAGCTTTTGGGGTATTGTTTTGCGTCATCTTCCCTCTCCCTGTATTCAAAAAGGTATGGTTACAAAAACAGGTGGAAAGGTGCCCATTGCAATTATCAAAAAATGGGACAAAAAAAGATAGGTGGTTGCTTTTGGATAAAAGTATCCATTGTTGATTATCTCGTAAAAAGTCACGAATTCAACAACAGCAAAATCACAGATACCAGGGACAAACCAGGTTGTCAACCTCCGCTTTGGCCCCAAAATTTACCCTTGTTTTCTCCAACCTAAAAAAAGTTAGGGATACTTTTTACCCTTTTATTTCATTGATTTTGTCGGTTAGTTCTGGGACGAAATCAAGAATATCAGCCACAATACCCACATCTGCTATCTGAAAAATGGGGGCTCTGGAGTTTTTATTTATTGCCACAATAAAAGGAGCGCCTTTAATACCGCCAATATGCTGGAATGATCCGCTGATCCCCAATGCCATGTATACTTTCGGTTTGACCGTCTGACCCGAAGTCCCGACCTGGCGCGCTTTTTCCAGCCATTTAGCATCTACTATGGGACGGGAGCAGGAGACATCAGCGCCCATGGCCTCGGCCAGATCAGATACAATTTCAAGGTTATCTTCATCTTCGATCCCGCGCCCCACCGAAACAAGAATTTCGGACTTGGTAATATCGACATCGCCAACCTCGGCCGCTATAACCTCCAGAAAACGGCGGGAACCTCCCGGAAGGCCCCCTTCCATGGCGTCAGCGGTCTTGTCGAGCACTTGACCGCCGACACTTTTGCTTTCATCCGGCGCAAAAGATCCCGGACGAACGGTAATCACGGCCCCTTTGGAAATATCGCACAGCACATGGGTGCTTACTTGTCCTCCGTACTCCTCGCGAACAGCCTTTAGTTTGCCATTCTCTATACCTTCAAAATCGACTGCATCCGGAAGATAGGCGGCATCAAGCTTGTAGGAAAGGCCCGCAGCCAGATCCATTCCAAAATGATCGTGGGCAGCAAGCACAATGCAGCCTTGCGGCAAGATACGGGCCAGCATACCTCGCAGAACTTCTGCGTTGACGTACGCAAGGGCCTCGTTGTCGATCTTCCAGACCTCCGCATAAGATGCGGCAATTGCATTACAAACCGTATCAAGTCCGGCCCCCGAACCTGCCACTATGGCACTGATTGAAGCATCAGGATTCAGTTTCGCGGCCGCTGTAAGCAGTTCAAGGGCCGTATCGTCGGCCACCCCATTTTCGTAAAGTATATATGCAAAAACCGGTTGGGTCATTATTTTATTCCTCCTTTGGCTTTCAGAAGTTCAATAAGTTTCTCAATGATCTCGTCAGTACTGCCTTCAAGAATCTCGGCACCTTCTCCCAGTTCGGGTGTAAAGTAATCTATTCGTTTTACCTTGGCCCCGGATTCACCGACAGATTCAGGGGTGATCCCGAGATCACCAGCGCCATGAACCGGGATATCAATCGATGCCACTTTTCTGATGCCGCGGATACCCACATAACGCGGCTCATTGATACCGGTCTGAATCGAAAGAACACAAGGAAGATCAATCTCGTTCATCTCCAGATTTCCGCCTGCTATTTCGCGCCCGACTTTAATTGTTTTGTCATCCACGACTTCCAGACTGTTTACCAGCGAAGCATACGGCCAATCCAGCATTGCCGCCAGCATACCGCCCACCTGCCCGGCACCGTCATCAGCCTGGGCTCCTGTCAAAACCATATCGTATTTGCCCTTTTCTACTTCGGCTTTCAAAATATTGGCAATTCCCCTTCCATCAGAGCCTTCAAACGCATTGTCCGACAGCAGGATACCTTTGTCGGCACCCATAGCCATCTCTCTGCGGACGACTTCTTCTGCATCCTCATCTCCTACGGAAACAACGGTAACTGATCCACCGACGTTGTCACGAATCTGGATGGCTTCCTCCACGGCATAATTGTCCCATTCGTTAACAGAGTATACTAGATCGTCCCGTTCAATGTCACTGCCGTCTTTGTTGATTTCAATCTCATTTTCCGAAGTATCCGGAACTCTTTTGACACATACCAAAATCTCCATGTTGTTCTTCCTCCTGATCGTCAAAAGTTATTTGGTATTCGATAAACAAATATAAACGAATTCTCTATCAAAAAGCCTGTATCATACTTCTTCCTAAATGGATCGGTTCTAGGTTCAGGGTTCTAGGTTCAAAGGTTATAACATGTTGACATTACTTAATGTTACAACTCAATGTCAGATTTGGTCTCTTACACCCATTGGGTGAGAATTGCTTTCCGCCTCTATCGAGGCGTAACTCTTTTGAATTGAGCCTGTTAGGGTTCATCAACCCGGAACCTTGAACGTTGAACCATTCAATCTAGCGTCATGTACCATGTGACGCTCGATCAATTCAACCAAATCCATGGCCTCCATTTTTCCTTCCAGACCGCTGGTTTTGATGGCATCTTCAATATTGACCAAGCAAAAGGGACAGGCCGTCACGATCACGTCGGCACCGGCCTGTTCGGCCATCTTTACCCTTAAATTCCCCATCCTGATCTCTTCCTCGGGCTCATAAAAAAGCATCAGGCCGCCACCTCCGCAGCAAAACGAACGATCCTTACATTTGGACATTTCAACTCTTTTTAAGTTCGGTATCGCATCAATAACATCTCTGGGGATATCATAAAGGCCGTTATGCCGTCCCAGATAGCAGGGGTCATGATAGGTGTAAGTCACACCGTTATCTTCAACTTCCTTTAATCGAATTTTTCCGCCCTTTATCGCTCTGGCGATCATCTGACTGACGTGCTCCACCGGCGGCAGACTCTGATAGTCATTTTTCAAAGCATTGAAGGCATGTGGATCTGCCGTTACAATGCTTTGAACGCCGGATTTTATGATCTCATCCGTGTTGTGATCTCTTAATTTCTGGAAAAGCATCTCCTCGCCAAACCTTTTGACCTCATGCCCGCTGTCTTTTTCAGCCGGCCCCAAAATCCCAAAATCAATTGCGGCAGTTAAAAGAATTCGTGCCGTAGCTCTGCCGATTTCCTGAATGCGATCGTCATATGAAGTAATACTGTCGACAAAGTAAAGAACGTCGGCCGTCTCTTCTTTCTCCAGGATTTTTATATTGCAGTCTTCGGGTAAATCTTTAATCCAGTCAGCCCTTTTTTTCGCGGTTTTGCCGTAGGGATTTCCACGTTTTTCAAGCGCTCCCAGCGGTTTTTGCAAGGATTGAGGCACTCTTCCATCATCAACCATACCCCTTCTGACGTCAACGATCTTGTCAATATACTCTATCAACACCGGGCATTCTTCTTCACAGGCTCCGCAGGTGGTACACGACCAGATTTCGTCTTCTTCGAGCACATTACCGATTAAAGACCGGCCATTGACCGGCTGTCCGTAAAGCGGGTATTTTGCGAAAGAATAGTTGCGGCACTTAACCGAAATAAACCGCGGAGAAAGAGGCCGGCCCGCGGCATTAGCCGGACAATTATCCGAACACCGCCCGCAATCGACACAGGAATAAAAATCGAGCATGTGCTTCCAGGTAAAATCCTCAAATGTTTTAACCCCAAAGGACTCCAAATCGTCAAGCTGATCGTCGGCGACACCCCATTGAACCGGCTTTACAGTACCTCTGTTAAGTTTAAGAAAAAACACATTCGGCAAAGAGGTAATCACATGAAAATGCTTTCCAAACGGAAGAAAACATAGAAAGAAGAAAAATATCATCTCATGGGAAAAATAAGCCCCCAGGTGCAAATTTTGAAGCCTATCAAGTGGTGAAGCGCTCAAAATATGGGTAGCAAACCAGGTTCCGGTACCCGGCACCAGCAACTCCGTCTTTAATCCTTTTTGAATCTGTGCCGCAGCCTGGCTGCCTTCAAACACCATATCACAGGTGACAAGCCCTGTAATCAGCAGCAACACTAACATGGCTTCCCAGGTATGATCCTTGCCGTACTTGGGCGGCACAGCATATCGTTCGGGTTTGAGAACTCCCCGCCGGACCATGGCCGCCACACAGGCTGCAAGGATCCAAGTCCCGGCAAAATCTTTGAGAATACCGTAAGCAACTCCGACCGGGCCACCCATGCCAGGCAGTACATAACCTTCTGAAATTCCAAGCAACACAAGTGTAATTGATCGTAAAGAAAGGATCATAAAACCGGCAAACAGGAAGATATGAATGACGCCGGCATCCATATAGCGAAGATGGCGGTACTGACCGATGGCGTATTTGAGCATGTTTAACAACCGCTGAGTGAAATGATCGAAGCGCTGGTCAGGCGCAGCCAGAACAAGCGGCTTTAGTCGTCTGGCTATAATGTAAGCAAAGACTCCCACTCCAATTAGCGGTATCAGCAGCGAAAAAATAACCGTAGGAATCCCAACAATCGTAGCCTGTGCCGGAGAGATCAACACTGTTTCCATTTGTCTTGTATCCAACTCCCTTCACAAATCATATAATAAATATTGACTATAAATGAATGAATGCTCATTCATTTTTATAAGCACATTTCCATTCTGTCAAGAAAAACCTTTCCTTTAACTCAAGTAACTCAAGATTTGACTGGCCTTATAAATCATACCCTATTCTTGACAAAATTTCTATTTCATCTTAACAGTGCTATATAATATCTCGACATTAACAAAAGGAGGCTCATGTGACCACAGCTATCAAATACGAAGACAAACCATGGTTGGCCAGTTATGAAAAGGGCGTCCCGCAAAAGGTAGATTACGAGGAAATTGCCATGCCGGCCATTCTGGAACGATCGGCTGACCAGTTCCCTGAAAAAATGGCAGTGCTGTTTCAAGGCTATAAGATTACCTTTCGTCAACTCAATGATATGGTCAACCGTTTTGCCGCCTGCCTGCATGAATTCGGTATCAAAAAAGGTGACAGCGTCGCCATCCTGTTGCCAAACCTGATACCCTGCGTTGCGGCTTATTTCGCCATCTTGAAATTAGGCGCCATAGCCGTCATGAATAACCCGCTCTATTCAGACCGGGAACTTGAACATCAATTCAATGATTCAGCATCAAAAGCCCTCATAACTGTGGATCTTTTAGGCAATCGCATGATTGATCTAAGGCCTAAAACACAGATCAAACAAATCGTTTATACTTCTATCGGCGATTACCTGCCCTTCCCTAAAAACCTATTATTCCCGCTGGTCGCCAAAAAGAAAAAACTGGCCGCAGATGTAAAATCTGCTGACAACCTTTTCAAATGGAAAGACGTTCTGGCCGTTCATCCTCCCAATCCTCCCCTGGTGGAGCTTTCTCTTGACGATGTGGCCATGTACCAGTACACCGGCGGAACTACCGGTGTTTCCAAAGGCGTCATGCTCACCCACGGCAACCTCAGCAGGCAGGTTCAGCAAGTCGCCGCCTGGTTTCCAACATTCAACAAAGGCAGTGAAATAATGCTGGGCGCCCTTCCATATTTCCATGTGTTCGGGTTGTCAACCGCCATGAACTTTGCCATTTACATGGGATGGGGCCAGCTTCTTGTTCCCAAGCCCACGCCGGAAGCTCTGCTGGAAACTATTGCAAAATTCAAACCGACCTTTGCGCCGCTGGTTCCTATGATGTACATCGGCATGCTCAATCACCCCAACATCAGCAAAGTAGACATGACTTCTATTAAAGGCTGTTTTTCCGGAAGTGCTCCCCTGCCGCTTGAAGTTATCAAGGAATTTGAGCAAAAGACGGGGGCCGTCATCGTTGAAGGCTTCGGCCTGACGGAATCAACACCGGTAACTCATATAAACCCGTTTGCGGGCGGCAAGCGCAAAGTCGGAAGTATCGGGGTTCCGATCTCCGATACCGAGTGCCGTATCGTTGATATTGACGACGGCGAAACCGATGTTGCGACTGGTGAAACCGGTGAGATTCTTATGAAAGGCCCTCAAATAATGAAAGGCTACCACAATAAGCCTGAAGAAACGGCTGCGACCCTGACCGACGGCTGGCTGCATACCGGAGATATCGGCAAAATGGATGAAGAGGGGTATTTTTATATTGTCGACCGCAAAAAGGATATGATTATATCCGGCGGATATAATGTTTATCCGCGCGATATTGAGGAAGTATTTTACCAGCACCCTCAAGTTCTGGAAGCCACTGCCATCGGAGTACCGCACGCAACGCGCGGCGAGCAGGTCAAAGTATTTGTGGTATTGAAAGAAGGGGAAACCGCAACCCTGGAGGAACTCATCGGATTCTGCAAAGATAAACTGGCCACTTACAAGCTTCCAACGGAAATCGAATTTAGGGCTGAGCTGCCCAAAAGCAATGTGGGCAAAATTTTGAAAAAGGAACTCCGGGCAGAAGAACTGGAAAAACGGCAATAATCAGATTGCCATTGAGCAATGCATATTCTGCAAAAAGAGGTATCTTAAACCCTTGCGCGAAAACGTTCTATTGGTGTCTTTTGTCCTTTGTCCGTCGTCCGTTGCTAAGCAATAAGAAGCGAGATTATATTTCAACTACAGGTGAAACACAAAAATAGGACCTAAGAACCTGTAAAACCACTGACTACGGACAACTGACTACAGACGCCTAATCGAGTTTTGACTCGATTAGGGTTAAAAGATATACTTTTTGGATTTTATAACTTTTTCGGCAATCAGGCGCCTTAAGCTAACGGTGTCAACCGGCCGGTAAGCGGCAAGCTTGTCTACAGCCACAAGCAAAACGACAAGCGCATCATCTTTTTCAACAAACGTCAGAACCTGCTTGGACCAGTGGACAATTTTCGGAATGACATCATTAATATAAATCTGAACGGCAGCCGTGTGATACTCGGCCCGCTTTTCCCCCTTTTTATCAATCATTTTAAGGGCCCTCAGCAGGCCGCTTTCCATCGCAAATATCTCGGTGATCATATCTGACAAAAAAGCCAGCACTTCCTGCTCTTCCGCCAGGTCGGCCAACAAATTACCGGCTGCTTTACCAAGGGTCAGGAGCAAAATTTTCTTGCTCATTTTAACCTGATGCTGCTGCGCTGCCAGGGGGGCATCATCAAACCCGGGCGCATCCGGCAATCCGGCCTTTACTTCTTCTTCTAACGCCTGAACCGCATCGAAAAGAGCAAGCCGGCCTTGCACGGCGCGTTTCAGAACGGTCCCGGTAATCAACAGCCGGTTGATCTCGTTGGTACCCTCAAAGATTCTGTTAATGCGGGCATCCCGGTATATCCCCTCGGCCGGATATTCGGCTATATAACCGTAGCCACCGAAGATCTGCACCACCTCGTCGGCGCAAAAATCAAGGCATTCACTGCCATATACTTTCGCAATTGAGCATTCAGCGGCGTACTCTTCGATTGCTTTGGCATTTTCGGCCCCTTCTTTCCTGGCTTGCGGATCCAGAGAACTCAGTTTATCCTCTATCATGGCAGCCAGCCGATAGGTGAGCGACTCGGTCATAAAGATACCGATGCACATATCCGCCAGCTTGTTTTTGATCATGCCGAAAGAGGCGATTTTTTTGCCGAATTGCTCACGGGTTGTTGCATACTGTGTCGCCTCGGCAATGATTACCTTGCATCCGCCGATGACGCCGGCACCAAGTTTGTACCGGCCGATATTGAGGACGTTAAATGCGATCTTGTGCCCTTGGCCGATTTCAAAAAGAACATTTTCTACCGGTACCATGCAATCCTTAAATATGACAGATGTGGTAGAAGACCCTTCTATGCCCATTTTCTTTTCCTCGGGACCGCTGGAAACACCGGGGAAACTTCTTTCAACAATAAACCCCGTAAACTTCTCTCCATCCACCTTAGCATAGACTATAAAGAGATCGGCCCAGGCACCGTTGGTAATAAAGACCTTTTCACCGTTTAACAAGTAGTGACGGCCGTCATCAGAAAGTGTGGCCGTTGTCTGCGCATTCAGCGCGTCGGAACCGGCACTCGACTCGGTTAAGCAATAAGCTGCCAGCCACTCGCCGGTGCCGAGCTTCGGCAGATATTTCTTTTTTTGGGCCTCGGTTCCAAAATAAACAATCGGCAAGGTGCCTATTCCGGTGTGGGCGGAATGGGAAACCGAAAATGAGGCCCCGCCACCTATAGCATCAGTTACGAGACACGTACTGATTTTATCCATCTCTTCGCCGCCATACTCTTCAGGAATATCGGTAGCGATAAGCCCAAGATCACCGGCCTTTTTTATCAACGATCGGGTCAATTCTTCGTTTTTCTCATTGATCTTCTCCATGTTGGGCCGGATCTCCTTTTTTACGAAATCGAAGGCCGCAGCATAGATCATTTTGTGTTCTCTGGTCATCTCTTCCAAAATAAATACATCTTCCGCTCCGGCATCCGTAATTAGAAATTCTCCACCGGCAAATATTTTCCTTTCCGCCATTCTTGTTCTCCTTTAACTTTCAATCTGCAATCAGCCCAACCGGCCGGATTTCCTATAATTTCGTATAAATAATTTCCTGAATTGTAACTTCTCAATAACCTCAGTGAAAAGGGCTTCAGGGTTTTTCAAAAAAGGTGATATCCTGGTCGGCTGCCATGGTATCTCACGGTGACCAAATATTTATGATTGCTGCCGAAACGTTTTACAACTTCTCGAATAATTTGACAAATCATAAATATTGGGTCACCCTTAGATAGCGTTGTTGATATCGCCTTTTTTGAAAAATTCTGAAGCCCGACGATGTTCTAAACCCTAATTTCTTGAGAAGTTAACCTGAATTTTCATGAAATGTTCGGGATAATTATCCGCCGAAAGAATCCTCCAAAATTTCAACCGCCGCGCCGTTGGTTTTCAAAATGGCGTTGCACTTGCCCATCGTAGTCGGAAGAATCGAGTGAACAAAAAACTCTGCACTCTTTAACTGCCCCTCGTAAAAGGCGGCATCTTTTTTTCGGGCACCTTTTTCCAGCTTGTGCGCTGCAACAGTCGCCCGCCACAATAGCATCCAGGCCATCACTATATCACCGGTAACTTCCATAAAAGGATAAGCAAACGCAAAGGCCTTCATCACGTCGGGCGACATGGCAGATGCACCCATGTGCAGGCCGACTTCGCCCAGTTTGTTGACAGCCTCTTGTACCAAGTCTGCAGATTCTTTTAGATCCTCTATCTCTCTGGCAGCTGCAATCGACGCTTGCATTTCTCCCAAAAGATCCATAACCGGTTTGCCTTTATTCAATCCCAGCTTTCTTCCCAGAAGATCCATAGCCTGTATGCCGTTGGTCCCTTCATAGATCATTGTGATTCTGCAGTCTCGCACAAGCTGTTCCAAAGGATATTCTTTAATATATCCATACCCGCCATAGACCTGGAGGCCGTGGTTACAAACTTCAAAAGCTTTATCGGTTACATATCCTTTGGCAATCGGTATCAGAACATCTATGATCCCTTGATATTTTTCTTTCTCCTTCGCGCTCTTTTCAACTTTAACGTTGTCTTCACACATGCCGACATAATAAATCAGGCTCCGCATTCCCTCTACATAGGCCTTCATCGTTATCAGTTGCCGCCGTACATCCGGATGCTGGATAATAGGAACCGACGGCGCATTTTCATCTCTCATCTTAAGAAGATGCTTTCCCTGGAGTCGCTGGCGGGCATAATTTACCGCATACATATAGGCTGTCGATGCACAGGTAAAACCCTGCAGACCTACCAGCAAACGGGCTTCGTTCATCATCAGGAACATGGCTCGCATTCCTTTGTTCTCTTCTCCCAGCAGTGTCCCTTTGCATTCTCCTTTTCCGCCCAGAGAAATTGAACAGGTTACGTTGCCGTGGATACCCATTTTCTCTTCAATGCCGGTGCAGACCACATCGTTGAACTCGCCCAAACTGCCGTCATCATTAACCCAAATCTTGGGTACGAGAAACAGCGAAATGCCTTTGGTCCCCGCCGGAGCCCCTTCGATGCGAGCCAGAACCGGGTGGATAATGTTTTCTGCCAGATCATGCTCGCCGCTTGAAATGAAGATTTTACTGCCGGAAATTGAATAGGTCCCATCCGGATTCTTGACTGCTGATGTCGTCAGCGCACCAACATCCGAACCTGCTTCGGGTTCTGTCAGAAGCATTGTGCCGGTCCATTCACCCGTAAACATTTTTTTTAAAAAAAGTTCTTTTTGTTTATCGGTCCCAAAAGCTTCAATCAGTTTTCCCGCACCCTGGGTCAGGCCCGGGTACATCATAAAAGCATAATTGGCACCCACCAGATAGTCACTGGCAGCCAGTGAAACTACCATAGGCATTCCCTGCCCGCCCCACTCAAGGCTCTCCGGCATGGCAACCCACTCGCCCTCTTTTATAATCTCGTAGGCCCGGTGAAAGGATTCCGGAACCGTTACCTTTCCGTTTTCGAACTTACAGCCTTCCTGATCCCCTAACAACTGGGTAGGGAGAATTTCCTTAACTGCCAGATTGCGTGCTTCGTTTACAATCATGTCGACGGTCTTTTTGTTGAATTCGGCAAACCTTTCGTGTTTGCTTAGTTTTTCAACTTGTAATTGTTCATGCAGAACAAATTCGATGTCCCTGCGATCCGCAATAAATTGTGCCATTTTATTTCTCCCCGCTATTTTGTCCCTCAATTTTCGAGCTTATAATTTTTATGGTAAAAAATAAAAACAATCACGAAAACACGAAAGAGGAAAAGCACGAAATTCTAATATATTTTTCGTGTTTTCGAAATTTCGTGCTTTCGTGATAAACATTTCTTTGCTTGTCTAAAATTAGGGTGTACCAAACATCTATGAACTTTATCATAAAAAGTTTTTACGGGTTATGTGCCTATGCCTTTCAAAAATAGCTCTACCAGCGGGTCTGCCATGGATACAAGGTCGTACTTTCCTTCTGAGTGCAACCAGGTGTTGATCACCTCGTCTACGGCTCCTATGATAAACCGCTTGACCAGTCCCAGGTACAAATCCTTGCGAATGATCCCTTCTTCCTGGCCCTGTTCGACGATCTCGGCAACAATATCCAGATACATCTTGGACATCTCTTTGATCTGCTGTTCTACCAGGCGATGACTTTTGTGTGTTTCGGTAAAATATACCACAGCCATGTTGCGGTCACTCTGGAATTCTTCAAGATGCCGGCGCACAAGGTTCCGAAGTTTATCTATCGTGTTGTCTGCCTGCTCGACTTCTTCCCTCAAGCGGGCAAATACCTGTCTGGTCCTGAAACTGAAAAAGTGGACCAGAATGTCATCCTTATTTTTAAAATAAAGATAAATAGTGCCGTCAGCCACTCCGGCTTCTTTGGCGATCTGTGATACGGTCGATTGAAAAAATCCCTGCTCAGAAAATACCTTCACCGCTGCTTCAAGAATTCGATGATATTTGTCGTTTGCTTTTTTGTTAATAGCAGGCCTCCCTTTAGCTATTTGCCTTCCACATTTATGAATGAGCATTCATTCATTTATCAAAAAGGTATTTCAGTGTCAAGAAAAATCAATGAAACCTCCTTACTTTGATTCTAAACCTTTTTAATTTAATAATAATTAGTTACATAGGATGGGATAAATTTTATGCGTTAAAAGGTGTGCTTAGCATTGTATGGCTGAATGAGCATACATTCATTTTTGTAAATAGAAAACCCCCGGCCTTTTTGCAAAGACCGGGGGGTTGATGTTCTGCATTTAATGATATAGGCTTCTCTATATGCCGTTATTAAACTCGGTACACATCTTTTTTTAAATATTATCATATTAGTGTAGATGACCGATGGATAAGATGCACGTACATCAGAGAAGCCTTAATCATTAAACCATGCAAAAACCTTGCCAATAACTTTCTAAAATAACAACCATTTAAACTTTATGATCTCGTAAAAAGTCACGAATTCAACTATAGATGGCTAAGTAAAACGGTTCATATACAAGGCGTAGTATTTTTTCAGGAACGAGGCCATACATGTAGTATGCCGAGTCTCTGCAAAAATACTACAACGCAGTAGATGGGACTTTTTACGACGACATCAAATTTCACATGATTATCTTATTTACACGAAGCTACAAACAACTTAAATGCAGCCATAATTGTCAAACTTTGCATCAAATAGTGTCAAAAATTTGATGTTTATGATTTAATATGTTCCGGTTTAAGATGTTTGATAAGATCATATTGATATGCTATATGAATTTCTAATTACAATTCAGATGCTTAAAAAACGACTTGTAAGGCTTGCGCTGGAAGAATTAACAACACCAACGAAAGGAGTTAGCATGAACAGGATAATATTACTTATTATTACTGTGTTATTCATTTTTATTATCGCATGCGGTCATAACTGGAAGCATTCAACAATACCTGAATCAAAGTGGAACGAAGATTTTGCCAATTGTGTAAATCAAGCTGAAAGTGCAGCAGGAATTGATTATGGCAAAAACGACCCTACATTGCGGCCCGGAAAATTCGGTGAGGCTCGTTATCTTATTAATAAATGCATGGAGGCAAAAGGCTATTATCAAGGAAAATAAAGGGAACAGGAATTATACTCGCAAGGCCATTAGCATCAATTAAAGGACATTAACAAAAATTATAACTCTATTCTTCTATCAGCAATTAAGTAATGTAATCAACAATATCCCACATCGCCCTGGATGAAGAAATTGTTTCAAATATTTGCGTATGGTCCAATGCGCCCCAAATGCAGTCTTCCAGGAAAAAGCTCAAAGCCGTTGGAACGAATGTCTATTCTCAAGGTCAAAAACTTGACACTTTGGCAATTACCTCCTCAAACTCACCATGCGTCATATTTGCGCACTTGGACTAAAAAGATTTAACTGCCCATAGTAAAGAATCCTGGCCCAGAGGACCAGGTTTTTCAGGACTAAATAAATCGCGAAGCGATTAACGCTGAACCCTGAACCTCCTAACCAGAACGACCGGAGGTCCAATTTTTTTTGCAATCCCGCAGTATATAAAGGTCTATGGTCATTTTTATCTGATGAATGACGAGGTCTGTATTCAAACAATACTGCGGATATTTTCAATATAACTGGAGGAGGGGTAAGCATGCTTATTGTGGGAGAAAATATCAACACCAGTCGAAAGCGCATTTCTGAAGCATTAGAAAACCGGAATGCCGGTTTTATTGCCACAGTAGCAAAAGCCCGGGCCGATGCCTAAGCCGGTCTTTAATTGACGATCTTACCTGAAGTTACACCCAGCTTTAGAGCCATTTCATTGATGATTTGTTTTGGAAGTCAAAACATCAAGCTTCACTTATGGTGTAATTATGGATAAAACGATCCAGTTGAGATATCTGACTGTCTGTCAGATCAGCAAATTTCCCACTGCATTGCCTTAAGATAATTGTACTGAATGGAGATTTGCTATCTACATAGAAATCCGAAATGGTTTTGAAAGGTAAAGTCTCAAGATGAAATTCTTTGCTATGGCGAAAGATGTCAATTGTCAACCGCCCGGCTAACTTCTTTGCATTGGCAACATACTGGAAGGCAAGCCCACATTTGTTGATATTTTTAATAAGGCCTATTATGCTATAGTTAGAATTTATGGCAGTATATGACCCTTCTTTGGCCCGAAATCGTGGACATTTCCTTTTCCGTGTTCCTCTTCTTCTTTCTCCAGTTACTCGTTTTTCAAGGCCTTTGTAGTTAGGGCGAGCGGGCTCCCTGCGAGTTGCAACTGATCGCCTGCCTCCAAGGTTACTATTTTGACAAATGGTTCGCATTTCTATCCCCTTTTTTCCTTAATCCTGCCATGCCGAACCTAAAAGAGACATGGTAGTAAGTTTGGGTAGTTGGGTTCAGCCATATACAATATCAATATCTTGAATCAGACCAAGCTTGAAAAAAGTGCTGATTGCTTGCATTACATCATCGGGCAAATCGAGTCAATAGAAGATAAGGTTTTCGAATTAATCAAATTTTGGGGCATTAATTTTTCATCATGAAAGGCAGTAAAATCATCACATTGACCGGAGCGTCTATCAACGTATTATTGATTTTAACTATGGAAGGGTGTTATTACCCTCGCTAAACAATGGCCGCAGCGGTAATAACTAAAAAATGGAATAAAAAAATCCACCAACTTCGCCTATATACTCCGAGCAGGCAAAAAGGGCCATTTATGGATGGACACTATCTAATGCTTCAAGCAGATTCTTCATAGTATATGGTTTGGGCAATACCCCTATGAATCCGTATCTTCTAAAGTCAGTCATAACAGGATCATTGGAGTAACCGCTTGAGACAACAGCTTTTACTTGAGGGTCTATTTCCAGCAGCTTTTTGACGGCATCCTTGCCTCCCATTTTTCCTTTTACTGTTAGATCCAGTATAACTGCATCATAAGTCTTTCCGGAATCCATGGCTTTTTTATATAATTCGATCGCTTCAGCACCATCTTTGGCAAGTTCAACATCATAACCGAATCGATTTAGCATTTGTTCGGCAAGATTCCTAATCATCTTTTCGTCATCCATTAGAAGAATCCTTCCCGTACGGATTGCAGGTTTCTCCGGCTGGATCGTTTCTACGGGTTTTATCTCTTCAATCTCTTTTTCATATACGGGCAGGTATATTGTGAAGGTTGTTCCGACACCTTCCTCAGATTCCACGATGACGTGACCTTTATGCTTATTAATAATGGAATAGGCAGTTGCAAGCCCCAGTCCCATTCCTTTCTCAGGCCCCATCTCTTTGGTTGAAAAATATGGGTCAAATATCAATGAGAGCTGCTCTGCCGGAATTCCAACACCCTGATCTTTGATAGCTATCTTTACATATTCTCCTTCCGAGAGGACTAAGCCTTTAACAACGGTGTCTGAACTGATAGAAAAATTTTCTGCCTTAACCTTGATTGATCCTCCATCCGGCATGGATTCAACCGCGTTAACAATCAGGTTTCTGACGACATGCTTCATCTGATCTAAATCAAAATCAATCAGCCAAAGATCATGTGGTATTAAAAAATCATGTTTTACATTAGAATCCGACAGGACAAATTTTGTTGATTCCTTTAGCAAGTCTCCAATTGGGCCTATTTTTTTTATCGGTAGTCCACCCTGTGAAAATGTAATCAACTGCTTAGTCAATTCTTGTGCCCGCAAGGATGCTTTTTCTGCCTCTTTTAAATATTCAGAAACTCCAACTTCAGGTTTTAGATCGTCTTCTGCCAGAGAAAGATTACCCATGATTACTGATAATAGGTTATTAAAATCATGGGCAATACCTCCAGCTAAAATTCCAACCGATTCAAGCTTCATGGATTTCAGCCGCTCATCCTCCATCTTTTTCAGTCCGGTTATATCACGGACGATGTGAACAGCTTTAACAAGATTCCCATCTTCATCCTTTACCGGGTCTACAGTGATCCTCAACCAACGATTACCTTCCTGAACATGAAGATCTGCAACCTCACGCTGATGGGTTTGGAGCATTTTGTGCAATGGACACCCTGGAATTGGTTCCTCAATGCCATGTACTAAGTTGTAGCAGGTTTGGCCAATCATCTCGCCAAGCGGCACACTAACAAATTTTTCCCCGGAACGGTTGGAGCGTAATATCCGGTACTTCGGATCTATTAAGCTTACCCAGTCGGACATGGAATCGAATGTAGATACCCACTCCCTCCTGCTGAGTTGCATAGCTTTTTCGATCTGCTTACGTTTCGAAATGTCGCGCGCAAATGCGCAGTTGTACTCTTTGCCGCCAAATTCCAGGTAATTTGCCGAAATTTCTACCGGGAAAATCCTTCCATCCTTTGTGCGATGATGAGATTCTATTACAAAGGAGCCTTTACGCTTTACTTCTGCCCAATGATCAGGCCAAACCTCTTGAGTAAAATCCGGATCGATGTCGTGAACCGTCATCTTTATTAATTCATCTCGTGTATAACCAAGAGTGCGGCAAGCCGCTTCGTTTACGTAAACAAAACGTGCATCAGGGCCCATCCAAAAAGCCGCGTCTGCAGAGCGGTCAATTGCAAATTGCGCAAAATGTAGGGTCTGCTCCATAAGCTTGCGCTCAAAGGCTTCTTTCTCTAACTCCTTAATCTTTTGCTGCAATTCATCATATGTTGGTTTTTGACCCATTTACACATCCTCTGTTCGAACAGGAGAGATAATAACATACAGTTTACCCTCTATTTTAAATATCGGCAATTATTATTTAATCTTTAGAAGTATGAAGGAAATATG
>JACNIG010000168.1 GCA_014383215.1 Candidatus Desulfatibia vada | reverse complement strand
CGATGCCCACAGAGCATCTCTCAACCCCGAAGTGCGCTCAATTTTACGCGATACGGCGGCCCTGACCACCCCCTCAATTCCCCATATCGAGATGTTCTGCCGGGCTCTGGTGATTGCCGTGTATATTAACTCGCGCGTCAATACCGGGTAGTCTTTTTCCGGTAAAATCAGCAGGACATCATCAAACTCCGATCCCTGGCTTTTGTGGACGGTCATGGCAAAAACCGTTGCGTGTTCCGGAAGTCTTTGTGGTAAAAATCGCCGGAGCTGCCCGGAACTTCCAGGAAAATAAACATATAGATCCTTATTGTCTGAATCCGGAGCCGGCAAGGTTAGCCCCATATCGCCGTTGAAAAGCCCCAGGTTGTAATCATTGCGAGTGATTAGAACCGGCCTTCCCATGTACCAATCCTGCTCCGGTTGGATCAGACCCTCCCGGCTCAGAGCCTTTTCTGCCAGCATGTTGACAGCATTAACTCCAAACGGTCCGATATTTACGGCACATAATATTTTGAAGCGGTTAAACCGTTCAAGGGCTGTTTGGGGGTCTGTTGTTTTAAGATATTCTGCATAACCTTGGATTATTTTTTTTGCAAGTGCCTGAAATAAATCTTTGCGGCCCTGCGTCTCTATCCAGTTGATCGGAATTGGGGAAGTTTTCAGTACATCCAATACCTTTTCAACGTCTCCACGATTCACGCTTCGGCTTAATTGCCCGATAGTGCTGCTATCTGTAAATCGAAAACTCTTTTTTAAAACTACAATACAGTCTTGCAGTCCATTTTTTAAATTGTCATGTTCAATGCCGACATTGAATTCTTTACCGGTTATTTTTTCTAACCTTTTGCAAAAGCGTTCTGAAAACCCATGGACTCTGTTACGGTCACAAATGTCGCCCAGGACGGAACCAGCCTCGACCGAAGCAAGCTGGTCCTTATCTCCGATTAGTATAAGCCTGGCAGTGGCCGGTATGGCCTCTAAAAGTTTGGACATCAGAGCCAGATCAATCATAGATGCTTCGTCCACCACCAAGACGTCTGCAGGCAGTCGGTTTTCGGAATTGTGAATAAAATACGGAGACCCCGGAATTGTTTTCAGCAAGCGGTGAATAGTATAAGATTCAGAAGGTATGGCATCGATAATATCTTTGCGGCAATTCAATGTTTTTTTAGCGGTTCTAATCGACTCGGATAATCTGGCAGCGGCCTTTCCGGTCGGTGCGGCCAGAAGTATCTCAAGCCTGCCATCACCGGCCTGTTCGAACAGCAGTGCCAGTATGTTGGCCACCGTGAACGTCTTTCCGGTTCCCGGTCCGCCGGAAATCAGACAGAATTTTTTCAAAATTGCGGCAAGGGCCGCCACCTTCTGCCAATCGATGCCATTGTCTGAAACTTCGGGGAAAAGCCTTTGCAAGCTGTTTCTTAACAAAGACTCATCAATAACCCCGATATGTTCTTGAGCACGTTTGAGAATCAGGTCAGCAAGCTTTTTTTCATAATTCCAATAGCGGAAAAGGTAGAGCCTGTTTTTTTTATCAAGGATCAGCGGACGCAACTCTCCCGGGCTGCCCACCACAGGGCTTGCATGCAGTTTTTCGGTCCATGCGTTAAGCTCCGGGCATCTCAGTCGGGATTCAGCACCCAGACTCTCACCCAGAGGTTTTCCCGCTGATAGAGCTAGATCAAGATATATATCACCGTTGCCGGCGGCATTGCTGACCAGGGCGGCTCCCATAAAAATATCAGGATCGTCATGGGGGCAAAGCCCACTGATAAAGCGTGCGAAATGGAAATCAATTTCGCGCATAATTCCAGCATGATACAATATTGATCGATTATGACTTTTCATATTGAGAAATTCGGAATAAGAGTGCTGCCCAGTGCCCTGATAATTTCCGGAGTCGGAAGATCTTTGTATATTCCGAAATTCGATCCTTGGTCAGGGTCAACACCTCGAATAAAGATGTAAAATACACCGCCGAAATCGCGTTCATACCTGTAACCCGGCACCCGCATCTGCAGGTATTGATGCAGCGCCAGGGTATACAAATGATACTGCAGAATATAAAAGTCCGCGTTCATGGTTTTAAACAGGGCGGCTTGGTCATAATCCTCCAGGCGCGAGCCTAAAAAGTTTGATTTCCAGTCTACCAGAAAATAACGGCCTCCGGCATGAAAGATCAGATCCATATACCCTTTCATAAAACCTTTGGTCAACGAAAAGGACAACTTTTCAATTTGCCGGGGAAAATTTGCGTAAATATCGGCGTCACTGTGGATCTCAAAGATTTTTTTTAATTTTTGAGGTGTTATCGGGTTCAGCGGAAAATAAAATTCCATTTCATTGATCCGATCTTCAGGTTTAATGCATGACAGGGTCAGCGGTGCTGGGTCCGATGTTAATGGTGCTGCCAGAACTTTTTGCAGCATGGTTCTGACGGTTGCCTGCCATTTACCGGCAAATCCATATGCACTTAATTTGTCTTTCACCAGTCTATTGGTATGGTCAGGATCTTTTGATAAAAAATCGAGATTTTCAAAAAGGTCATGGAAAAATATTCCGGCGCGGGTACCTTTGGGAAATGAATAAATATCAGCAAGTTCAGAAACATCCCGTCTATGATCAGAGATGTTTTGCTTTAGGTCGCGAAAAGCGTCACGATCCGGCAGTGCTTCATCCAATATCCTTCTCGATATTAAGTATGAATAACTCGCCACTTTCCAGGCAGTCTCCATTTTTCCTGCAAATTGCCTGCAATAGTGCTTTTTGTCAAAAGTTTCGTAATGATGATAATCTCCATCACTTTCAACCGGCATGGACATAAGCTCGATGGTCCCTTCTGATCGGTTTGCCAGATGCTTTAAGTCATCCAAAAAATCTTCGCTTTTTCGTTTTGAAATATCGGCTCTCAGGGCGCTAACAACATCCGTACTGTTTATGTCATCCGCCGGGGTTAGGTCGGAATGAAATAAAAAGGCCAAGGCGGACGTTTCCGCAGTTTTAAAGCAGCCCCAGGCCAGGTAACATCTTTTTTTAGCCCGGGTTAAAGCTACGTAAAGCAATCTAAGATTTTCCGCCAGAAGCTCATTTTGAGCCCGAACGATATGGAGGCTGTTTTGGCCGGCGTCAAGATCAAGCACAAGATTATAGTTTTCGGTATTGTCATGAAATACGATTTCTTTATTTTTGATGTACGATCCTTCCCATCCAAAGGGGCAAAAAACAACCGGATATTCCAGGCCTTTGCTTTTATGGATAGTAATAATTTTTACGGCATGTTCGTCGCTTTCCAGACGCAGTTGATGCGTCTCTGACTGGGATGACGTGGTTTGTCTTTGTTCAGACAACCATCTGACAAGGCCGGTTGTCCCCAGGTTTTTTGCAACCGATTCCTGGTACAGGACTTCTGTCAAGTGGAGCACATTCGTAAGCCTCCTTTCACCATCTGCAAATGACAAAAGACGCCCCCTGACTTCCTCCTTAGCCATAAACCTGCTAAACATTCTTATTAAACCGTATTGCCGCCACAATTGGAAATATTCCCTGAAGGCGCCAAGCCGTTCCTGCCACCAAAACGGTTCTTGGGACTGCATGTCTAATTCTTGGCCTGCAACTCCCATCATATCGGTCGCAAGGGCCGCCCGAAATAAGCGTTCATTGGCGGGCTCGGAAATGCTCGACAAAATTATTTCCATCTCCCGTGCTTCATGTGAATGAAAAATGTTTCCTGCGCTGAAAAGAACAGAGGGAATCTGCCTGGATGAAAGGTGTGTTTTGATAATTTGTGCCTGCCGGTTTGTTCGAACCAGCACGGCAATATCTCCGGGCGAGATGCAATCTGTCTTAAAATCAGCCTCTGCCTTCATATCGTTCAAAATAAGACGGGAAATTTCACCGGCAACCGCCGCCGCTATCAGTTGAACCGCCGCAGCCTTGCTCGTGGATTTTGCTTTTTCAAATTCCAGATACCATAACTTTAAGGGTGCCTGCTCCATGCCGGTATCGTTTATCCCAACAGAAATGCCTTCCTCAAACGGGATTTCATCAAAGATAAAGGGTGTCTTAACATTGGAAAAAACAGTGTTGATTGCTCTTATCAAGCCCGGCGATGAACGCCAGTTTTCAGTCAGCGTATATTTAAAATCCGCATGGCGTGCCGCCTGCATGTACGAAAAAATATCAGCACCTCTGAAACTGTATATGGACTGCTTGGGGTCACCGATCAGAAACAGGATGCTCTCTTTTGAGGAAAAAAGCTTTGAAAAAATAGCATATTGGACCGCATCCGTATCCTGGAACTCATCCACAAGAGCTGCCTTGTATTTATCCCGTATAGCGCCGGCAAGTATATTTCCGCCATTACTTTCAAGGGCTTTTGTAACCATTAACAAAAGATCGTCAAAAAATTGGATGTTCGCAACTTTCTTTTTTGTTGCCAGTTCTGTTTCTGCAAATTTGAAACATTCGCTTTTAAGAAATAGAAGGTATCTTTCCATTTCGGATTCAAGGGCAAGGCCTTTTTGATAAAGTGCTTCACATATATCGAATATTTTGTGGGAAGGTGGAGACTCTTTTTTGCGGGTAGCTTTTCTTATTTTTGCATCGGTATAGTTCTCAAATTTATTAAACAGGGGGAAACCTGCAAGTTTGTTATCAACCAATCTGTCCATGGCTTCCACCAGGGCAATAATTTTCAGATCTCTTTTGGAAACGCCGATCTGTTTTGACTCTGTTGTGAGACTGCCGTAAATCGTTCCGCTCAAGGCCGGAGACTTTAACAACTGTATCACCGCGGTTCGCGAAACCGGCCAAAGGTTTTGCAGTTTTTTGTAAATTTTCCTAAAAGCAGGCAGGCTTTTTAAAACAGGCTGCCCGATATGCGGGATAATCTTAATTTCAGGCGTTTTTTTTTGAGACAGGAGCTTTAAAAAAAAATCCGGTCCGGATATCTTTTTAAGGGTGTAGCTTATGAATTCCGGCGGCATGGTGTACAAATGTTTTCGCCAGAAATCATCTGCAATTTCTTGTGTCAAAACCAAAGGATCTGTAACAAGTTCGGTATCAAATAAACTTCGGGTTTCAAAGGCGTTCTCATGCAGAACCCGCTGGCAAAAACCGTGGATTGTAAAGATGGCGGCTTTGTCAAAATCAAAAAGCGCATCTTGAATCAATCCCATGGCCAGAGCCGGGTTATCGTGCTTTTTTACAAGTGTGTCGATGAAGATATCGGTACTGGACCCGGTTGAAAATGCCGATTTTAGTTGTAGGAGTTTATTGCGGACGCGGTCTTTAATTTCCGCAGTTGCCGCTCTGGTAAAGGTTACTACCAGAATTTGGTGTGGTGAAAGCTGTTCTTCTATTATCAGCCTTAAATACAGGGCGGCGATGGTATATGTCTTGCCGGTACCCGCACTGGCCTCAATCAGATTGGTTCCGGTAAAAGGCGAATTGGCCAGGTCAAATGTTTTCATGAAAATACGGGGTATCGGAATGTGTCAATGAAAATGAGACACGTGTGTTAATATATTAGACTCGAAATCATCAGTAGCGGGTTTGTTAATCCAGGCCGCCACTGGAAGCGATTTTGGAACCGGCATCTTGCCTT
>JACNIG010000104.1 GCA_014383215.1 Candidatus Desulfatibia vada | reverse complement strand
AAAAAGGCAGCTTGCGCTTTATCATGAGCCTGCGGGCAACCGGCGAAGGCCATATTTCGTCCATTGTCTTTCGCAGCGGCGTTCTTGACCGATATAATAAGCTCCTTTTCGACCCGATCAGTGATTATGTGGAAACGCCGGATCTCCAATTGGACGCTGTTTACAAACGCACTGTTTTCCAGCGTAAGCTGAATGAGATGGGGGCCGGCAAAGAGATAACCGCTTATGTGCTTAACCGGATGCCGGAAGATTTTACCTATAATGAATTAATAGAAAAAATTGGAATACTGCGCGCAACACCGCAATTCCACGAAACAATCCAAGAAAGAACCTTCGAGATTATGCGCTGGCTGGCGGACTCCAATTATGAGGTGAATTTCCACCCCGATCACCGCGTATCCGAACGGGTGATCTTTCCCGTTTCCAAAAACGAAAGCAGAGGCATTGAAGATGCCCGGTTCGTTCAATTTTTCGATGGCAGGCAAGACGTCACCTATTATGCAACCTATACCGCCTATAACGGCATTACCATTTTACCGCAGTTGATTGAAACAAAGGATTTCATCAAATTCAACATTTTAACGCTAAACGGGAAAGCCGTGCAAAACAAAGGCATGGCGCTTTTCCCGCGCAAAATTGGCGGCCGCTATGCCATGCTTTCGCGCCAGGACGGTGAAAACAATCATATCATGTTCTCGGACAATATCCATTTCTGGCAAAAGTCAGAAATAATCCAACAGCCTGAATATCCATGGGAATTCATCCAGATCGGCAATTGCGGTTCCCCTTTGGAGACCGATAAGGGCTGGATCGTGCTCACCCATGGCGTCGGGCCCATGCGCCAGTATTGCATCGGTGCCATGCTGCTTGATCTTGAAAATCCAACAAAAATGATCGCCCGCCTGGATGAGCCCTTGCTTGTCCCGCACAAGAAAGAACGCGAGGGATATGTTCCCAATGTTGTTTATTCCTGCGGCGCGCTAATTCATAACAACGAATTGGTCATTCCCTGCGCCATGTCTGATATCAATTCCGGCATTGCAACTGTTGAAGTTAACGAGTTACTTAACTGTATGCGGAAAGTAGCTTAATAAATTTAAGGCAAATCATTCATGAACAATATTGATGAAAAATATCGAAAATATTTCCTGGTCAAGGAAATGCTGGAAGTAAAAAAAGTTTTAGCTGCCATGGATCCATTGCAAGTTTTTGAATTCACAAAACATATTAAACATAAAAAAATATTATTAACCGGCGAAGGATCTTCAAGAATTTTTCCTGCAAAAAAAGTTATTTATGATGCCCGATATCATAACTATAAAGAGATGATAATAACAGAAGGAGCCAGCCAGTCTGCCGAATATAATCTTGATGATTATACTGTTTTTATAGCTTCCAATTCGGGCAAAACAAAAGAAGGTGTTAAATTAATTGAAAAATTAAAAAAGAAAAAGCATAAAAATATTATTGCTGTGGTTGCCCATAAAAGTACCGAAATTATAAATAATGCAGATTATGGTTATCTGCTGGTAAGTGGTCATGAAGAGGCTGTGGCCGCTACTAAAACAGTTGTTGAGCAGGCCTTGTTTTATGATATATTATTTAGAAAATCTAATAATCAAAAACTTCCCGATTTAAATAAGTTAGGGAACTTAATAGAAAAAGTATTAAGAATGAAAATTCCTGAAAAAATAGTCAATAAACTTGTTTCTTCCAAAATGATCTATTTTTCAGGCAGAAATAACGGCGTTTCAGAAGAATTGACTCTAAAAGCCAATGAAATTACAAGAAAAAAATCGGATTACCTTGAAGGGACTTATGCGGTTCATGGAATTGAAGAGGTAATGTCAGCAGATGAAATTATAATCGCTATAGATCCTTTCCAGGAGGAAGAGGCCAAAATACAAAAAACTTTAGTAAAAGGAATAGGTATGACCGTTATTGCAATATCGACCCGGAAAACATCTTTTCCTACTTTGCAAATTCCTGATTACGGAGAATTTAATCCTTATCTGGAATTAGCTATGGGCTGGAATTTATTAATAGAAACAGCGTTGAAACAAGGAATTGATTTGGATCATCCTGAAAGAGCCAGGAAAATTGGTAATGAATTTGAATAAAGAATTTGATTTTAAAGAGATCGCTGTGATTGTCGCTCATCCTGATGATGAAACCTTATGGGCCGGAGGGATGATTTTGATGAATCCTGAGTGTAAATGGACAATAATATCTCTTTGTAGAGGAAATGATACGGATCGATCTCCAAAATTTTTAAAAGTTTTAAAGTTTTATGGAGCAAATGGGACGATGGGAAACCTTGATGACAGTCCAGAACAAAACCCGATTTCTAAAAAAAAGATAGAAAAATTAATTTTATTTTTATTACCAAAAATTAATTATGATCTGATTATTACGCATAGTCCTGCTGGAGAATATACCAGGCATAAAAGACATGAAGAGACTGGCAAAGCAGTTTCTTTTTTATGGGAACAAAAAAAAATTAAGTCACGTCAATTATGGTTTTTCGCATATGAGGATGACAGCAAAAGCTATTATCCACAGGCTATCAAAAATGCTGACAGGGTCATTGAACTCCCTGAAAATATCTGGCTCAAAAAGTACAACATTATTACCAAAACATACCGATTTTTGACAAATAGTTTTGAGGCGTTGACAACACCGAAAAACGAGGCTTTTTGGTGTTTTAGGCAAGGAGAAAAGATTAAAGCAATGCTCAAGGAGAGTCAAAAATGAAAGTTCTGGTTTTATATGATTATCCCGCTTCTCCCGGCGGTTTAGCCACACAGGGGGAGTTGTTATGCAGAGGATTAAAAGAACTGGGAATAGATGTTCATCCCGTAAATTTTGAATCAGCTCAGGAAAAGGAGTGGTACTACAGATGGTTTAAACCTGATGTTGTTCTCGGGGTTGGTTATTGGGGGCATACTCCGGATTTAATACTCCATCCTCAGCAGTATGGGATTCAGCCTGTTCCATGGCTAGTTGCTGATGGGTATATTGCAAATTATCAGGAAATATTAAATGGACTGCCTCTAATTTTAGTCACTTCAAACTGGGTGAAAGAGGTATATATTCGAGATGGAATAAATGGAGACAATATTGAGATTCTGCCGGTAGGCTGTGATACAGATGCTTTTCATCCTATAGACCAGACCGATCCTAAGGTAACAGCTGTAAGGGAATCATTAGGAGTTGGCCCTGATGACATTATGATTTTGACAGTTGGCGGGGATGCCGCTTCCAAGGGCGCTTTAGAAGTTATGCAGGCTTTAGCTATCAATAATACTAAAGCCCCTCCATGGAAATATGTTTGCAAGGTCTGGCCTCAGGCCAGAACCGAAATACAAAATTTGGCTGATTTTAAACTGGCAAATCAGCTGGGAATCAGCCAAAACATAATTTATACTATGAATAGAGTATCAAGAACTTTTATGCCTTATTTAATTAACGCCTGTGATATTTATGCAGCGCCTTCCCGACTTGAAGGTTTTGGAATGCCTCAAGTTGAGGCGGGAGCATGTGGAAAACCGGTTATAGGAATAAAGGCTATGGGGATGATGGATACACTTGTTCATGGGGAAACCGCTCTCCTGGCCGAAGTCGCGCAGGAAATTATTTTAAAAGAGGCTATCCTGGGCACCGAATCCGGATTTCATGAAAATCAGAGAATTATTTTTAAAAATCCTCGCACTGTTGACTATCGTGCAAGTGTTAATGATATTGCCAATTATTTAATGGATTTAATGGAAAATCCCGAGTTGCGCCATAAATTGGGCCAAGCAGCAAGAAAAAGAGTCGTTGAAAATTTTAATTATAAGGCAGTTGCTAAGCGCTTTGTAGAAATTATTTCTGCACAGCTGGGGATATCATAATGGAACCAGGCTTAAATGGTTTAATAGAAAAAGCAAAAAAGGCGGCTCTTGAGGTACTTTTGCATAACAATAAAGGGCCATTTATGAATCTTCCCAGAACAGCAGGGTGGGGTTATCCTGAGCCATATACAAGAGATTTAATGATTTCTGCCCTTGGGGTGCTGCTGACGGGAAATGACATATTAATAAGTTCCTTAAGAAGAGTATTTCAGACTTTGGCAAAAAATCAGACTCGTTTGGGGCATATTTCATCCATTGTTCATGATCCCGAAGAAAGCGGTGCAAGTGATACGACCCCTTTATTTCTCATGGCAATAAAGATATTTCGTGAATTTACAGGAGAAGATGATTTTTTAGAAGAAGCTGTAAAAAAGGCGCTTACATGGATGGAGTATCAGTCTCCACGCGATCGGATTTTAGTGGCTCAGCTTCCTACCAGTGATTGGCGTGATGAACAGTGGGTTTTAGGTTATGGTCTTTTTGTTAACACAATAGTATACACTTACTTAAAATTATTTAGCCTTGATAAGCAGGCAAGTGCGTTAAAAAAAAAGATAACGGCTCGTCTTTCTATCAAAGAAGAGGACGGCAAACACTACACAGAAGGCGGTTTAAAAATAAAATTTAAACCATACTATGCGCTCTGGTCCTATAAAATATACAATAGCGAACGGTTTGATCTTTTAGGTAATAGTCTGGCAATTCTTTCAGGAATTGCCTCGCCGTCAAGATCCTTAAATATGATTTCCTGGATAGAAGAAGAGTGTCAGAAATTAAAAAATAATGGAGATCTGGTTATAGATTTACCGCCCAATTTTTTTCCTTTTATTAATCCAGGAGATAATGACTGGCGACATAGATATGCAAAATTCAACCCCCCCGGGGATTACCATAATGGAGGGGTATGGCCATTTATTTGCGGCTTTTATATAGCCGCTTTAGTGGCAGCGGGCAGATATAAACTAGCTGAAAAAAAGTTTGAAGCACTTACAAAACTGATACAGTTTGTCAATACCGCTAAAGTAGAATTTGGGTTCAATGAATGGTTTAAAGCCCAGGATGGTAAACCTAAAGGACAGGATTGGCAAACATGGTCAGCGGCCATGTATTTATATTCGGCGGAGTGTATTAAACTAAAGCGAACTCCTTTTTTTGATAAAATAAGAGCCGAGTAGAAAATACGGGGGACATTTATGAATCAGACGGAATATTATTGAACCCTTGTCCTTACAGACTCGAGGCAACTCCAACCATCGCATCAACCGCAAGAAGATAAGCACCTTTTACAGGTGGAAAATTTGGTATTATTGTAAAAGCTTTCTTTGCAATTCTACGGACTTCATCTATATATGGATCTATTAAATAAGGATTATTTGTACCAAACAAACTACCAATAAGTACTAATGGTAGTTTTTCTTTTTCCATTCCAAGATGTTTGACAATACTTGCTGCATATTGTCCTTGTGCTCGCCCCATTTCCTGAACAATCATGATAGCAACCGCATCTCCTTTGTTTGCTAAACGAAAAGTCTCTATTGGCAATTTAAATGCAACCTCATCTGGTATGAAATCTACGCGAATTATAGTACTAACTTCATCCATAGTCTTAACGCCAAAGAGTGATGGTATAACTGCTTCAAGTTTTGTTTTTTTATAGGTACCTTCATTAGATCTAAATGCTGTGAATTTCCGCGCTAAATTAATCAAAGAATTCTGATTATTTTGATCGGCATTA
>JACNIG010000194.1 GCA_014383215.1 Candidatus Desulfatibia vada | reverse complement strand
GGTCACCGGGGTTTCTCGATACGTTGGCCGAGGCCTGCTTTGCAAAGGGGCTTGTAGATGAGGCGATCAAAACCATTGAAGAGGCAATGGCAACTGCAACCGAGAACAGGGGCTACTACGAAAAACAGTTGAAGAAATTTTCAGGGCTCGCCCAAGAATAACTTCATAGAATTAGCCGAACTTGATAAGAATCAGCTTTCGGGTCTTAGGAACAAGATCAAGGAGATGCTCTCGGATCCGGAAATGGAGGTCAAGCGGGGGGCAATGGATATTTTGAAGAAGTTCTGAACGAATCTGGTGCAGAGAAAGCAAAAACGTGTGGCGGAATTTGACGCTCCCTCCTGATGAATCCGCATCTGCAATAACGAAGAGAGGTCACACCCCTGAGGACACACGATGTCCATTTAAAGAAATACAAAGTCCTAAATGTCTTTCGTGATAATCAGTTTGCTGCTCGTTATTAGATAAGTCAAAAAAGATATGAGGAGTAAAGCCCCCAGCATTTCAGTATCCCTTGCTTTTATAAGATAGGCAATGATGAATACGATAACAAAGCCGGGATTGGGGTCGGGCCACGCTAACTATGCAACATTATTAATGAAAGACAGGGAATTGCCTGCTAAATAGCCCCTATATTGCACTTTTTAGGGGTAAAACGATCATTATTCACGGAAATCAATGCATATAGCGGGGGACGTCCATCATTAAGTAAATAACTTGACATGATAAAGAGCCGTCAAAAAACAAGGGCGGAAGTGACGGGGTTGTATTGTTACTGGGCGGTTGTGGAGCTGGGATATCCACTGGCAGATTTGGCGAGACTTATTGGTATGACTGGTCATGGTGTGGGGTATGCTGTGCGAATGGGTGAGCGAATCGCTAAAGAAAACAATTATAGCCTTATAGGTTGAGTTAATTACTTAGTGATGGACGTCCCCCCGTCCCCCAAAAGATGATTCTGGGAATCTGCCCTATGATACGGGCTGACCCCGTTTTTCCCGCTAATTTGAACCCGGTCGAACCGGGCCGAACCCGGAGAGATGAGAAAGTACATTTCTAAACCAATCAGAGTAGGAAGAAAGGAAAATAATTCATTATGAGCGGATATCGAAGATATTGGGACGAAGAAATTGAGACCATGCCCAGGGACCAACTCAGGGAATTTCAACTTACTAAAATGAAAGAAATGGTTGAGTTGACGTACAAGAAATCCCCTTATTACAAAGGGCTGTTTGATGAGGCTGGCGTCAAACCGGTTCATTTAGCGCATCTGGAAGATATCAAGAAATTTCCCACCATTGATAAAAAAGTCCTCCGAAGCAGGCAGCAGGCTGCGCCGGATTTTGGCGACCTTCTTTGCGCGCCGGAAGAAGAATTTGTCTTTTTGAGCGCTTCCAGCGGCTCAACCGGCGTTCCGACCGCTTCTCCTTTTACCGGACCGGATTTTGAAGATTTTCAGGATTGCCAAGCCCGGTTTTTCTGGTCCTCCGGCATGAGACCTACGGACCGGTATTGCCATGCCCTGAATTTCACCCTTTTTGTGGGAGGTCCTGATGTAATCGGTGCGATGAAAGTTGGGGCCCTGACGATCTGGGGAGGCTCAATTCCTTCTGAAAGATTATTGTCCATACTGAAAACCTGGAAGGCCACTATTACATGGACAACACCCTCTTACGCATGGTTCCTGGGAGAAACCGCTAGAGAGAACGGCATTGATCCAGCCAAGGAATTTTCGATAAAAAAAATCTTTGTCGCGGGTGAACCGGGAGGTTCGATACCGGAGACTCGGGATAACATTCAAAAACTATGGGGCGCGGATGTGTATGATTATTTCGGTCTTTCGGATATTTTCGGCGCATGCGCCGCGATGTGCGAAGCCAAGGAGGGATTACACTGGGCCGAAGATCATATCTTCACGGAAGTTGTCGATCCAGACACCGGTGAAGAAGTTCCGGAAGGAGAACGCGGGGAACTGATCCTGACTTCTCTGAAAAAAGTCGCCCGTCCCCTGATCCGTTTCCGCACCGGCGACATCGTCTCATATACCACCGAGCCATGCGATTGTGGGCGAACGCATCTGCGTCTGCACGGGATTCACGGCAGACTGGACGACATGATGATTATAAAAGGCGTCAATGTCTTTCCCAGTGATATCGAAACTATTGTCCGGAATAACAGCAATCTCACGGGTGAATATGCGTGTGTGATCACGGAAAAGAAACATATGGCTGTTCTGACGGTGGAAATCGAGAAGGCCGAAGGCTTCCAAGGGGATGCCGATGGATTGGCGGAACAAATCCAGACTGAATGTCAGAAAATTATCGGCATCCGGCCCGTGGTGAAGCTCCTGGAAGCCAAAACTCTGACACGGGCAACCCACAAAGCCATGCGTGTTAGGGATGAAAGAAAGAAACCATGAGAGAATATCTACGGGTCATCAAGTCTTTGTTTGACTCTTAATTGAAGACCCAATAGGATATCCCCATGTCGAGACCGTTAAGAATCCAATACCCTTACGCATGGTATCATTTGATGAACCGGGGGCGACGGCACGAAGAGATCTATATAGATAGGGGGAAAAATAGGGACAGGTAAATTATACTTGCTCTCGGACAAATGGAAATGGATTGAGGATTCAGTGAAGGCGGGGCGATATTCTCGTGATAGGAAATGGACAAAGAGCATAGCGGTGGGTGGAAAGGAGTTTCTGGAGCAAACGAAGGAGCGACTTGCACTAAGAGCGCAAGGGCGAAAACCCAAGTGCACATGAGTCAAGAGTAGGCCCGCTTTACCATCGCCGTTTTTCATAATCAGTTCGTCTGCGCTGGCTGTGCTTAGAAACAGGAAAACAAAAATCCGGCTAAGTACCTTTCGTGATAATCATTTTGCTACTCGTTATTAGATAAGTCAAAAAAGATATGAGGAGCAAGGCCCCCAGCGTTTCAGGATCCCTTGTTTTTATAAGATAGGCAATGATGAATACGATAATAAAGCCGAATATAACAACAAAGGTGCGTGGAACGCGGCGTAATATCACCCTTCCAAAATGAACGAACCTAATATGGCTCACAAGCAGATAAGAGATTAAAAGGATAACGGCCCATATCATCCACAAATTTGTCCAGAATAAACAAGCACCCAAAGCAACCATAGCCCCAGCAGGGCTGGGCAATCCATTAAAGACACCAGGGGGCAGCGTCTTGTCATCCTTGTCATGGGCCAGATATCGCCATAAACGAAACCCTATGGCAAGGAAGTAGAGAATCCCGAAAATAAATGAGGGCAGCTCCAAATTACCTTTAAAGAGGATCAATAAACCCGGGCACACGCCAAAGCTGACCAGATCCGCTATATCGTCAAGCCACGGCCCAAACTTTGTTCCTCCATGCTTTTCCGCCATCCTGCCATCAAACAGGTCGAAGATCTGTCCAGCCACGATAGCAATAGCCGTATATACATATCGACCTTGAAAGACCAAGAATATCCCGGTTATGCCGCATAATAAATTCAAAATTGACAAAATGTCTGCATAGAAACGGTTTGGTATGGTTTTGAAAACACTCGATGAAATTGACAAAATGATGCATACATAAAGCATTTGCGCTGAAAAATCCGGGAGTTGGAAGGCATCACCGAGAAGCGCGCAGTAAATGATCAAGGCAAAGCACAAGACCGCTTTAATCTTTCCAAAATTATTCGCAGCCACAGAGAATTTTGTAAAACGCTTAATAATATATCTGATCAAGAACTGCCCGCAGGCCTCTATGATCAGCAGTGCCCATACTGCCCTCACATCTATCAGGCCCATATAAGCGAAAAAGAACATGGGGGGTAAATAGGTTAGTTTATCACATAGGGGATCGAGTTCCTCGCCAAAAGGGGTTATAAGGTTGCATCTCCTGGCTATTAGTCCGTCAACACCGTCTAAGACCGCTGAAACGGTAAATAATAGGATGCCCCAGGCGTGCTGTCCGGCTACAAAATATAACAATATGCCTGACAGACCGATAAATACTCTCCAGACACAGATTGCATTTGGGTGGTAATACCAATGTCTGCTCACATAGCTTCTAACTCTCTCGCTTTTCAAGGCGGCCACAAAACCCAGATACATCAGGAGAGAAAAAGAGGCTGATATGATAATTGAAATAGCCTTATCCATCGAAGTCCACTACCATAAATTTTGAATTAGCATCCTTTTTGGTAGAGTAGCATAAGCAGAAATGGATTTACGTGTCAAGGGTAAGAGCATATAAAATCGGGCGGCATATAGTTCAAGATGTTGTGGTGCCTAACATCTCCTCGCCAGCACCCTGGGAGATGATCTTAGGTAAAAACGGCATGATTTCATAACAATAGGTGTCACATTTCGATTAGAGTAAAGGGGTCATCAAATCTACGCTTGACTCTTTCTACTGTAGAATTCCTGAATAAACCGTTTTTCCATTGACAGGCTCGATACGATTATTCATAATTAACTTTAAAATCAAATAATGCTTTCTTTTTAACAGGGCCACAATGTTGTTCAAGAGTGTTTTCCCAATTAACCTGCAACATGCCACAAAAAAGGAGGGAAACCATGGAAAAGAAAATCATCAACTATGAAACCCTGCTCAAGATTACCAAAGCCATTTCCCATTCAAAAGATCCTGAAGAAATCGTTTTAATCACGGTTGACAGCGTCAAAACGGCCCTTGACGTAAAAGCCTGTGCACTCTTTCTCCTCAATCGAAAAACTGATGAACTGGAACTGGCGGCATCCTTCGGGCTCAGTGATGAATACAAAAGCAAGGGCCCATTGAGCTCGCTCAAGTCCATAGCGCAATCCATCGAGGAGGGACCGGTGGCCATATACGATGTGGGCGATGATCCCAGAATCCAGTATCCACAGGAGGCTGAAAAAGAGGGGATTGCATCCATCCTTTCGGTGCCTATCGTTGCCGGCGGAAAACACATCGGGGTCATGCGGGTTTATACCGCAGAAAAATGGGAGTTCACCCTTGAAGATGTGAATTTCATTCAGGCCCTGGCCCAGATGGCCGGTATGGCCATCAGCATGGCCAGATACTCCAAAGGGTTGAAGAGCAGCATAGATGTGCTAAAGGCCATAAAAGCAAATAAGGTGTAGTTCTCCCGTATAGGAGGTTGTCCGAGAATGAGTCCCGCTAGGCGGGATGAGCCTGATACGGAGATCGGGGAAAATAGCCATTCTCGGATAGCCCCATAGGTGTGCACCGATATAACCCGCGAAAATCGAATCAGGCTTGGAAAATGGGTGACCATCCCTTTTCTTGAAAGGGCAATATAGGATGCCCCTCAAGCTCCACGCAAGAGTATCTCCACCAGTTCCGCAAAGCCATAACCACCCGGCTTATTTGTTATCCACGCAGGTTTCGAAGAGAGTCTGTCTTTGAATTGGGAAATATTTGCCACACCTACCGCATTGGGGAAATAATCAAACATTGGCGCATCATTTGGAGAATCACCGCAAAATATAACAATCTCTTTGATAGTCTCCAGATCCTTTTCGAAAATTTCACGGAACATAACCCGGGTCATGCTCAATTTATCATAATTTCCAAACCAGCCATTCACATGAATCGAGCTGATTTTGGCATTTGCTCCGGCTTTCCTGAAAATCGCTGCTATTTTCTCAACTTCAACCA
>JACNIG010000464.1 GCA_014383215.1 Candidatus Desulfatibia vada | reverse complement strand
AAACAATTGGGGAATAAAAATCGGAACCTGCTATGGATGAATTAGAAAAATGGGCTAAAGATAAGCCGAAATCTCTTGTGATGCTCTCATCCTATTTTGCAACGGTTGCGGATACTGCTTTTTTCATGTTGAAGGACAATAACAAATGGGTGGATTTACAAATGCAAGCAAAGCTATTGAGACGACTCAATTAATTGCAAAAGTATTAGAGAGTGCTTCTCCCAATAGAATTTCAATAAATGCGTTCTTGTATGAAGTCAGAGGATATTTTCCAATTTGTTTCAGCGAGACTCTTTTAACTTTCGTTATTCTCAATCTATTTTCTGTTGGAAAAACAGGGATCGGTTTTGGAAAAATGAGGTTGGTTTTACCCGGAGGTGCCTGCTTTTTTCAATCGCTGAATAATATCTTTACCGATACTTTCAACATCCTTGTCCGGCACGCCACACACAGTAAAAACCGCATCCCACTCCGAAACAACATCATAAATCTCAAGAATGACGTCCAAGGCCTGCTGCCTCCGTTTTATCCCAAAGTGTTTGGCTTCTACCAGGAGTGTTTCCAAATCTGCCGGCCTGTTATCTAGGCCGATGCGCAGCACATGTTCCTGGTTGAAACCTATGTTCGGCACCAGGTCGAAGGCCGGGCTTAGTCGCCAGCCTTCATCATTGTGCAGCATAAGGAAATTTTTCAGGTGGTCGTCGGTGTTACCGATCATTACATTGAACGCCATCTGTCTGTAAAGCCTTGAAGATCCTGCCCCGGTTGCGTGGAAACATGCTTGATCACCTCTGCCAGGTCCCGGTAGCCGGCATCGTACCAATCGTCGGCCTTTAGCAGTGTTTGCATGCTGACCATGTGGTTGCGGCCGCCTGCTTCGTTGATATCAAACCGTTTCACCAACAGGCATTGCCCGGAGCTCAAAGGCAAAAGCCTGGTCTCGGCTGTCTCGATACCGGCCCGGCGGCCCAACTCCATGGCTGCGGCCTCCAGACTTACCACGTCCAAGTGATCCTTAGCGCTGGCAAACTTTGCCAGGTATGCCCCGTTTTCGTCCTCAACAAGGGCTTTAGGCCTGGCTCCGCCCGGGGAACTTCCGGCCTGGAACAACAAGGAAAGTTCATCGTCGGCCGTTGCTGCGGGTTCCTGCTCGAATTTCCCTGCCAGCATCGCCAGTTCCTTAAGGTGTCGGCTGGAAACCCCGGTTGTTTTCAATTCCGGCCGGCCTTCCTCCACGTAGCTCAAGGCCCCCAAACCCTGGTTGCCCAGTAATCGCAATAACCGGGGAACACGTTGGTCTGCGCGCCCCAGCTTGTAGCAGCGGAATAGGAGCCTCCGGCCCCAATCGTCCGGAAGACTATCTTCAAAAACGCCATGGACTCCGGCACGTGGCCGATCCGCATCGAAAATGTCCGTGGACAACGGTAGATGCAGGGGATCGATCGGAAATGCCCGAGGATGCTCCAAGTATTCGGGAGCATAGCGGAACTGTCCTTTCAGCGCTCCCCTGAAATCAGGGTCGTCTGCAGCCAGTTCTCCGATCTTGACAACCTCCGCTGTAGCCAGAGTCAACCATACCGTAAGAATCATGTCATTTTCTTTCGCCTTCCCCCGGCCCGTTGCCGCTCACGGCTTTTTTTCTCGAATTTCGCGAACAGGTCTTCTTTGGGAGCCAGCACCTCCTGCCAGCCATCAAGCCGGCCAAGGATGCTGCAGGCTGCCAGCCAGTTGCCGATCAGCGTCTGCGGGGAGCCTTTCTCCATCCTGCTGTATGACTGGCGGGTTAAGCCAAGCCTTTGTGCGAACAGTTCCTGGCTTTCGTTGCGAGCCAAACGCGCCTCTCTCAACCTTTCGCCAAGCAGCAGTAGCAGGGATTCAATACCGTTTTTATTGTTAAACATATTTAACCTTATAGCAAATAAAGCCTATTATGTAAAGAATATATTACTAAGCAATTATCTTTCGTATCTTTTTCATTACGCTTCGGATTGACAAGGTTTCCAAGATTTTTTCGTAAGACCAGTATATCCAAATGAAGTTTTCTGCCTTTGATTGGCTTTGTTCATGATGTTGGGGACTGCTGATTCTGCATTTTTTTGCTGGGAAAAAGAAAAATTGTTGGAAAATAACCTTGCATTTTCAAAGTGTCTGTTTTAAATTGCAAGGTATGAATCGTCATTATGAAAAACTGCTGAAGGAATATCTTGCTTTTTTCCCCTGCGTTGCTCTCATTGGTCCCCGGCAGTGCGGGAAAACGACGCTTCTTCAGACACTCCCTAGGGGCTGGAGAGTTTATGACCTTGAAAAGCAGAGTGACTTCCAAAGCCTTTCCCAGGATCCCGATCTGTTTTTTCGCCTGAATCCCGACAAAATTGCGATCGATGAGGCCCAACTGCGGCCGGAACTGTTTTCCGCCTTGCGTGTGGCGGTGGACGAGGACCGGCAGAGCACCGGTCGATTTGTAATCACCGGCTCCAGTTCCCCCAAACTGGTTCGAGCCATTTCCGAGAGCCTTGCCGGGCGTATCGGCATAATAGAAATGGCGCCGTTTTCATTTTCTGAAGTCAGGAAAGAATTGTCACCGCCCTTTTTCCAGTTTCTGACCGACAGGGTGCATGTTCGGGATTTTATCGATGAACTCAAGCCGCTTGGGGATATACGAGATGTTCATGAATTCTGGTTCAGGGGTGGATACCCGGAGCCATGGCTGAAAAAAAGCAAACGATTTCATTCGACCTGGATGAATCAATATGTCGGCACCTATCTGTATCGGGACGTGGCAAAACTATTCCCGGGCATAAACGAAAACAGATTCCGGTTGTTTGTGCAGATTCTGGCCGGTATCTCCGGAAATGTCATTAATTATTCGGACGTGGCGCGATCACTCGGTGTATCCCAACCTACGGTCCGGGATTATTTTGAAATTGCCGACGGAACTTTTTTATGGCGAACCATCCCCTCCTATACACGAAATACGCTGAAACGTGTCGTAAAACATCCAAAGGGATATTTTCGTGACAGCGGCCTTCTTCATTACCTGCTACGTATTCCGGACACGGATCTTTTGGCCACCCATCCGGTAATGGGCCGCTCTTGGGAAGGATTGGTCATTGAGGAAATCATCCGCGGCCTCAATGCAACCGGTGCAGGATTCGACTACTATTATTATCGAACAGGCGGGGGTGCTGAAGTCGACCTGATACTCGAAGGTGAATTTGGACTGATTCCCATTGAAATAAAATATACTCAGACCGTGCCGGCAAAACAGCTACGGGCAATGAAAGATTTTATTAAGGATCAAAACTGTGGTTTTGGATTGGTCATCAACAATGACGAATGTCCCCGCCTGTATGACGAGCAAATTGCCGGCATACCCTTTGCTTGTCTTTGAGAGAATTTGAGACCCTCGAAACCACACAGATCTTTGGTGATAAGAAGATGACCACAGCCATGCTCCCACTTCAAGAAGCATTAGGCTATGATATGGCGCAAAGTCTATTTGCACAACAGAGAAATCTCGTACTTGAAGGCCTCACTGATTATTGGTATCTCGAAGGCGTTTCTCAGCTTTTACGTGACTCAAATGTCGTCAAAGTCAAATTAAAAAGTTTTCTAAATACAAATTAGCAAAGGCCTTTTTGAGGTGGACTCGCAACCACGAAGCAAATGATTTATTAGAGGAAGAATGTGAACAATGGACATCCCTGATTAATCGTATAAACGGTGTCCTGAAATAAAACAATATTGGTTGGCTAACCAGCTACTGCTACGGACTCGGTTCCCTTGCCGCAGAGTAGCAACGTTAATTAATAGAAACCCTTTCTTCCCAGTGCTCAGATTTATCCAAACTGGGAAGCCAACTCGGACTCGAAAAACCAGACATCTGCCATATGTCCCGCACCCAAAGTTTGATTTATCAGTTGTGATATCGTTCAACGAAAAATATACGTTTTCCTGAAGCAAGGTCTCCATGGCCTGAAAGTATCCTTCACCGGCATTGATAGCATAATAAAATTGCATAGATATAGATAGTAATAGCAGCAGTGTCAGAGCATAGTAGCAGTGCCCCAGCAGAAGTGCTCGCAGTAGCAGTCCCCTTAGTACCAGTCCCCATCACCGTAGCTTTCCCCTGGCTATCTCTTGTAAGAAAGATGCCTTGATTATCGATCTCATATTCCCGCAAAGATTTTGCTAAAATATTTTACAAAAGGCCAGATCAATCCACCCAGAATGGGCACACCCGTAACTCGTCCGAATATGATTAATCCGAGAAGAATAAAAGGTCCGTATCTCTCCAAGAAATAAATTTTGCCCTCGTGTTTGACCGGCAAAAGTCCGAATAAAATTTTGGAGCCATCCAGGGGAGCAATTGGGAGCAGGTTAAATATGGCCAGAGCCAGATTGATTTGCAAGCTCATAAACACCGCATATATAAGCAGACCTATAATGGAATGCTGATTAGGCACCCCAACAGTGGCGAAGATAAATCTTAACAAAATACCGCTAATAAGTGCTAAAATCATATTTGCAAGAGGACCGGCAACGCTAATCCAGAGCATATCTTTTTTGGGATTTCTTAACCTATGTGGATTTACTGGCACCGGTTTGGCCCACCCGAAATGCACTAAAAAAATCATGATCGTGCCAATTGGGTCAAGATGTGCGAGTGGATTCAGGGTTAAACGACCACTTTGCTTTGCAGTATCATCTCCAAACTTGTTTGCAATATAAGCGTGAGCATATTCGTGAAATGATAGTGCCAACAAAATTGGCGGAGCTATTATCAGCAATTTTTGTATATTCATTGAATTAGAAGGTCTCGCCTTTTATTTGATGCAATCCTAATCAGTACAGAAGAAATCCTCCAAAAAGACCAACTTATGCCAACTGGGGCCATAGGTGTTGAAAGCTGGGGCCATCGGTGTTGAAAGTAAGAAAAGCTTTGTCATAGTAAAAGTGCTCTCAGTCGGAGTGCTCTCAGTAGAAGTGCCCTGCATGTCCTCATCACCGTAGAAGTGTCCATCACATTGGTCATAGTTCCTTTAAAGCCTTATTTTATAAGGATTCCCCGCAAAACGACTTCCAGAGAGCCTCTACAACCAACGATTGACCTATGGCGAAAAGTAAGGGTTGTACCAGGAATCAGGCACTTACGGGCTTTTCCTTCTTTGCTTTCTTTCTAAATTTCTTAAGACACTTCTTGTCTTTTCTGACCAAAGCACATAACTTTGGGTTGTCAATATCTTTACAGTTCCTGTGGTCATACGCCGGACACTCTGGATACATCTCTGACATTAGCTACCCTTCATCCTATTCCTTCTAAGCTCGTCTTGCCAGCCTGGTTGCCATGATAGAAATTAGACCGCCACGCATTACATAGCCTAACCGCCTCCTAAAACCGTAAATAAAATCATAATAATTATCGTTTGAATGACCCAACCAATCATACAGACGCCTACTGCTCGTAATGTGCTCTGATAATCCAAAGCTTGCCTTACAGCAATAACCATGGCAACTAACATCCAAACTGAAGCGATCATAAAAATGATTTCGCCTATTCCAGGTATAATAGCCAATATCCTAAGCAACCCTGGAGAGCTTGAAAACCCGATGGTTGTGAATTTCCGCGCTAAATTAATCAAAGAATTCTGATTATTTTGATCGGCATTA
>JACNIG010000298.1 GCA_014383215.1 Candidatus Desulfatibia vada | reverse complement strand
TTTAAAGCAAAAACCATTTTACCCTATTTTACTCCAACTAATTTGGAGATGATCCATAAATCAAGACTTTAACCCCAAATGAGCGAAAATGCTCAATTGGGTGTCCATTGTCCTTTGTCCGTCGTCCGTTGCTAAGCAATAAGAAGCGAAATTATATTTCAACTACAGGTGAAACACAAAAAGAGGCCCAAAGAACCTGTAAAACCACTGACCACAGACACCTGATCGAGTTTTGGCTCGATTAGGGTTAAATTAGCTACGGACAACAGACAACGAACAACGGACATCGAGCGTTTCGCTCGATTAGGGTATAACTATATACACTTTATTAACCTATGATTCAATTCGATTCAAATATTTTTCCTAAAACCAAAGGGGCCTACATTGTTGGCGGTTCGATCAGAGATCTCCTTCTTGGCAGAACTCCCGCTGATTATGATATTGCTGTTTTGGGCAACCCGGAAAAATTTGCAAACCATGTGGCCCTCAAGACAAACGGCCATCTTGTTGAAATGGGAAAACCCGGACAGATGATCATCCGGGTGGTTACCGAAAATACTATCGTTGATATATCCCCTGTCAACGGCCTCACGATTGAAGATGACCTCAATCAGAGGGACTTCACCATCAACGCTATGGCTTATGACCTTTCCACAGGAGCAATAATCGACGTTCTCGGCAGTCTTCAGGATCTTGAGGAAAAAAAAGTTAGAATGGTCTCAAAACAAGTTTTTAAAAAAGACCCGATCCGCCTGTTAAGAGCTTTTCGGATGGGTGCCTGTCTGGGTTTTGATATCGAACCCCAAACCGGTTCAGCCATTGCCAGGGAAGCAACGATAATTCAGGAAGCGGCCGGAGAACGAATCCGCCTCGAGCTTTTCAAAATGTTTGAAACCCGTAAATCGCATTATTATCTTTCTCAAATGGCCGAGACCGGGCTTCTGACCTCCATTTTTCCTGAACTCGGCAAACTTAGAAAATGTTTTCAAAACAGACATCATTGCTATGATGTCTTTGAGCATTCAATCAAAGCTTACGGCCACCTTGAAGAGCTGCTCGGCAATCCGGACAATTTTTTGCCCGCTGGTTTACACCGGGGCATAGCAGGTATTGACAGGCAAAAAGCAATGTTCCTCAAATGTGCAATCCTGCTGCACGACATCGGCAAACCTGCGGCCAAAAGCTTAGACCACAGCGGGGATGCCCGTTTCTACGGACATGCCCGTAAAGGTGCCGACATGGCGAAATCCATCAGCAAAAGGTTAAAGTTTGCAACCCGGGAAAGAAATTTCATCGATTTTATCATCCGTAACCATATCCGGCCGCTGTCTCTTTTCTCTGCTCAACAGAACAAAACATTAACTCCCAAAGGCTTAACCCGCTTTTTTATGAAATGCAAAGATAACACCCCTTACCTGCTGTTGCATACCATCGCCGATATTAAGGGAAAACAAGATATAGTAAATGCAGAAAATAAAGCGTTCATCACCTTTGTAAAAGGCATGATCGATGAATATTTTGCAGAATTCAGCCCCAAAAGCAAAACTCAGCCACTGATAACAGGCCATGACCTTATTGAAGAGTTCGGACTGACCCCTTCCCCATTTTTTAAAAAAATTCTTAACCTGGCGGAAGAAGCCAGGCTGTCAAATACAATTGGTAGCAAACCGGAAGCTTTAAAGCTGGTCAAGAATTTCTTAAAACAGCAGAAAAATGTCAAACCTAATGTTTAGGCGTTCACCGTTCAGGGTTATCTTTCGAGGCGTTCAAAGGTTCAGCGTTCACCGTTCAGGGTTGTCTTTATTCGTTGAACCTCTGAACCCTGAACCTCTGAACCTTTGAACCCTGAACCTTTGAACCCTGAACCTCTGAACCTGTGAACGGTTATAATTTTACAAGTCAACCCTTGACAAGATATTCACATTTATATAGTAAAGCCGATGTTATTTAAAGCTGTGAAAATCAAGATTCGTATATTAATTAATGAAAGGAGAATTGTATGAACATTTTATTTTTTGGACCGAACGGCAGTGGGAAAGGTACCCAGGGAGCCATTTTAAAAGACAAATACAACACGCCCCACATAGAATCCGGCGCTATCTTTCGCGAAAACATTTCAAAAGGGACCGAATTAGGCCAAAAGGCCAAGGAGTATATTGACCGGGGCGACCTGGTACCTGATGAAATCACGATCCCCATGATACTCGACCGCCTGCAACAGGATGACTGTAAAAGCGCCTGGCTTATTGACGGGTTTCCGAGAAACAAGAACCAGGCGATAAAGCTGGATGAATCCCTGAAGGAAGCCGATATGGCCCTTGATATTGTTATAGAAATTCTTCTTGACCGCGAGATAGCCAAAAACAGAATCATGGGTCGCAGACTATGCGTCAATGACAATAACCATCCCAACAATATCTATATTGATGCCATTAAACCCGACGGTGACCAGTGCCGCGTTTGCGGTGGCGATTTAAAAACCCGTGACGATGACCAGGATGAGGACGCCATCGACAAGCGCCATAGTATTTATTATGATACTGACACCGGCACTTTGGCATCAGCCTACTATTTCAAAGACCTGGCCGCAAAAGAAGGCTCCATTAAATACATTACATTAGACGGAAGCCCCGGTGTTCAAGATGTTACTGCTGAGCTTGTTTCAAAGCTTTAAACCTAAGTTCTGCATCAACTTTTAAAATTTGAGCTCGTAAATGTGCCCGGGAGTTGGATTTATACCCCCGGGCACTTTTTTTGTTCAGCTTCAATCTTTTGTGAACATATCTTTTTACTTGCCAACCACTCCAGTTTAAGATATTAAAGTGGTTTCATTGTTGATAAATAAAAATAACCATCATAAATATTGACCGTTGATGGGACGAAGGGAGATGAGTAATTTGAAAGACATTCAGGTCAAGGTCTACGACAACGACCTTGAAAAGGCGATGCGCATTTTGAAAAAAAAGATTCAAAATGACGGACTTTTTAAACGCCTAAAGTTGAAAAAGGCCTATGAAAAGCCAAGTGAGCACAAACGCCGCAAACAACGTGAAGCCTTGAGAAGGCAGCGCATTGCAGCTTCAAGAGACAGATACAGAAAAAGATAAAATCAAACCTTAAAAATTAAAACCCGGCGAGCGCTTTAATTCCGCCGGGTTTTTATGTGAAAATGAGTCTGACAGATTCTTACACCGATTGCCTTAAGGCCATGTACGGTCTGAGACGGTTCGGGATAAAGCTGGGACTTTCCACTATCCGAAGAATCCTTAACGGCCTGGAAAGCCCCCTGGATCGAATGGCATTCATCCATGTGGCCGGAACCAATGGAAAAGGATCCATCGCTTCCGCTCTGGCTGCGATCCTCCATCTATCCGGTTACAAAGTAGGACTTTATACCTCCCCGCACCTTGTAAAATTTAATGAAAGAATCTGTATCAACGGGCTTCCGATTTCCGATGAAAATGTTGTAGCATCCTATGAAGCCGTAAAAAGCGTTCATTACGGCGGACGCGAACCGACCTTTTTTGAATTCGCAACCGCAATGGCGTTTTATGAATTCGGCCGGCAAAAAGTCGATTGGGCCGTTATAGAGACCGGCATGGGTGGCCGGCTGGATGCTACCAATATCATCAAACCCGCCCTTTCCATCATAACCAATATCTCCATTGAACATAAAGAGTATCTGGGAAATACCATAACCCAGATCGCCGGTGAAAAGGGAGGTATTATCAAAAAAAATACGCCGGTGGTAACCGGCGTTACACAGAAAAACGCCATTTCTGTGTTAAAAACTATTGCCCAATCGCAGTCTTCCCGATTTTATCGTTTTGGGGACACATTTCGCGTTCGCAGGAACCAAAACCAGACATTTAATTATTATGGTATCGAAAATGTATGGCGCAACATGCAGACAGGATTAATCGGCCGCCACCAGATCAATAACGCGGCCATCGTTTTAGCCGCATGTGAGGTGCTGAACACAAACCGTACGGATCTTCCCCTGGCAAAAATCAAACAAGGCCTGATGCAAAACAGATGGCCGGGCAGGCTGGAAATTGTCTCCAGGACTCCCCTTGTAATTCTTGATGGCGCCCACAATCTTATTGCCGCTCGAAAACTGGCAGAGTATTTGTCTGAAAATCTTTCTGACCGCAACATCACCCTGGTGATCGGCATTCTGGATGACAAGCCGTATGACGCCATGCTTAAAAGTTTGCTTCCGTTCTGCAGTAGGGCCATAATGACCGCCCCCCAAATAGATCGGGCGCTACCTCCGGAAACCCTGCATAATGTTGCTCGGCAAATGCTTTCCGACATAACAATTATCCCCCATGTCAACAGCGCCGTCCAATATGCAGTTGATACCGCATCAACACATGATGTCGTCTGCGTTGCCGGCTCGCTCTACGTAGTCGGGGAAGCAAAAGAGGCGCTCGAAAAAATGGATCTTATCCAATTATGAATTTGACCTTTACGAACACTTACAATATATTGCTTCTATAATATCGATTCGCGCCCGTAGCTCAGTGGATAGAGCGTCAGCCTCCGGAGCTGAAAGCCGCTGGTTCGAACCCAGCCGGGCGTACCAATAATTCCTAGGACATACAGAGACCTCTGAAAAATGTTCAATTTTGTTCAAGTCCAAGGAAGGCGTACGCCTGTACGCCGCAGCCCGGCCTCTTTTTAAGCCGAAGGCGCAATCCCGCGGAGAACGCCGAGCAGGGCAAAAAGGGCCATTTATGGATGGAAACTATAACGATTATTGTTTAGGGAGGTATATCATGATTGACAGAAGAAATTTTTTAAAAAAAACTGCTTTAGTCGCCACCGGGATGGTCATCGGAGGTTCCGCCAAAGCCTCTGCATCTATGGATGCATTTCCGGCCGGAATCATTTATACCAAGAAAAACCCTGGGAAATGGGCCAAAAAAGTGGGAAGCCATGCCCCCAAAGTAAATGTTGAGGGAAAAAATGTAACAATTCACACAATGCATCCCATGTCGGAAATACATTATATTGTTCGCCACACTATAGTCTCTGCAGATGGAAATGTCCTTGGAGAAAAGACTTTTTATCCTTCCGACAAAGAAGCTATTTCAACATATGAACTTCCACCTGACTATAAATCAAAACTGTATGCCACCAGCTTTTGCAATCTGCATGATTTCTGGGTTACAGAGTTCAGTATTTGATATTATCATGATGTGGATGAGCATTCCGAGACAAGCACCTTGACGTTACGACTGCAAAAGTCTTTAATAAGAAGTATGGACACTAATTTGTGCCCATCCATAAATAAACTTGAGCACTAAGTAGTTTCCAATTCATAATTGAAGCTGGGAGTAATGTTGTGGTTTCCCCAAAAGTTCCGGATAAAATAGGCCGATATAAAATTACCCGCGAGCTGGGCCGCGGGGGTATGGGTGTGGTTTACTTAGGTCACGATCCGTTTATTGATCGCCAGGTAGCCATAAAAACCATGTTAGCCGCCCCTTCCGAGGACTCTTCTGATCTTGAGCGCTATCAGCAACTATTTTTCAACGAAGCCCGGGCGGCCGGCAAATTGACACATCCTCATATTGTGTCGGTACACGACGCCATGTGGGAGCGTGATATGGGCTACTTGATCATGGAATATGTGGAGGGCACCACTTTGAAAGAATATTGCTCAAAAGAGGGCTTGTTACCGCTGGAC
>JACNIG010000216.1 GCA_014383215.1 Candidatus Desulfatibia vada | reverse complement strand
CCAGGATTAAATTGAAACGACTTTATCCAACTTTATTAACTTGACATGACACTAGCATAAACGGGTTAATTGAACAGTGCTTTCAAACCTTTGACACTTTCTTTAATGCTTATGTTTTGATGAATATCCTGTTGCAGAAAAGCATTGATCTTGCCGATCATACCTTTGGCATAATCTATCTGGGGATCGCTGCCGTCCACATATGCGCCTATATTAATCAAATCCTCAACCTCTCTATAAGTGGCTAAGACTTTAATCAGCTCCCTGGATTTAGCAAGATGTTCGCCGTCGATAATATCAGTCATAACCCTGCTGATACTGGCCATGACATCTACAGCGGGATAATGTCCCCTGTGGGCCAGGTCCCGGGATAAAACGATATGCCCATCAACAGTCGATCGAACGGCATCTGCAATCGGTTCGTTCATATCGTCGCCTTCAACAAGAACGTTGTATATCCCGGTAATGCTCCCTCTCTTTTCAACTGTTCCGGCTCTTTCCAGCAGTTTCGGTATCTGGATAAAAACGCTCGGGGTATAACCCTTGGCCGAAGGGGGCTCTCCGGCAGCCAAGCCAACTTCCCTCATTGACATGGCAAACCTGGTGATAGAATCCATGATGAGCATAACATCCAGGCCTTTATCTCTGAAATATTCCGCCAGAGTAGTGGCCAGGTGGGCCCCTCTTATCCTGACCAGAGCAGGTGAATCGGATGTAGCGACAACAACGACAGATTTTTTCAGACCTTTTTCACCCAGGTTCCTTTCGACAAATTCTCTGACTTCCCGGCCGCGTTCGCCGATGAGCGCAATCACGCTTACATCGGCAGATGTGTTCCTGGCTATCATGCCCATCAAAACACTTTTGCCGACTCCCGATCCGGCCATGATGGCAATGCGCTGGCCCTTGCCTACCGTATGCAAGGCATTGATAGAACGTACACCGACATCCAGGGCATCCCTGATAATCTCTCTTTTTAAAGGATTTTGAACATTCCCGTAAATCGGATATTCCTTTTGCGATCCTATCATCCCCTTGTTATCTATGGGCCGGCCCAGGCCGTCCACGACCCGGCCTAAATATGCATCTCCCACGGGAACAGCAGGTTTTTTGCTAATATCGACAATCCGGCTGCCAGGCTCTATCCCCCTCATTTCACCGAAGGGCATCACAATAACTCTCTGATCATTAAACCCGATTACTTCAGCCTGAATATTTTGACCGTCGGAATTTTGGATGGAGCAGAGGCTCCCGACACTCAATCCGGGACCATTTGCTTCGGCAACAATTCCGGCAACCTTAACAATCTTGCCTTCTAATTTGAAAGGCTGGCACGAAGTTATGACCTCCAGATATTTATCCCAATTGCTGTTTTGCTCAATTTCAATCACTTGTCACTTGTCATTGGTCATTGGTCATTGGTTATGTTGTAGCTTATCAATAAATTATTGGAGCCTACTGGTGATAAAATGTAAAATTTCTGGCTGTTTGAACATGTTAATGCGCCTTAAGAAAAAACAGCAAACAAGAAAAATTGTCTTTGAATATATCATTTTGTATTCTTAATAGTCGGTATTAAAAGACTGGCCACTGTTTTTTCTTTAGGCTCATTTACATGTGAGTTCCAGATGTTTTACATTTTATTATCAGTGGGCGGATCTTTTACCACCCTGTTCTCCAGAACTTATTGAGCAGCAGCCAAGTTTTCCTCCAGGCTTTGGCGAATCTTTTCCAATTGGGCCTCAACCCTGGCATCCACATCACCACCGGGCGTCTCTAAAAAGCAGCCTCCCCTGGAGATGGATTGATCGGAACTGATAATAATCGATTTAACCTCATTGAATTTCGCAAAAAGATCCGGTCTCAATTTTTCTACAAAATCATAATCTTGGGGGTTGACTCTAATAACGATTTTGCTCTTTTGAACCGATAGTTTCAGGGCGTTGAGAATAGTATCTTTAACGGTACTTTCATCACATTCTATCTGATGATGAACAATTTTTCCGGCAATGGCAAAGATAAGGCCTAGTATCTCTTGTTCATGCTGTTTGATAATTTCATCTTTTAGAGGGATCGATTCCATAAAAAAGGTTTCTATTTTCTCCACGGATTTTGCGGCTTTTTTCTCCCCCAGTTCAAGGCCGTCTCTTTCACCCTGAGCAAATCCTTTTTCATACTCCTCCTGCTCCAGTAGAGCTGCCTTTCCTTGAGCTTCTTTTATGCTATTTTCATCGGCAATTCCCATCTCTTGGTTGTCGCTGCCGACCGCAATGGGGATAAACTCCGAATCAATTTCGGTTTCCGAATAAAAAGGCTCAAAGGTGTCGCTTTTGTATTCCCCCAGATCATGACCTTGCTCATTCATCTTTGTTCAATCCCCTTTTATACAAAGACATCCTCCTTGCCTTTAGTCAGAACGATCCGACCCTCTGCTTCAAGTCTCTTGGCTGTTTTTATAAGTTCCTGCTGGGCCTCTTCAACCTCACTCAACTTAATCGGACCCATAACCTCCATATCCTCCCGGAGCATTTCCGCGGCCCGCTCAGATAAATTTCCAAATATCTTCTCTTTCATATCCTCTGTGGCCGTTCGCAAAGCTTTTATCAGCATCTGATTATCAACATTCTGCAAAATATCTCTAAAATTTTTATTATCAAGCTGCAAAAGGTCTTCAAAGACAAACATTTTTTGTCTAATCATCGCCGCCAGCTCACTGTCCTCATTTTCTATGTGGCTCAGCACTATTTCTTCAGTTTTCCCATCAACCTCATTTAAGATATCGGCCAGTTTCTCTATACCATCAAATTTCCGCGAGGCTGTGCCAATTTTGGTAAGATCCTTTCTGATTATCTCGTCAAGCTCGAAAACAATTGCCTGATCGACCTGACCGATTTGCAATAACCTGTAAGAAATATCAGTCATAAGTTCCTCCGAAAATAATGCTATTATTTCCGCAGCTTTTTCGCTCGGAAGATAAGAAAGGACCAAAGCAATCGTTTGAGGATGTTCTCCGTGAATTATACTCATCAGGTTCTCTGTTGATATATAGGCCAAATCACTGAATGGAACCTTTGTGCTTCTGCTGCCTATGACCTGGAACACCTCTCTGGCGGCATCTTTATCTAATGTTTTATTGACGACCTGCTTTAAAAAATCTTCTCCGGAAAGGACCAGGTTGGTACTGCTGTCAAAATTATAAAGAAATTCATCCATAACTTTTTTAGACACTTCGGCAGAAATGTAATTGATCTCCGACATATACTTTCCGATCTTTTTTATGATGGACTCATCCAGTCCTCTGAAAAACTTCATAGTGTATTCTTCACCCATTGCGAGCAAAAAAATCGCCGCTTTTTGAGGACCGTTCAATTTATCAGGATTTAGATCACCGGTTGCCATTATTCGTTTTCACCTATCCACCCTTTAATGAGTTGTTGCGCTTTCTCGTTACTTTCCCTGCTTATTTTCATAACTCTTTCCATTTGTCCCCGGGCGCTTGTATCGGCAAGCTGCTCATGTTCTCTCCCCGTATCTCTTGACAGTTGCTCAGTCTTGATACTGATATCTTTGGCGAGGTTCTTCATACTCTGCATCAAAGGTCTGATTACCAAGACAAAAAGGATGGCCGCAAGCAAAAGATTGATGATTGTTTTTTTATAGCCCAACACCTGTTTGAGTATACCTAACTTACTGCTTTCAGCTTCTGCCGGCAGATCTTCAAGACCCGCGCCCGAATCCGCAAAGGAAATCGAGCTTACCGTAACTTGATCTTCCCTGTCCTCACTATATCCCATGGCTTTTTTGACTATTTCATCGAATTTTTTCAATTCATCTGCACTTCGGGCGACATAGGTCTTCTTTATGGTTCCATCTTGCTGCTTTTCCGTTTTGTATGTCCCGTCAATTACTGCCGCCACCGAAAGACGTAAAATCGTTCCGGCCGGTTTTAAAATTGTGCTGGTAATTTTATTGATCTCATAATTGGTGGCAACATCTTTTTTCATCATACCATTCTGGACGCCGCCGGCAGACGGCACAACCCCTCGTCTTTGATTTATCATTGCCTGATCAGCCTGGACGTTTTCTCCTCCTGACTGCTCCGACTCTTCGATATTCCTTGTACTTCTGACAGCTGTTGTCGACGGGTCATACTCTTCCTGGTTCAAAGTGATTTTATTGAAATCAATCTCAGCATTGACCCTTACTATAGCCCGGCCGGCACCGGCGATGCCTTCCATCATGGTTTGAACACTCTCTTTGATTTCATTTTCAACATTTCTTTTATATTCCAGCTGTGCATTGCTCACAAGCGAAGCCGCTTCACCTCCGCCGTCGCCCTTAAAGATCAGCCTCCCTTTTGTGTCTACAACTGTAACCTGGTCTGCATCCAGCCCTTCAACCGCGCTGGCAACCAGATGCACAATTGCAGCGAGTTTATTCGCCGGCAAGCTTGCACTCAAATCCAGCTGAATTGAAGCCGATGCCGACTGTTCATCTTCGACAAAAAGTGACGCTTGAGGGACGACGATAAATACTCTGGAACTACTTACCTCATCAAACTGGTTTATTGTGCGGACCAGTTCCCCTTGCAAAGCCCTCCTGTAATTCAGCTCCTGGACAAATTGAGTAGTGCTAAAATCACTCTTATCAAATATTTCGTAACCGACATTACCACTTTTCGGTAGACCTTCGCCTGCTAAGGAAAGGCGCAGTTCGTAGATCTTTTCCGTCGGAACCATTACTATTGTTCCGTTGGCCTCAACTTTATATGGAATGTTGCGCTCCTTGAGCTTTGTGACAATCACACCCCCGTCCTCAGGGGAAAGATTGTTATACAGAACCTGGTAATCTTCCTGATTTCCCAGGTAAAATATACCCGCAAATCCTGCCCCCAGCAGAACAATGATAAAGACCATGCTGATCTTTTTAGAAAGGGGCAGCGCATTTAAAAGGTTGGCAAACTGGCTGATTGAATCACTCATTCTTAAATCTTCCCTTATTTCATACTTTTACGACGCCATCAAAATTGCATGTGTGTTATTTCTTTGTAGGCCTCTATAGCCTTGCTTCTGATTGCAAGAAAAAGGCGCATGGATATATCCGCCTTTTGCAAAGCTATCATGGTTTCATGGATATCGGCTTTGCCTTTTAAAAGATCCATAATCGATTTATCAGCCGCTTTATCCATTCCGTCGACCCGGTCGATAGCTCCTTTTATCACTTTACCAAATTCCGATGTGCTTTCCTGTTTCAGGTTTTCATTCAGCTGAATGGGGGCTTGTCGATAATTTCCAATCTTTAAATCATTCATTATTTATCTCCCTATTTCAAGAGCTTTGATGATCATCTGTCTGGCTGCCTTGATGGCCGCAATATTGGCCTCAAACGCCCTTCTGGCCATCAGCATGTTCGTGGTTTCCACAATAAGCTCAACATTCGGTTTAAGCAGGTACCCGTCTTTATCCGCATCGGGATGACTGGGATTAAAGACCTTTTTAAACGGGCTTTTATCTTCGACAATCTGCTCGATTTGCACTCCTTCAACTTGCCTGTCCAAAATATTCCGGAAACCCCCAACCATCGACTTTGACCTCATTACTACCATTTTTCTGCGGTAAGGCCCGCCCTTATCTGTCCGGGTTGTCTCAAGGTTGGCAAGATTGCTTGCAATAATATCCATCCGTTTCCTCTGAGCATAAAGGCCCGAGGCACTTGCCTCTAAAGGTATCATAAAATCCATGCTAGCGCCCTCCCTCTCTGATAACTTCCCTCAGTATTGCCATTTTTCTTAAAAGCGTCTCAACGGAAGTTTTGTATATTAAATTGTTTTGGGTCAGTTTCGTCATTTCCCTGTCGATATTAATCCAGTTATAGCCGTTCCATTCGCCTTTTTCCTCAACAGCTTTAACCCCGGCGGCACCGCTCCGCTCCAGATCGATATGCCCGGGATTTGTCCTCGCCAAATCAAGTTCTTGTCCTGATTCCAGCACCCGGTTCAAAGCGGCCTTAAAGTCGATATCTTTGGCCCTGTATCCGGGCGTATCTATGTTGCTGATATTGCTTGCTACAACAGCATGCCTTTTTTGACTTAGGCCGATTGTGCGCTCCAGGGCTTGAAATGTTTTACTAAAGGATAATTTGTCCGGCATCCTGTTCTCCTTGTTTATACTTAAAGCAATTTGCATGCCTTTTTATTGCTCTGCCATCGTTTTTTTGTATTCATTGAGCTTATTTCTCAATGTTCGCACACTTATACCTAAAATATCGGCTGCATGGGTTCTGTTCCCATTTGTCTGGTCAAGAGCGCGGAAAATCACATTTTTCTCCACTTCTTTTAAAGGTAATGCGGGGATAGAGGAATATCCGGGTTCTGCAGACGGTCCGCGGCCCCCAATTATAAAAAGGCTTTCCTGATCTATTAGATCCCCCCTGCACATGAGAACCGCTCTTTCGATTATATTTTCAAACTCTCTGACATTCCCCCTCCATGGCATCTGCATCAGTGACGCCATAGCCTCTTCCGTCAAACCTTTGACAGACCGATTATCCATTTTGCAGTACTTGTCGATAAAATATTCCGCCAACAGCGGGATGTCATCTTTGCGCGTACTCAATGGCGGCAAAAGCAGCGGTATAACATTCAAACGATAATACAGGTCTTCTCTGAATTTCCCCTCTTTAATCTGTTCTTCGATATTTCTGTTTGTTGTGGCAATAAATCTGACATCCACCGGAACCGGGTCCATACCGCCGACCCTGTCAATCTCCCTTTCCTGCAACACCCTTAATAGTTTGGATTGCAGTTGATAATCCATCTCGCTGATCTCATCCAGGAGCAAAGTGCCTTTATCAGCCATTTCAAACTTACCTTTTTTCCTTGCAATTGCGCCTGTGAAGGCACCCTTTTCGTGACCGAACAGTTCGCTTTCAAGCAAGCTCTCCGGCAGCGCCGCACAGTTGACGGCAACAAAAGCATTATTCTTCCGGGAACTGTTATGATGTATGTATCTTGCAAATATTTCTTTTCCTGTACCCGACTCTCCCTGAATAAAAACGGATGCTCTGCTGTCGGCTACATCTTTCGCCATCTGCAGCAGCCGCTTCATTTCCTGATTTTTTGTGATTACTTTAAACTTCCCGTCAGACTTCCCTTTATCCGCAGTCCCCAAACCATTAGACACCTGCGAAATAATGATTTCTACCATTTTAAGCGTCAACGGCTTTATTAAAAAATCATCTGCGCCCAGCTTCATGGCCTCTACCGCTTCGTTGACCCCGGCATTTTCTGAAATAAGAATGACGGGCAGGGATGCTTTGACCTCCTTTATCTGTCTTAAGAGACCCAGCCCGTTGACCCGCGGCAAAGTAAGCTCAGCTATAACAAGGTCGTAGTGGCCCCTGACTACCTCTTCAAGGGCCGACCGCCCGTTATCTGCGGTTACAACCTGGAAACCCGACTCCATAAAAACCTTGTTGATACTACTTGCTTGATTGCTGGTGTCGTGGTCAGCGAATAATAGCTTTTTTCTTTTCATCCCTAAATTTTTTCTCTTTTTTTCGATTCTTCTCTCATTCTGTTCATTTCCCAATTAAAATCAATCTCTTCCATCCTCTCTTTGGCAAGATTGCTCCAGAATGGATCATTGAGGTCTGAAATCTCTTTGTAGAGGGCCAGAAAATCTTCCTTTTTATTTAATAACCGATATCCTTGGGCGACCTTTAGCATCAGTGAGATTTTATCTGCTTTTTCTTTTGCCATCGCTATGGCCTGGTTAAAGAGACTAATGGCCTTTTCAGTATCGCCGAGAGTGAAATATAACTCTCCTATCTCTTGATAGACATTGTAATCGGCAGAGCTGCAAAGGCTCTTTATTCCATCTACCCGCTTAGTTGTCTCTTTGGCCTTCTCAATGGAATTGCCCCCTGCAAGCGCCTGAGCCTTGCCAATGAAAATGCTTAGCTTTTCGCACCTGTCGGCAGGATATTTCAAAGCTGCGGAAAACATCTTGTCTGCCGGTAGGTATCTCTTTTGCTTCAATAAAATGCTCCCCTTCAACCGGTAAGCATGGGGAACGTTTTTGTCGGAGGGGTAATTTTCTATCAAAAGACTAAACCTTTTCAGGGCGCTTTCGTAGTTTTCCTGGTTATATAATTGCCGGCCTAACAAAAAGAGAAGATCAGCAGGTTTTTCTTCGTTGGCTAAGAGGGGATCGGCCCTGGCAAACATTTCTACACCCATATCCTCAAATTTTTGATGTACCAAGGCTCTGGCAACGCTTATAAATAGTTCAGGAGCGTTTACCGTCGAAATCAGCTCCTTTTCACTCATGTAAAAATTAATGATACTGCTATATTTTTTTTCTTTCATTTCTTCTTTAAAGAACCCACCGATCGTCCTGACAAATGCTTGTTCGCCCTCTTTTCTCAGGTTTGACTTGGGATATTCCTCAAACAACTTCTTCAAGTATTCGATGCTTTTTTCGTACTTTTTTTCTTTCTGATAGATAATTGAAAGTTTGAGCAGGGCAAGCTGTGTCAAAGGACTCCCGTCTTTTTGGTTCAGTGGATTGTTAATAATCTCTTTGTAAAATCCCGTGGCTAAAGCTACATCCTCATCGAGTATATTAATAGGTGGAACGATTCCCCTTTGTACTGCTATGGGATTTTCTTCTTGTTGTTCTGCCAGTCGAATTTTGCTGATAACAGACCCTTCCGTTTCCGGATAGCGTTTAAGAACCAATTGATAAAATTTTTCAGCCTCCTCAACGAGACCCTCATTTTGATAGGCATCTCCAATCTGGGTAAGAATCAAATGGGTCATTTTTTGATCAGGGTGACTGTTATAAAACCTTAACAGATTTTCTCTTGATTTTTTATAATCTTCAAGCTGGAAATAATTGTAGCCAAGGTATAGTGAAATAGCCGGATACTGATGAAGATGCCAGGAATTAGCCCTTTGGAGTTCAGAAAGAATATTAAGTGATTCTCGAAACTTATTCATTTCATAAAGTATTTTGGCTATTAATATTTTTGCTTCGGTTTTTACGGGCATATCCGGGAACCTGGATACAGTATCTTCCAATACAACCGAAATGGATAAGGCCTCCTTTTTCCTTTTGGTCAGAAGCATAATTTTAGCCTTTTGCATTAAAGCTCTGGCCGCCAGGATGGAACCTTTAGTTTTTTTTATAACCAAGTTATAATAGGCCAATGATTCATAATAGTTCTCTGTTTCAAAAAGCAGATTCCCAATTCCAAGAAAGGCATCCGGCACATATTCGGATTCCGGGAATTTAAAACTGGCATTGTCATAATGTTGTTTAATCTCGGTATAATGCTCTAAAATAGATTTTGAATAATAATGCTCATATGCTTTTGCTAAAAGAAAATATGCTCTCTCTGAATATCTTCCGTCCGGATATGTTTTCATAAGATGAGCTAAATTCTCGATGGCTCCTGACCAGTTCTTAGCCTCGTACGCATTAATGCTTTCAATCAGAAAGGCGGTATCATTCTGCCCGTCATCAGGTACAATTTGGATTAATTTGCTTCCATAAAAAATATCTTTAAGACCGTCTGTTTCCGAATGTTTACGAATTTGAGCAACAGGTTGTTTTGCCTGTTCAGGTTTTTCAACCTCTGCATTCAGCGCCGGCGGCTGTGCGGGGCCGAGTTGCTCTGCAGCCTGATTCGCGTTGCTTGCTAATGCCTTATTTTGCTGATCTTTGCCGGTTTTTGTATTTTCGGGCTGTTCTAATACTTTTATTTCTTTGCCGATCTCAGCACTCTGCGCTTCGACGGGGTCGTTCTCGATTGACTCCGTCAGCTCTTTGGCGTTAAGAAAGATAGTCAGCTCATTGTCGACAGACTCGATTGCAAAGGTGGGTATATCAACACTTTGGACGTCCAATACCATCCTGATTTTTTGCAGATGATGCCCTACCCTTAAACCTTTTAAATTTGAACTCTCTACGGCAACGTTAATGGTTTCAAGCGGCTCGGCAGCACAAAAAATATCAACGGTAATCCTTGACGGAGAATCCTGGGTTTTGGTCACATAGGCAGGAATCTTACCATTTCCCAGGACATTTACAGCTGTCCCCAATGTGGATGCATGGGTCGCAATTGAAACGACCCGGCTTATAACCTCCTTGTTTGACACTGAAATAGAGGGTTGAGGCACAGCATACATATTATTGGGGAGCACAAGCAAAATAAAAGCTGGCAACAACGCAAGCAATGATTTTTTAAACCGGCGTTTCATATCGCTTTATTACAGCAATTATTATGCCAATGGCTAAAGCTTGGAGGCTTGCCGGAAAAGATATGCTGGAATGATAAAAAATATGCGTATTTATTCTATATTATCAGGATGTTTAAATTGCAAAGAAGTATAACCGGCAAGGGCAAACAGTGCCGCAGGAAGGAAGTAGCCTTGTCTGTGACCGTCATTTTTTTGACATTCGCGAACCCTATGCGGAAGCGACATCATCCAAATTTTGTTTTTTAATCTTTGCCACCAGGGTCGTGCGGTTGATGTTGAGAAGTTTGGCGGCCTTTGATTTGACCCAGTTGCTTTTCTCTAAGGCCTCAATAATAATTCTTTTTTCATAGCTTTGAACCGCCTCGTTAAGGTTCAAATCTTTTTCCAGAATCACCTCTTCAACAGGCTGGACAGATTTACTGCTCTCCCGGATACTGTCAGGCAAGTCGTCAAAAGTCACAACCGGATTTTCGCAAAGGATTGTAAATCGCTTGATCACGTTTTCAAGCTCTCTGACATTTCCCGGCCAGTCATAAGCATGCATGGCGTCCATCACTTCAGGGGAAAAGTTGGTTATCTTTTTATTCTTTCCTTTCTGAAACTTTTTCAAAAAATGATCGATAAGTATAGGGATGTCTGATTTTCGCTGCTTTAAGTTAGGGACCTTGATTGGAATTACATTTAAACGATAATATAAATCCTCCCTAAACTTTTCCTTATTAATGGCAGTCGTCAGATTCTTATTTGTAGCTGCTACAATCCTTAGATCTACATGGATGGTTTTGGTTCCGCCTAATCTTTCAAACTTTTGCTCCTGCAGCACCCTTAATAACTTGACCTGCAATGCCGGACTCATCTCCCCGATTTCATCTAAAAAAATAGTCCCGCAATTGGCCAATTCAAATCGGCCGATCCTCCTTTTATGGGCACCGGTGAAGGCCCCTTTCTCGTGGCCAAAAAGTTCACTCTCCAGCAATGCCTCCGGGACGGCCCCACAATTAACAACAACCAGTGGTTTATCGCACCGGCAGCTGTTGTAGTGAAGCGCCCTTGCTATCAGTTCTTTCCCGGTACCACTGGCGCCGGTAATCAGGACAGTGCCGTCCGTATCCGCCACCTTTTCTATAAGGTCGAAGATCTGTTTAATGGCCCTGCTTGTCCCCACAAAATTCGTATATTTGTATTGCCCTCGCAGCTCTTTTTTAAGCCTTGTATTTTCTTCCTCAAGACTCTTAAATTTTAGTGCCTTTTCAACCGAAAGCAAGATATCGATGGTTGATACCGGTTTAGTGATATAATCAAAAGCCCCTTTTTTGATGGCCTCAACCGAGCTTTTAATAGAACCGTGCCCGGTGAGAATGATGCACATGGTCTTTGTCGATTTGGCGATTAAATGATCAAGCACATCTATGCCGTCAATGTCCGGCATTATAAGATCCGTTAAAACCAGATCATAATCATAGCTCTCCAACGCTCTGATCCCCGCCTCACCGCCGGGGGCAGCCGTGACTTCATAATCATTGGATTTTAAAATATCAACGATTAGCTTTAATATATCAGGGTTGTCGTCTATGACTAGAATTTTTGGCATAGAATACTCTTTTTAAAAAAAGGAAATTACTGTACTATCAAGTTATTAATAAAATATTATAATGTTTCAGACAAATCAAGGACAAAAAATGCGGATATTTCAAAAAGCGGGCCGGAAAAAGTCGTTAATTTGTATCTTCTCAATAAGTTAGGGGAAGAGTTGCAGCTGCAGTCAACAAAATTTCAAAAGCGGTGAACCGCTGTAAAAATAGAATGTGCGGCAAAAATTTGACTCCCTAAGGACTTAAATGTAATGATCTCGTAAAAAGTCACGGATTCAACTATAGATGGCTAAGTAAAAAGGTTCATATACCCCCGCCAAACCTCGGCGGGATAAAAAGGCGTAGTAGATGGGACTTTTTACGACGCCATCAAATGTAATCCCCGCGATGAAACTTTAGTGCCGCCACATTGGCAGTCACAGCCAGGTCCTGGACAAATTTTTCAAGCTCCTGATCTTGATGGACTTTATCGGCAGCCTCAGCTTCAATCAAACTCACTTCTTTTTCAATGCTTGCAACTAAAGGTTCAATATCTTTTAAACTCTTGCCCGGATCGGTCAGCAATCTGGCATAATCATCCAGCAAATTAAGGATTTTATCACCCTGTTTAATGACATCGGTCTTGTGATCAACAGGGGCCGGCATCGTTGTTTCATCAACCTTATGCATGGTTTTGTCAAAAATTTGCTTGAATTGATTATCGCCGTTGACCTTTTTAGATGACGGCAATCCTGATTTAAATGCATTATCTATCTTACTTATATCCATTTTTAGCCTCCTGGGCGCATTGCCTCTTTATTCTTATTTTCGGTACTGTTTAACAATTTCTTTAGAAAAAAATCGTGTTTTTCAATCCAAAGCCGAAGATCAGCCGCCAAATACCTTTTTCAGTTTTTCGCTGATTGTCTCGGCCGTAAACGGTTTCACGATGTAACTGCTTACTCCGGCCTTGACAGCCCCGACAATATTGTCTTTCTGGGCTTCGGCTGTAACCATGATAAAGGGAATGCTCTTTAATTCATCATCCGCTTTCATCGTGTTTAATAGATCGATACCCTGCATTTCCGGCATATTCCAGTCACTTAGTATCAAATCATATTTCTCTTTTTTAAGCTCTTTCAGGGCGGTACTGCCGTCATCGGCCTCAGTAATATCTGTAAAACCGATCTGTTTGAGAATGTTTCTTAAAATCCTTCTCATCGTGGCAAAATCATCAACGATAAGCACTTTCATGTTTAAATCCATAACCTCCCAAACTCCTTGTTGCTTTTTGAAGATTAACTATATTGATGAATTCGTAAAAAGTCGAATTCATCACGTTTAGAGATTCAATCTTCCGATTAAATTTTGCCAGTGCTTGGTCCATCATATCAACTTTTATTTTTTCTTTTGCGCAGATCCTCTCTTTGTTTTTGAAATACAGAAGCAATAATTCTTTCCCTGTCACTTATGTTGATATCGAGGAATTTTATTCCAACCTTGTATAGAACCCGGCCGTCCTCATCTTCCTGAACCACGCGGATAACTTTACCAAATATATCCATAACAACGAGAGGCAGCTTTGAGAGAAAAAACTTCGCTTTAACGATCTGCCCGGATTCAACCGGCTGCTCTGTGACTATCTGCATGCCCGACCCGCTGATATTCTGTCCCAAGCCCTGGCGGAAAAGGACTGCTGCCGACCTGTCTTTGGATAAAAGCTCTAAAATCTGATCCAATTTTTCGTCTATCTGTAAAACGTAGTTTATTAAGGCGGCATTGGCCGTGCTTTCGGTACTTGTCTCGGATGCAATAATATCAAAGCTCTGTCCTTCATTTGAGGAGGAAAAAATTTCCTTGTCAAACCTTTTTAAATCTTCAAATTCTTCCGTGGTCATAATCTTGTACTTAATTTGAAAGGTAAAATCACCCCTCACGTCAGCACGTCTTTCTTTTGTAACCATTTTAATCACCCATGGGAACTCCCCGTAGTCACACTTTAGCGCAATAGCCCGCCATGCAAGGTTCGACCGTAAGGATTTTGTCTGTTTATCATTGTTTGCATACAAACCGGGTGCTTAACACCCGGTTGCAAACGCAACGATTAAAGCACTAACGTGCTTTTGCCTTTTCGGCCTATGGCCGAAAATTCAAGCCACCCCGCTCATAGAGCGGGATGCTAGTTGACTCACGCGCACGCCCCGTCTCGATAAAACGAAACGAAAAGCGGAACGGTGAATACGTTCGATTTTGTCGCTTAGCATTTCGAGACGCAAATCCACTAATGATTTACATCAAAACATGCAACTATCATACCACAACCTTCCGGAAGATTGTAGTAAACATATATGGTTCTTCTCCAATTTAGTTGGAGAAGTGGGTCCAAGGATTCAAGGGGTCAGGGGGTCAAGTGTTTGCTTTCAAACGATTTTATCATCGTTTTGAGTATCCTTTTAACTTCTGCTATTAAGATAGATATTTTAAAGTATTTCACTCGAGCCTTCATAACGCAGCAGATGAAAGCATCCGGCTCGCCCTTTGGGGTGAAAATTTACGTAGTTTAAAGATTATCATCAATTTCATACAAGATTCAGGAAAAACGATTTTATTCCTTAACTCCTTGTCAAAAATGTCAGCATATTGACACTCCAGCATTGTAAGCAACAAATTGACAGACTATTCTCTTTAAAAAAAATATTTGGTCTCCTTAACTGTAATTATTAATTTGGTACGTTTTGCAATACGTAACTGATACCGGATACTTACAGGTGCAAAACAGAAAATCCGATTCATCGGGGATACTTGATAATTAGTGCTTGGTCGAAAACCTTGGTCTACTGTCAAAAATTAATGTTTGATGGAATGGTACGTTTATTGCTTGTTTAAAAGTGATGAATCAGCAAAAAGTCGCTTTCCCGACTTTTTCGACGCCATTAATTATGCCTAAATGGGTTTCATTGGATGAAGGTATGAGTACGAAAATCCTAGTTGTCGGTGACAACAAAAAAGATCTCCATCTTTTTGAGGAAATTCTTATCCCGCAGGGATTCGATGTTAGTGGGATACCTCTCTTTGATGATATCGAAGACACCATTTTAAAAAAAGATTTTGCTGCTATCCTGGTTGATTACGATCTGGTCGGAGACCAGGCTTTTAGCTGGAATAGGCTGCTTCAGGCCAATAGTTCCAAATCCTGTTTAATCCTCTATGGTAAAGAGGGCCATGCCGATAAAATATCTGAACTCCTCCAGGCGGGGGCCTATGGGTTTGTTCCCCGGCGCCACCTTTCAAAGCGCATCTATGACACTATTTTAGGCGGCATTGAAAATAGGAAGGCCTTCATTGAAATTTTACAAATGATGAACGACCTTAAAGATGTAAACCAAAAACTAAAAAGAGAGCAAAAGAATCTAACCAAAAAGAATCATGAACTCGGGTTTATTAATCGTCTCAGCAGCGAGGTCGCTTATGATTTGAACTGGGACAGAATTCTTCCCAGGATTATAGATGCCGGCCTGCTTAAGGTTATGAATTCAGAAATCTTAGGAATTCTTTACCGCATCGGCCCTCAATGGAATCTGGCCTTGCATGTAGCGAATAATGAAATTAGTAAAGAAATACTCGAAAAGTTGAAAGCAGATATTGCCGATAGATTCTTTTCACTGTCAAGGAAAAAAAATTCTGTGCCAGAGGTGTCTCTGCAGCTGTATTCATCCAGTGTTAAAATATCTTCATCTCACCCGGCTTCCTTTTCCAAAATGTGGTTCCAGCCGCTAAGTATAGCGGACAAGCCTCTGGGAATGATTGCCGTCCTTCCCAAAAACAGGGGAAAGTCCAATAATGAAACAAAGGAGTTGATGTCTACCATTTCCAATATTCTGGCCATGTCCCTGAAAAACGCTCAAGAATATCATAAACTTAAAGAAATGACGGTTAAAGATAACCTGACCGGGGTTTTCAACCGTAAAGGACTAAAAAACTTTATCCAAAATGAGTTTCAGAGGGCAAAACGATATTACAGGCCCCTTTCCTTCGTCATGATTGATATCGACGACTTTAAAGCTATTAACGATACTCTTGGTCATCAGGCCGGTGACTTTGTCCTGCAAGAGCTGGCCAAGTTCTTAAAACACGCGGTCAGACAAGCCGATATCGTGGCCAGATACGGGGGCGACGAATTTGCAATCCTTCTGCCGGACACCGAAATGGAAAAGGCTAGAATGCTGGTAAAAAGAATAATATCCGAGCTGAAAAACCAGGTCTTAGAATGGGACTCCCAAAGGATCAAAGTGCGGATAAGTTGTGGTATTTCTACTACCAGCGAACTTGTTAAACATGAAGGCGAAGAAGAATTAATATTAAAAGCTGACGCCAGGCTTTATGATGCCAAGCGTACTCAAAACAGCATGTATCCCATCGCAAATAAGGGTTGATAATCTCGTAAAAAGTCACGAATTCAACTATAGATAGAATCCTTTTAACTAAACGGATGCTGAATGTCGGCCCCGTTGAATTTACAGGTTGATAGCTATTCATGAAAGCCGAATCAAATCTTCATAGACTGCATGTAGCATCAGGGAATTACGTTATCAGTAAAACAAAAAATGTGGGCCTGGATGCCTGTTTGGGAACCTGTGTCGGGATAACGCTCTGCGACAGGAAAGCTGGAGTGGGGGGGTTGATCCATTTACTTCTGCCGGAACCTCCCAACCCTCAAAACCCCTGGAAACCCGAAATTTATGCCTCAACGGGCCTCCCTCTATTTATTAGAGATCTTTGTGAGTCCGGTGCCGACAAATATAATTTGGAAGCATGTGTTGCCGGCGGAGCCTTGGTGGGACCGGTGTCCAGACAGGATCTCGACCTTGATATTGGCGGAAGGACCACTGCAATTGCCAGGACAATCCTCAAGGATGCAGCCATACCGATTCGCAAAGCCGAAACCGGCGGTTACTTTAGTTGTCGCCTGAGTCTCGATTTGAACACGTTCGAAAGTTCAATTCAACCGCTGAGTACGCAAACTCATCCTGTTGTAGAGAATTTCACAAAGCCGACGGCCGGTGAAATTGCCCATGCGATCCAACTTATTAAACCTATTCCTCAGATATCCCTTAAAATGGCAAGAATGATCAATGAATCAGATTATAACATGCGCGAAGTGGCCGGAGAAATCAAGCAGGATCAAGTTTTAACAGCTAAAGTCATCAGATTATGCAACTCTTCCTTCATCGGTTTAAAGAGAAAGATCGACTCCATTGACAGGGCACTTGTTATTATAGGTGAAAAGATGCTCCTTCAATTACTGCTGACCGCTTCCCTGGAGCTTTTTTTGACTGATTCCGGGCAGGGTTACTCTCTCTGTAAAGGAGGCCTTTTTCAGCATGCCCTGGGAACGGCCATAGTTTCCGGAGAATTGGCCGAATTTACCGGCAAAGCATCACCGGAAATAGCATATACGGCCGGGCTGCTTCATGATATTGGTATAATTGTTCTGGATCAATTCATTTCATCTGTGCATCCTTTTTTCTACAGGCGAACCCAGATCGATGGGGTTGAACTTTGTGAAGTCGAAAGTGAAAAGCTTGGCATAACCCACCCTCAGGCCGGAGAACTGCTGGCTGAAAATTGGTCCTTGCCTGATAATTTGGCGGATGTCATTCGACATCACCACTACCCTGAAAAAGCCCGGGTGGATCCTGAATTAACGCATCTGGTTTATTTGGCCGATTTGATTATGAATAGATTTCATGTAGGGCAGGTTTTGGAGTTTATGAATATGGAAAAACTCCCGCAACGGCTCCAAAAAGTAGGCTTGAAGCCATCCCAGTTTTCAGACGTTATCGAATTAATTTCTCAAAAAATATTCGACCCTCAGCAAAACAATTCCATCTTAATCCCTCAATTATAACTTCTTAGTGCTCTAATATGAATATTCTGTGACGCATTTTATAACAAGACACCTGTTCATGCAAGTTGGGACCTTTTAAGTGCCTAAAGTTTGAAGTGCCTAAAGTGAGCTAAAGTTGTGGAACTCGCCTCCGGCGAGGTCAATTATTATAAAAATTGATAGAATACCTTAACTTTAGGCACTTCAAACTTTAGTTCACTTTAGGCACTTTGCCGGCTTAGGGTTTAAGCGTCCCCTTCTTGTACAGTTCGATAAAAAGGCTTACAATTTCAGGATCAAATTGGCTGCCGTCATTTTCCCTAATTATCTTGACAGCGACATCATCCGGCATTTTCTGACGATATGCACGATCTGTGGTAAGGGCGTCAAAAACATCGGCTACCGACAGGACTCGAGAAAGAAAAGGGATCTCTTTACCTTTAAGACCGTCAGGATACCCTTTGCCGTCATACCTTTCGTGATGGTGCCTGATTATGCCCTGCTCTTCCGTCCACATGCCAAGATGCCCAATAATATTGCTTCCGATTAAAGGGTGCTTTTTAATGACCTCATACTCTTCCTCTGTCAGCCGTCCGGGCTTTAACAGTATATTGTCCGGGATACCTATCTTACCGATGTCGTGCAGGTTTCCGGCAACGTGCAATTTGTCTATCTCTTCCTGCGAGCATCCGTAAGCCTTGGCAATTGACATGGAATAGTTTGACACCATTGCCGAATGCTGCTTGGTGTATGGATCTCTAACCTCGATGGCCTCGACAAAGGCGTAAAGTGTGGCAAAAAGATTGCTGTAAATATTTTCATAAAGGGCCAGATTTTCCACCAAAGAGGATGCCTTCTCCGCCATAAAGTTCAAAATATATATATCTTTTTCGCTGAACGTGTATTGGTCGTTTTTAATAATTGCAAACAGGATGCCAAAGATCTCCGACCGTATTTTAAGAGGAATACCAATGATAGTGCTATTGCCGGCGTTACCTTTGATAAGGCATGGCATCCCGTCATCTGCAACCTTTTTAACAATGTTCTTTTCCAACCACCCGGCCACAGCCGCGGCTTTATCTTCATCTTTGGAAAAAGAGGCGATTATGACATGCTCTTGCATCTGCTGGGTAAAAAAACAGAAATGGGCTTCATCACAAGCGGTGACTTCGCCTGACAGTTTAACCAGGGTGTCAAAAAGATCCTGGCTGGTTGTCACCTGATTTAACTTCTGCAGTATCAGATTTATAGTCCCAATTTCCTTTATTTTCTGGTGCAGTTCCTGATTGATTTTTAGAAGCTTGCGGCCCTGTTCAGCCTCTTTTCTTAATAAAATATTTTCAACAAAAAATGCTCTTTCGGCCATAACCCGCATAATCGTAGGAAGGATTTGATCGATTCGAAACGGTTTGGTTAGAAAATCGACGACTCCGTTTTTTAAAGTCTCGATGGCATTATCCATAGTAGGATTACCGGTCATGACGACAACCGGAATAGTATTATCTATAAGATGGATGCGTCGGGTTAGCTCCAATCCGTCCAGCCTGGGCATGGAAAGATCTGTAAAACAACAGTCAATTTCTTCTCTTTCTATTATATCCAGAGCTTCAAGGCCGTCACAGGCGGTAAAAACAGTATATTCGGTGGCAGTTTCAAAGTAATCCTTGAAAATATCCCGGATGTAGTCTTCATCATCAACAACTAGTATCGTTAGATCTTCATTCATATACAATGATTCATCTTTCGAAATTTGGCGTGCAAGATTCGTAAGCGTTCACAGGTTCAGGTTATCATTTTAAGAAGGTGACTTTTGAATGCCTTGAATTCGCTTGCAGTCAGGGTTCCGCTGTCCCTTAAGGAAGAGAGTGCCTGCAGCTCATCGACGTAGCTGCTGGAAGGTGAACTATGATTGTAAAGATAATGCAGATTTGGCAATTTTGAAGAAAAGAAATTGATTTTTTCTATTTTGTCTTCTCCATTCTTCTTTGCCTTTAATACCACCAGCTCACGGTAGGCATCCTGCAATCTTTTTAAAAGTTCACTGTTTTCTCTATGCAACTTTATCTTATCTACGGCATTCGCTACGACAATCTTGATCTCTTCAAGCTTCCACGGTTTCCTGATATAATCGTAGGCGCCTTCTTTGATGGCCGCAACTGCCGTTTCCAAAGAAGCATAACCGGTGATGATAATTACCAGGGCATCCGGATTGGACTTTTTGGCATATTTAAGCACATCGAGTCCGTCCACCCCCGGCATAATTAAATCAACAATGAATAGGTCGTATACGCTGTTCCGGATGCTTTTAACGGCATCCACACCATTATAGCAAACATCGACCGTTCTTTCCTTATTAGAAACGATATCGACAAGAATATCGGCAATATCCCTGTCATCATCAACAATAAGAATATTTATTCGTTGGCTCGTTTCTCCAGGCATATATCAGGGCCCAGCTCCCAAGGTATTCTTTTTAGCCTTTTTTATCCATTATCAGGCCGACCATTTCGTCAAACTTGGCCGCAAGATTTAATACCTCTTTAGATGGAATCTCTCTGATAAGTTTACCGGTCGATTCCTCCCTTACTTGGATCATCACCTGGCCGGAAGCCTCATGAACAGAAAACTGCAGATCTACATCACTCATAAACTTCAGATTTTCCTGAACATTGGCAGCCACTTCTTTTAGATCGGCTGTACTAGGCTCGTGAACCGGCTTTGTAGCCGCTTCACCTTTCGGACTCATCCCTGTCCCGACCGGGAGTCTTGCCTGGGCCGGCGACATCACGCCGCTTGTTGCATTTTTTGCAGATTCAACTAACATAGGTTTATTCCTCCCTTGATACTGTTATCGGAAAATTCTTCAAATAACTTAAGGGAAATCTTAACAGTTCAGAGGTCGGAGGACGGAGGGCGGAAGTCGGAGGTCAGAGGCCGGAAATCTGAGGTTGGAAATCGAAGGTCGGAAGTCAGAGGTCGGAAACGAATAACGGGCAACCCCGCATTCTGCTGGATCTCCGCTACGACCAGCAACCTTGTGATTGTTGATTGATGATTGAATAGCGTCGAAAGTTATATCCAGTATCCCTTGGCACGGCGTCTAGTCGGGTCGTAGCCGGAGGCGTAGCCTGAAGCTTTAGCGAAGAAGGCAGCATCGAGTATCAAGTACCTATCTGCGGGTGTCTAAAAACCTGGCGGGATGTCCAACACTGCCGCCGTAACCTCTGGCGGGATGTCCAACACTGCCGCCGTAACCTCTGGCGGCCTGCCGAACATTGCGCATGTTAAGAAGGTCCGTTTTGATGTTTTCAACTTCTTGTTTTACAACGGCCGTCACTTCCCGGTCCAGAAGCTCAACCGTTTCCATGATACTTTTCAGTTTTTTAAGATAACCATCGATTAACCCTTTGAATTTTGGGGGAATCAGATTGTGCTTATCAGGACCTGCCCCGACGGCCTGCTGAATAGACAGGTCAATTTTATCGATCTTTTCCATACAACCCTGCCTTTTGGAAATCAGATCTTTTAAATCCTTGTCTTCTTCCCCTAAGACCGCATTCATCCTCTCGGTCAGGGATAAATACCGGCTAAAAAGGGTAACTTTTTTCTCCAAAAAAGAACAAATTTCTTTTCCTGTATCTTCTTCTTTCATTCTCAGATTATTCCCTTATTCGTTTATTTTGCAGCAAAACTGTTTCATTGCCACTAAGGCACCAAGGCACGAAGAAAGAAAAATAAATATATCCTTTGTGCCTTGGTGACTTTGTGGCATTTTTTTGGTCTCTGCTTGTCCAGGTAAGTTTACATGGTCATATATCCTGAAACCTGTTGTTTGCTGTTTGCATCAAGCCTGACTGCTTTTGCTTGAAGCTCTATTTCCGGCTTGGCAAACACCTCTTCCCAGGCAGACAAGAGCTCACGCAGCATACCGACAACCTCATCAATGATGTCCATACTCCTGTTTGCATCCGCCAGGAGTATTCTTCTGATCATATAATTGTAAAGCGATTCCAGGTTTCTGGCTATCACGCCGCCTTTTTTAAAATCAAGGGAACACATCAGTTCATCGATAATATCTTTGGCCTTGTTAATGTGCCGGCTTTTATCCTCATATTTTTTTTCAGCATATTTTTGTTTGGCAATGATCAGATTATCAATCGCGCCCTCATAACACATGATGACCAATTTTCCCGGGTCGGCGGTAACTACGTTCGTCCTTCTATAGAACTGGATGCCGTTTTGTTGGTACATTTAAAAACCTCCTTTTATTAAATTCTGTTCTATTTGATTGAAAATCTTTATTATTAATCCTTTTACGGTCTGTTGGTAATATATCATGGGTAGCGGTTAAACGTTCAAAGGTTCAACGTTCCGGGTTCTGCTTTAACCTCTGAATCCGAATATAATAATCAATAATCAATTGTTAATTATTAATTATTAACCGTTATTTATTAACCATTATTTTCTGAACCCTGAACCCTGAACCCTGAACCCTGAGCTCTGAACCTCTGAACCCCTTGGCACGAAGTAGCTTCAGCGTAGGCGGCTGAACCGATCAGTTTAGTTAACCCGCTCTTAATTACAAACTTCCCCATCCGCCTAACGAAGCACTGATCTGTCCCGCCAGCCATTGACTCTGGTTCTGAATTTTAGCCAGGGCCAATTCCATGGCCACGAAACGATTGATCATCGTCTCCATCTTGCGGTTCAGGCTTGCCTCCATATTTTCGATCTGGGTCTCGAAACTGTCGATACTGTTCTTAAGCGACGTCTGCTTGTATGTCACATAGCCGTCACTGGCATCCGTGATAAAGCCTAACTGCCGGTCCAGCAACTCTGCAACTCCCAGGGCAAAAGAGAAGGTCGCCGATGTGAGCGTCGATGTTCCCGTGTAACTGATGGACAAACCATCGGCGTTGTCGCCGTCACTGTCTACTGTCAGGGTCTGACCGCTGCCGGTGGCTGTTGCACTGCCTATGGTTCCGGCGACATTTTCTCCCCAAACATATACAGGAGTGGTTAATTTCAGATCGCCGGCACCGCCGGTTTCGGTAACTATGGCTCTTTGTCCCGTACCATAGAGGTTGTGAGTCAAAAGAAGCTCATTGCTTCCGGTCTTGGATGCCGTGATGGTCATGGCGTAACGGCCTTTTTGGCTGCCATCCGCCCCCACAGGATCCACATCAACATCTCCGAAATTCAGGTTGCTGACTTGTAACGTATTGATCGCAAACGTGAGGTGGCTGTCCCCGGACTGCGTGTCTGTAATCACGATTTTACCGCCACTTATGGTGGCTGTGACCTCGTCCTCGAACATATCTTCTATGGTGTTCAGAAGGTCACCTATGGTCTTGGTTGTATCAACCGTGTAGCTCCCGGAAACGCTGATTCCGTTCCGCCTTGTCCCTGAAAAAGTGATGACATCAGTATCTTCCGCACCGGTAATATTGCTGAACAAGGTGGAGGAAGTTATGTTATTTGTATCTTTGTCCTGGCTTACTTGATCCCCAACAATTTTTTGCGTATATTCTAGGGCAAGCTCCGAATTGATGGCATTGATCACCGTATCCAGATCCCAACCACTTGTGAGGCTTACTGTGGCTACTCTACCCGTGGCAAAATCTTCGATGGTCAGCGTTTCAGCCCCTGTGAGTGTGACTGCGGGATCCGATCCTGTGGTCGTGCCCTGGGTGGCCGCCGTCGTAATATCCACGGTATAGGAGCCTCCCTGGGTATCGCTGGTGTGGCTGATATAGGTCAAATTCGGGTTGGAGCCCGACCCATAGGCAATAAAGAGATTTTTGACGTCATTAAAATTCGTTTCCAGGGCATCGGTGAGCTTATCATCATCGATGGCCAGATTCATATTGTCGTATTTTCCTTCTTCAGTATCAGTCAGGTCTAAAGTTATGCCTATCAATGACAGATAGTCGTAACCGCTCGGCAGTCCGGTGATTTGTTTTGTAACCGTACGGATAAGCTCGGTCTTGACGGAGGAGAGCGTGCCGTCGCCAAAAAGAATTCCGCCGACTTGTTCATTCTCATCATCATAGGTGAACTGGGTGTTGATATAATCCATGATCGTGTTAAAGGCATCATTCATAGTAGTGATCTTGGACTTGACAGCACCGAGGTCCCGCTCCACCTTAACGGTAATGGTGGTATCCTCGGCGACGCCATCTTCTCCCACAAGATTCAGGGTCACGCCTTGGATGACATCCGTAAGAGTGTTGGAGGAATCGGTGACGGTCACACCGTCAACGACAATAGATGCATCCTTGCCTGCAACCACCTTTCTGATTCTTAAAGAGGCTGCTGTACCCAGATTGTCGTCCACATCAAAATTGAGAGTGTTATCATCAGCACCGCCGTTGTCCTTAACCGCTATTATTAATGCTAAAGGGCTGGCCCCGGTGGTATCGTCCGTGACCATTATTTTTCCATCTCCGGTAATAGAGGCGGTCACATCCCCGAATAGAGATTCGATTTTTGTGAGCAGATCACCCACGGTTGTAGTGTTGGCAACAAGAAGCGTGTCATCATTCGGAGTAGTAACACCATCGGTATGTGTACCCTCCAAATGGATATAGTCATCGGTCGCGTGGCCCGAATAACCGTCGATATCCTTAATCAGGGTGCTCTCCGTGATGATTGCCCCCGAAGAAGTGTTGGCTGTATCGCCTTTCACCCCGTAGACATCAGTAGATCCCGCCTGAAGAATACCAAGGGTCTCCAATATGTTGTTTTTGTCTGTATAAGTGTTTGAACCGCCTTCAATCAGGAGGCGATAATAATTTGTGCCGTCAACCGTTTCGGTAATGATGGAAACATCAACTCCCGTAGCAGCAAACTTAACCTTGAGAGTGTTAAGGGTATCCGTGCTGAGGTCGATGGCTGCAACGTCTAGGCCATTGATCTTGATCTCACTGATCAAAGATGTCTGGGTTGTAGAAAGGCCCAGAAGGGCCTTGATATTTTCGTCCGTGCTGGTAAAACCATCGCTCTTATCACCACCGGCAATATGAGTCTTGGCTGTGCGGGTGGTATCTTTAAAGCCCAATTCAAAAAGTATATCATTGGCGCTTCCATTTAAAATGCTGATCTCGTCGACACCCGTATCATCGCTGGTCAAAACTAACCTGTAGTCATTTGTTCCGTATTGAACGATGCTGGCCGTTACATTGGAAGGACTTGAACCGGTATTGGCGGTATTGATCTTGTCTTCGATGTCTGCCAGGGTGTCGGTGGCGGTTATGTTGACCACTCTCCCTGATATCAGGATATCCCCTGCTGTCAGACTCAGCGCTGTGTCTGTGGCTGCATAGCTGTTAGAAGAAAGCTTGTTTGATTGTGCCAGGTTGTCAACCCTGATCTGATGCATTCCGGGCGAGGCAGAGGAGCTGGTCGATACGGTTAAGCGGTCAGAGGCTGATGTACTCGTATCCGAAGTTGTACCAGACGTATAAACGTTAAAGGCGCTTTGGGTGCTCAAGGCACCTGTTGCAGTTTTAAGCGCCAGCAGCATGCTGTTAACGCTCTGCCATTCATCAAGTTTTGTTTGATATTCACTCTTGCGGTCTTCGATCAGTTCGACCCGGCGGTTATCGATGCTGATCAACTGATCGATCATGCTGCGCCAGTCAAAACCACTGGAAAGCCCTGAAATAAGGTTCGTACTTAAGGACATATAATCCCCTCCGGCAACTTAGTTCAATTTAAACAAAGCGGCAAAAAGTTCCTAATTTATATTTATTATCGGAAAATTCTGCCCAAAACTTTAGGTTTTTGTGTTTGCGTAATAGTGTAGCAAGATGCTTGCCAATGTTTACACGCCGGGAAAAAAAGGCGCATAGTTTTGATGAAAATGATAATACAGATCAATTAAAGGCATTATTGGTTACCAACCTGTGTTTATCAAGCCAAAATGCAGAATATCATTTCTCCGACAAAACGACATTTCTAATAACACCAGTTCCTATAATGACATTGCTCTGACATTTTATTGACAGCCTTATAATGGATTTCCTTTGGCTTTGATATAACTAATTGAAATTGTATTTAAAATTATTGGATGTACTTGGCACGATAAATGCTTGTTTTAGTTTGAATAATGCAACCAAAAAGTTTAACCATTGCTCGTATTAATGCAGCCCATCAAACGGACTTTAAAGTGCCATTTAATCGGGAAACGGTCCTGCCCGGGCATCATATGGATGATGTTTATGCATTAAATCTTCCTAATATTCATCGATGTGTGCAGGATGTGGCTCGTGATGCCGACATTCTGCTTCTCAATAACATTTGTGATTTGGATTTCATACCGTCCATAAAAGATCGTCTTAACCGCAACAAATTAACCTTGTATGAACTGACATCTCACTTTTTTAATGAAGATATTACCAATATGCTATCGTACGCAGGTAGAGGCTTTGAAAATGATTATATTTTCAAGCTCCTGTTAAACGCATGTAATGGGATACTTTTTGACACGCCTGAGTTAAAAAACCTTTACGGGCATCTGAATGTCAATTCATTCCTTTTTCCTTTTCAAGAAGCACCAAGTCTTCTTGATGGGGTTCTGATGGAACATTTAACCGGGTTTTTCAAATTCCCGAAAATAACCGGTCCAAACGCCTTTGAATCCATCGGCGGCAAGAATCTTTTTAAAAGACTTTCAAGGTTGGAAGGTGCCCAATACGCAGGAAACTTCCTCCAGCTAAACGCCACGCTTTTTGAAAATTTGCTCCGGAAGGGGTTGCTCATTAGACAAAGTGATGGCAACCGCGAGATAGCGCATAAGCTTTTCAAAGAAGCAATGCAAGTTGAGCCTCGCAGTTATTTGCCTTACTTGTTCAGCGCTTTTGTTGCCCCTGATCCCTTCAATGTACTTAAAGAGGCTCTAAGAATAAATCCCCGCTCCATCAATGCCTGGTTGCAGCTTGCCGAGGAGCAATTCAAGGGGCATGATATCGCATCAGCTTTTTACTCTCTGGAAAAAGCTGCAAATATCGCCCCCGATTGCGCCCTCCCTTATATCCGGGCTGCCACGATTATGAGGCATATGAAAAAAAAGGATGGTTGGCTCTCACTTATCGATAAAGCACAAAGCTCTTTGCCGCGCCATGTTGATCCTCCACAGGAAAATGACAGGAACAGTGCCATGCTTCAAGCGCGCCGGCTACCAAAAAAGCGGGTTTTGCTGCTATCTTCTGATCAAAGTATGATTTACCATGACCTCATAGACGGATTTAAGTCCCTTGAATGGGAAACTTCCGTAGAGTTGTTCGGAACCGGCAGGCATAATGAACCTACCGCTCACGAAAAACTTGCACTAAGGATTCGTTCTTATGAGCCTCAATTAGTACTTTCAATCAATCAGAACGGATTAGATCTTGATGGATATATTCTTGCCGCTCTGAAACAGGCGGGTATTAATGTGGTTGTCTGGTATGTGGACAATCCCTTTGCTCTTATTTCGGGAGATAACAGGCAGATGGTTAAAGATGCTTCACTTTTGCTATGTTTTGACTCTTCATATGTTGAAAATCTTCAGGAGCAGACAGGAGTAACCGCCGCACATTTGCCCCTTGGAACAAATCCAAAAAGATTCTCGCCGCCACAATCGCCACATTTTGGACCTGAATGGGATATAGTTTTCGTTGGCAACCTCGACCTTGACATGGTTCGCAGGCAACGATCAGCCCTTGAAAGAGATCAGCCCTTCCTAATTAGGCTGGTTGATAATGCGGTCAAGAAAATCGCCTCGGACTCATTCAGATATAATAAAGACTTATTTAAATTTGAGGCCCAATCGCTGGGCATCGACTGGGATAATTTGCCCTTCGGACTTCAAGAAAGAGTTTGTATTGTAACCGAAACCGATGCTTCGGCACAAAAACGTCTTTTTATGGTCTCCGTACTTGGAGATAACAAAATAAAGGTAGTGGGAGACTCTGAATGGCGACAGTTCATCCTGCCCGGCCGGCTATTGCAACCTGTAGACTACCTGAAAGGACTTTGCGGCATTTACCAAAAAAGTAAAATCAATCTCAACATCTCCCGATTACAGTTGCGAGCGACCGTTAATCAGCGCATTTTCGACGTACCGGCAGCCGGAGGGTTCTTATTGACCGATAAAACCTTTGAACTGGAGCAGTATTTGCAGCCGGATAAAGAAGTGGGTGTATTTGAAAATGCCGGAGAACTCAAGGATAAGGTTAATTACTATCTGGCTAATGAAAAAGAAAGGATTGCAATCAGTGCAAGCGCACGGCGCAGGGTTTTAAATGAACACACCTATGCCCATAGAATGAGCAAAATCATTAGAATGCTGGGGTAGACCGGTAAAATAGGCTCAATTCATTTGTTAGCGAACCATAAGAAACGAAGTTGCGCTTTAAGAAATCTTTTTACCTGCACAATGACAGCACCTGTTGCGGCATCATGTTCGCCTGTGCCGGCATGGCGGTATATATTCCTTTGAAATATAACTTAACTTGGCATCTGAATTGCATTAAATTATCTTCGTCAAACCTGCATTTTAAATTAGCACCCTACAACGAATCTCCCTGCAGCCCCGCTAGTGCGGGTTTTCCGCTGCGCTCTAACAAGCTGCGAGGAATTGTTAAGTTAAAACTGACACTTAATGGTACTGATCAATGAAAAATTACTGCATCTGGGTTGTCTGCCCTCCCGGATATGCTCACAGTCAAACTTTTGACGAATTGGCGCTCGGCTTGAGCTGTGCCTTTCGTGAACTGGGGTATAATGCTCCAATTGTCCGCGATATGGCAGAACTTACGGATTATCCGATAGTCTTAGGGTGTAACTTGATCCCGTCTCTGGGTAATGTTTCGATCCCCAAAAACTCTATAATGTTTAATGCCGAACAAATTCAACCAGGCTCTCCCTGGATGGTCGCAAGTTATATCAACCTGCTGCGTTCACACCAGGTCTGGGATTACAGCAGGCAAAATATTGCCTCATTGAAAAAACTCGGTGTTACAAACGTCAGGTTTTGTGGGATCGGTTATATGCCCGAGCTGACCAAAATAAAACCTGCGCCGGAGAAAGACATAGACATACTTCTGTACGGCTCGCTTAATGAGCGTCGCCTTAATATCTTAAAACAACTACATCAAATCGGATTAAAGGTTGAAGCGCTTTTTGGTGTCTACGGCATAGCGGTGGGTGTCAAGGTAGTTGTCACCTGAGCCATAGCTTAGGCCGCCTTTTTTAA
>JACNIG010000343.1 GCA_014383215.1 Candidatus Desulfatibia vada | reverse complement strand
TTTTTATGGCAGCGCCGTTGCCGATATTATAGGGATGGCTGTAGACAAAAGCACCGGCATTGCTAGCCACGGCAGTCGAATCATCTGATGAACCGTCATTGATGACGATAACCTCAAAGTCAGGGTAAATGGATCTTATTTGTAGAACAAGATCCCCAATGACATCAGCTTCATTATATACCGGTATTATGATTGATATTTTGTTCTTGTTCATTATCAATTCTTTTTGAGAACTTGCTGTTTGTAAAACACAATTTAGATAAAATGATGTTTTAAGTCAAGAAAATAACCGCGTAACATACCGAGACCTTTGAAAAATGATCAATTTTGTTCAAGTTCAAGGAAGGCGAAGATTTTAACCGCAGGAATACATTGAGTATTTTGAGGATTAAAATCTGAGCCTGACGCATAAATTGGGCAAAAGGGGACGTTTTGCAAAGGTCTCATACCGTGGTTCCAGGTTATTCCTTTCTATAATGTTATGGTTCCATCCTTTGTCGCTGGTTTTTCTGACAAAATTAAATCTATCAATAAAACTGCCGATAAAGCGCGTGGCATTATCATGGCATCCAGCCATACAGGCCCCATATATAATCGGTTGAGCCAATTAAAGAAAGGTGCGAAAACATTTATCCACTTGATCTTGCGAGCATTCTTTATCTCCCGGGGCTTACGATTTTGGAGCATAGAGAAACAGAAAACCACAAAACACATGGTAATTTTTTCCAAAGGCCCTAAGACTTTTTGGATAACCATCGGCCTGAATCCGGCTGCTTTTAAACGGTACTCCATTTCCGGCAGCTCATAGCGGCGAAAATGATTTACAAAACGATCATCATTGGCAAAATATTTTCTTCTGTGTGGAAAAGTAACAATGAGTCTACCCGACTGTTTCATAGCCCGGGCCAATTCTTTTATGGCCTTGTGGTCATCTTCCAGATGCTCAAGAACTTCCGAACTGACGGCATGAGAAAAAACACCGGCTTTGAAAGGAAGATGCATGGCGTCGGCAACCACATATCGCCCTATCCTTTGCTCTCGTCGCAGAATCTTAATGGCAGAAAAAGATAAATCTGTATATATAATACGGTCTGTGCGTGTAATCATCGGTGAAATGCCGCTTCCCACCTCCAGCATCAATTCATAACGCTCATACTGCAGGTTCTTTTCGACAGACATCTTTCGCAGGCGATAATTATAGAGATAATTTTTTAAATGGATATATTTGTCTTCCTCATAGAAAGTTTGAAAATGGTTTGACTCAGTTTGATGCATTTATAATTTCTCACTTTTTAGGGAACAGTTTTGATGTTATGATTCTTATTTTTGCCAAACGAAATTTCAGGGCTGTCAAAAGACAGCCAAACCCATACTTGACGCTTCGGGAAAAGTTAATTGATGAAGCTTCAGCAAAATATTTTGTCGGACAACTGATTTCAGCAATCGTGTTACCGTACCAGATAATCTGGGCCAGCATCTGATTGTCAAACACAAAATCATCAGAATTGTTCTCTAAGGGCAACTGCTGGAGCAATTTGCGGGAAAAGGCTCTATATCCAGTATGGTACTCGGAAAGCTTCGCTCCCAATAAGATGTTTTCAACAAACGTCAGAAAACGATTGGCAGCGTATTTCCATACGGGCATTCCGCCTTCCAAAGCATATCCCCCGAGTATCCTGGAACCCAGCACACATGGATAGAGACCGCTCTCAATCATGGAGGCCATGGCCGGGATTAGTTTCGGCGTGTACTGGTAATCCGGATGCACCATTATAATAACATCCCCACCTTCTTCCAAGGCCAGCCGGTAACATGATTTTTGATTGGCACCGTAGCCCCTATTTCTATCATGCGTGTACACCATGGTCTTGGGCAGGGTTTTGGCGATGGCTACGGTATCATCACTGCTGCCGTCATCGACCAAAATTACCAAATCAACGATATCGTGCATCATAACCTCATCATAGGTCACACGCAGGGTCTGCGCCGCATTATAGGCCGGCATGACAACAATAACTTTTTTATCTTTCAACATATTTTTACTTTTTTTCTTTCTGTAAACCTGTATCTATAAAGCGAACACAAATGAATAAGGTAGAGAAACTGCTGTTTGACTGTCAGTTTGCTTTCACCTAATTTACGAGTACGAAAATAAATAGGGACTTCTTTTATGTTTTGAGGGTTACATTTTACAAGTATTTCCAATCCAATCTTATAACCGACCGGAGAGAGGCCCTGGCATCGCGCCCACAGCGAGCGCGGCAGGGCAAAAAAACCGGACATTGGATCGCTCAACGCCACTAAAGGCCTGGCAAGCAGCGAGGCGAACTTTGAGTTTAGATAGCGATAAAACGTCCATTTATCATCAGTAACGCCCCCAAGAATGTACCGTGATCCAATGGCAAAATCAGCCCCGTTTTGAATCGCCTCATAGAGCAAAGGAACAGCTGCCGGCATGTGGGAAAGATCTCCATCCATAACCACAAATATTGGTGCCCGCGCGTGCTTAAATCCTTCAATAACCGCCGTAGCGAGTCCCTGTTCATTTTTCCTGACAACCAGTTTTAAAGGAAATCCGCTCTTTTGTAAACTCTCACATTCTGTAACTGTTCCATCCCGGCTATCATCATCAATAATAATTAATTCCCAGTCGGAAATGTGAGGCTTCAGATCATGAGCAATCTCTCTCACCAGCAAAGAGATGTTCATGACTTCCCGAAACGTTGGAATTATGATAGACAGTTTTGGATTTTCAACCTTAATCACCGCCGGCACCTCTCGTTGGTTGAAACTACGCCTTACTTTTGATAAAAACACAGAATAGTGGTTGATATTCTTGTAAATAACAAATAACGATTAACGTAACTTCACAATAACATCTATAGGAAAAGGGCATCAAGGTTTTTCTGAAGCCTGGAGTTTTTCTTAAATATAATTTATTGAGAACTTATCAAGTAAAAAATCAAACCCTCGAAATTTTTAAAAAATGTATAATTACGAACAAAACCAAAAGCCCCATTTACTCAACATATATCATGACCGGCCGTCCCAACATCAAAAGCGCGTAATTTTTGCATTTGTCAGCCTTTTTATAATTATTTTTGCCATATATGGAAACACATTTCAAGTTCCCTTTCATTTCGATGACTATGTACATATTACCCACAACAAAAAATTGCATATTACGGAACTTACTTTAGAAAATATTAAAAAAACATTCACCCATTATAATTCTCCGCATAGCATTTATCGGCCGGTTGCTTATTTTAGTTTTGCCTTAAATTATTTCTTTGGGCGAGATAATGTCACAGGGTACCATCTTGTTAATATTTCAATCCATTTGACATCCTCATTCTTTCTGTTCCTTTTTATCTTCAACACATTAAAACTCCCTGCTATAAAAGAAAAATGCGACTCAAATGCCTATCTCATCTCCCTTTTGGCCACCGTCATGTGGGCATCCAATCCGGTGCAGACTCAAGCCGTCACCTATATTGTACAAAGGATGGCCAGTATGGCCGGAATGTTTTATATCATCGCTATGTATCTTTACTTGAAAGGCCGAACATCTAACAGGGCTTATGCCCAAATAATCTTTTTTGTATTATGTTCGGTAGCGGCTCTATTGGCTCTCGGTTCCAAAGAAAATGCTCTCATGCTCCCTTTAAGTCTTATTTTTTACGATCTTATGCTTATACAGAGCATATCGAAAGAAAATATTAAGAAAAATTTAATGTTTTTCCTACTTTGTGTATTAATCGTTGTCGGATTCGGATTTATAGCTACATATGGCAAGCCCTTATCACCATTTGCAGCATATAAAATAAGGCCGTTTTCTCTAACCGAGAGAGTATTGACGGAATCAAGAATAATTGTCTTTTATATATCTCTTTTATTATATCCCATGACCGCTCGCCTCAATTTAACCCATGATATTACGATCTCTTATTCTCTTTTCAATCCTTTAAGCACAATCTTCTCGATCCTGTTTATCGGCAGCATCATTGCCGTTGCCCTGTTTCTGGCTAAAAAAAGACCTCTAATATCCTTTTCCTTAATCTTTTTCTTTTTGAATCATATTGTGGAATCCACCATACTCCCTTTGGAGCTAATTTACGAACATCGCAACTATCTGCCGTCCATGTTCTTCTTTGTACCTTTCGCCGTATTATTCATAAAATCCTTGAGCTATTTTGCTTACAAAAAATCAATGCAGACAATAATAACAGTATTCACAATCCTGGTTATTGTGGGACAGGGGCATGCAACCTATATGCGCAACTATACCTGGAAATCAGAGGGGAGTTTATGGTTAGATGCGGTTAGCAAGTCTTTTTACCTGTCAAGGCCGCATATGAACTTAGGCAAATACTATTTCGATAAAGGGTTTATTGGAAAGGCCATTTTAGAAAACAAGCTGGCCATAAAATTTAACCGCTATTTAAACACCGGTTACAGAGTAACGCCTCACCTTAATTTAATCGCTTGTTATTTCAAGACAAATGAATTTGATAAAGTCATCGAGCATTCTACTTTGGCCCAAAAAATAAACCCTAACATCAGCAGCACGTACGATGACATGGCTGCAGCCCTGATAGAAACAGGCGATTTAGATGCCGCCTATGTTAATATCAAAAAAAGCCTTTCTATTAACAAAAATAATGCCCTGGCATACAATATTCTAGGCCGTATTTTACTGGAGCAAGGACATTTTCAATCCGCCGTTTCAGAGTTGAAAAAAGCCTTAAACATAGACTCCAATATGACAGAAGCAATTATCAATATAGCGCTGGCCTATAGACAAAACAAGGATTATTCCGAATCCATCAGGCACTTTAAAATGGCCTTGTTAAAAGATTCGAATCCGCAAAGCTTCGAAAATATTTACGCTAACTTAGGATTGTTGGAAGTATATGCTTTAATAGGAGATCGAAAGGCCCTCAAAAAGGTTTCCTCTAATTTAGTTAGCTCTGTAGATAAGGAAAGATTGCTCGATATGATAGCAAACAACAGCCGTTCTCATTTGGATACCAGGATCTTATATTCAGAATTGAAGGAAAGCTATTTAAGCAAAGGAGAAGATTTCTTCCTGAAAACAGAAGAGATAAGTAAATTAAATCCCAAATAACAAATATCAAAAATCAAACAAATAATCCGCCGCAGGCGGAACCGAAATTCAAAAATCCAAACAATGTCTCGGCCTGGAAGGTTTGGTCACGCGCAGCGCAGGCGCTTGCGCCGCGTGTTGAATATTGGAATTTGGAATTTATTTGTAATTTGCCTGCCCGCCGTCTTTTTGGCGGGGTGCTTGGAATTTGTGATTTTAGACACAAAACTCCAAGGCAGAGCCAAATATCCCTGACTCCCGCAAGACGGGACAGGCTTGGCCCAGAGGATCTAGGTTTTTCAGGTTGTTAATCCACTGTCTCAAGCCTTTTTCGAATAGATATGTGGAGTTGCTCAATTTCTGCACGATGCGGCCAGGCCGCCAAAGTCACCTCGAGAACTTTGGTAAAATCATAAAAAGCACTTTGCAGATCATTTTTGGCCAGATGGAGCATTCCACGGTTGGCATATGCTTCAGGAGAATAAGGTGCCAGGCGGATAGCGGTGTTGAAATCCTCCATGGCACCGGCCGAATCACCCTGGCTGTTACGTTGAATCCCCCGGTTGTTGTAGGCTTTCCCATGTTCAGTATCTAAACGTATTACATTGGTGTAATCCGCTAAAGCAGCAGCCGAATCGCCTTCT
>JACNIG010000341.1 GCA_014383215.1 Candidatus Desulfatibia vada | reverse complement strand
GGATACTGGGCATCCCTCAAAAACGTACGCAAAAACAACTCATCGGCTTTTTGTATCCCGATGAAATCCTTAACGTCTTTGAATCGGTCGACCTCAAGAAAAAGGAAGGCTTCCGTGATTATACGATCCTGCATCTGCTTTATGATTCGGGTGCAAGAGCCAGTGAAATCACAACGCTTAACCTCGACTACTTCAATCCTGAGCAAAAAACGCTGGCTATCCTGGGTAAAGGAAATCTCTATCGACAAATCAAACTCGAACCCAAAACCGTTCAGCTCCTCAAACTGTATATCGCCAAATACCGGCCGGCCCCAAAACTGTTATATCAACACCGTTTGTTTATCAACCAGCGCAAAACAGAGCTTACCAGACACGGCATTTATCGAATCTGCAAGAAATATCTTCTTAAAACTTTGAGCCCCAAACGTCTTAAAGATATCAATCCGGTCCATAGCTTCCGGCATGCCTGTGCGGTAAGAATGCTCTCTTGCGGCAAGCCAATCTCTGATATCAGAAACCGCTTAGGGCATGAAAATATTCAATCCACTATGGTGTACTTGCATATGGATTTGAACCGCAGAAAAGCGGTCCAGAGAAAATTTATCGAATATATCCAATCCAATCTTTCTTGTGATTCGAAGATAGAAGAATTAATTGATTGGGAAAATAGCAAAGGTATTCTGGAATGGCTCGATAGCCTCTAAACGGTTACTGCAGCCATTGGGCAGATCAGATGTGGAGGGTTTGAACACAGATTGTTATGTTGTAAGTTTAATTACAATTTTGCAACTAATCTTCTAACCTATTACAATCAATACAAATATGAGCCTCCAAAACCGCCCCAGTAAAACCTTATGTTTTCAATAGGATAGGATAACTCGCAACACAAAGGCAGAAATCGTGAATTCTACTAATTCGAAGATTCGGTTTCTACATCAAAACAATTGGAAAATGAACCCGAGACACTCCCGCCTGATATTATAGCTAATAACCTGGAATACTCGGGTATGAGTCGGGCTTAAAGGGGCTGAATACGGGCACCTTACGGCCTTCTGCGGGGCTTACGGGGAACAGGAGAGAAGTAAAAAACATAATGGCAGGATAATCCGGTTTCTAATGGCCTATGGATGGACCCTGCTGGATGTTTCCGTTGTGCGGAAAGTCTGGTCGCTAAGGGCGGTTTAACACTGGCTGTCCGGTAGGAGATTGTTCTTAAATGAGCGTCTTGCATCACCGGGGTTTAAGATTCCAAACGTTTGGAATCCCCAGGTGTGTCAGTGTCTAATTCGGTATCCTTGTTAGGGCCGGAATGCTGGAATACAGGCTTGTCTCTTTCACAGTTGACATTAATTTGGATGGAAATGTAGGATAAGACCATGAATATACGATATTTTTATACAAATATGCCGATACATTTCCCCTTTAAATAATCGCCAGAATAAAGATTGTGACTGAAGCCCGCTTATTTATTATACTTTTTTTAATACCCCATCCGCTTGCGGTGGTGTAAACATGCGGAAGGGGGGTGTGGGGGGAAACTACGTTTCCCACCGCATCTAATTTATCTTATATTCCATTTTGATACCCCGCCGCTTGCGGCGGGGAGCTTCATTACTAAACCTTTGGAAAAATGGGACGATGTATAATTAGATAGAGGTGAATTATAAACCCTTAATATGTTGATCAAGTCTACGTTTGACGTTTCCTAAAACCCCTTTATCCCCTCTACCATCCACTCTATTACAATTTCCTCTGCCCGTATCGGCCCCGTCCCGCAAACCAGGCGCTGACCCTATTCTTCCTTTGCTGATTTACCAGGGCCCCAATCAAACTCAACGATTCGCGCGAAATCACGGTCCGCTCCGGGATTTACACGGTGATAAAGGATGCTTTCAGGCCCAACGCGCCCGCCCATATCATAGGTGAAAGCGGCAACCGCCCGATGCCTGAGCCAATAACCGGTATGGACCGGGCCGGCCGCATCGTAGCAGGAGTGAAAGTGAACGAATTCTTCTTGCGGTTGCGGCCTTGTGGCCCACCAGGTTGCGGGAATCTGCTTGTCAAAAATCGGGCGCAGTCGATCACCCTCTGCCGCCGGCAGCGGTATCTCCCGCGGCAGGGTGGTTTGAATCGCCTCGCCTTCATAGATCCTTGCACCGTCCGGTAAATCCTTGGTGTAGAACTGGCGCTCATTGAGACAAATAAAATCCATACGGCTGAAATCGTTCGGATTTGCCGGTTTAAAATAGTACCCGACAAACGGCCCGATATGGAGCTGACGCCCGTCTTCGACAATGCGGAGCGTCGCATAATAACCATGGGGTACTTTTGCCGGCGCAGTGCTTTGCTCGCTGCTGCAGGCGGCGAGTAGAAAGAACAGTGCGACCAGACCATATTTAATGTGTAGATTCATTTTGTTGCCATAAACGGCCAATCATAACAACTCCGCCGGCAAAGACCACCACCAGAAAGACAAGTCCGGCGCCGGCGCTGTTGAACAAGCCATCCAGCGTCAACTGGCCCAGATTAGTAGGTAGATAAAGCGCCGGTATCAGGGCTTCGTGAAAATTGGCAAAAACGGCGGTGCCGACAAAACCGCCGAGCAGGGCGAAAATGGCATCCCCCCGCCCTTCCCCGGCAGCCGCCCAGCAGGTTCCCGGACAGTATCCGGTCATTCCCCAACCCACCCCGAAAATAATGGCCGCCAGGCCGGTGGCCACGATACTGGTGGGCAGCGGCATGAAGCGGCCGATGCCGGCCAGCTTCAGGCCAAAGACCCCGATTGCGGCAAATATCACGGCCAGCAGCATAAACTGGGGGATTTGAGGTTCGATCATTAAATGGGCTTTCGCCATTTTATCTGAATTCGTCGCCCCGACTCGTTGAATGACAAAGCCAAAGGCGATTCCCGCGATGAGTCCCAGCAGAACTTTTTCCATGGGTTTACCTCCCTTTTTGCCTGCCATAGATGAGGCGGGCCGTCAGCATGGCCGCGCCGAAAATCAGGGCGCCGAAATAGAGCCCGCTGACGGCCAGCTGCGACGACCCGGATATAAACAAACCGAGGGTACATCCGCCGGCCAGCCGTGACGCGAAAAGAATCAGGAAACCGCCCAAAAAGGTGACGGCATAGCGTCGCAGGCGGCCCGGCCATTTAGCCTCCCAGATTTCGGGCACGTCACGGACAGGCTGGGGGAACGTCCGGCCTGCGATGAAGCCGCCGATGGCCATGCCCAGCACAAACGCCATCAGCCACGACCCGGGCCCGGGGATTGCCTGATAGTGCGCCTTGGACGCGACATAATCGGGCGCCACGGCTTGCAGCAGGCCTTTTAAGGCACTCACAAACCCACTGGATGAGGCCGGGGGTCCAAAGGTGGCAAAAATAAATACAATGATGCCGGCCAGCGCGATTGCCGCCGGATAAATATTCCAATAAACGGGTGTGTTGTTAGTTTGCATGGCTGTTATCCTCCACAGGAAACGTATCCGCCGGCGCTTTTGGACCCGGCTTCCGATTTCTTCTGATCGATCAGGGGGGCCCCTTTGGCGGCGACTTGCGCACTTGCGCCGGGCACTCCGCCCGCCAACCGGCGGGCCTGGGTTTCAGCCGGAAAAAACAGGCCGTTGTTGCCCCACTCGTACCAGGATGAATCGTAGAGGGATACGTTTTCAAACCCCATCAGGCGCAGGATGAAATACGAAAAAGAGCCCCTGCGCCCCGAGTGACAATAGGTGATCACGCTGCGGTTGGGATCCAGTCCGGCATACAGCGCCTGCAGGTCGGCGTAAGTCTTGACCGTTTTGCTTTTCCCATCGGCCCAGTTTTGCTTGTAGTCGATGTTGTAGGCACCCGGTACATGGCCCGTTTTCAAGGGCTTGCCGTCCAGGCCTTCGTTGAGCTTGGTGCCGAGGTATTCATCCCCTGAGCGGACATCCAGGATCTGGTAAAAGGGGTCCCCCAGGCGCGCCTGGATAAACGCACTCTCCGCCCAGCGATCCAGGCGCAGCGCCTCTATCGGCGCCTGGTAGAGCACCGGTTCGGCCGTGCGCGGGCTGGCAACGGTTTTAAAGCCGGCTGCGACCCACGCCTCGATCCCGCTCTCCAGGACAACCTTGTTGCCATGTCCCAGCACATCCAGCACCCAGAAGACATAGGACGAGGTGGCCCCGCCATCCCGATCCACGGTGTCGTAAAGCACCACGGTGTCGCCGCGCGCGATACCGGCCTGGCCGAGGATCGCCTGCGCCCGGTCCACACCGACAAACACGCCGCCGATGCCGCGCGCCGTGGCCGATTCCTGAAATTGTTTCCATTCCATGTGGATCGCATGGGGAATGAACGCGTCCTTGAGGTATTTCTTTTCCCGTACATCGACGATCACGAGTTTGGGGTCGTTGATGTGGCTGTTCAGCCACTGGGCGTTCGCCAGGAAGCTTGCATTGGGATAGCTGCCGGTGGCGACGTCTTTGGCGGAAACCAACGCCCAGAAAACGCCGAGGACCAGCAGCACGGCAATGACACTGAATCGTATAAAATTATTTTGTTTCATGAGTCCCGTACCTCCTTTTTAACGATCAATCAATTCAGATGAGCTCGTAAAAAGTAGCCGGCAGACATCTGCCTGAAATAATAACAAATAACGGAAAATAGCACTTGCCTTTTTCAATGTGATATGATATGGAGTTTCACATAAAATCAAAGGGTTAAAGGTGAAAATATGATCAAAGTGAAAGATCCGAATCAGCTTGACATTTTCGACCCATGGGCGTTTCTATCTCCCAAAAGAAGGCAAATGCTTGACTCCGAATGGCCGGGTTTATTTCGGGAGCATAGGCCACAATATATAGGCCGTAATATGCGTAGCGCAAATTCACGATGTCTTGCCTGAACCGATAGGCACCATCAGGCTAATATCATTGATGATTTGGTTTGGCAATCGCAAATAGTTCGAACTTGATTTATTGGTAGGTGAAAGGCTGACGACTTCAACGGGGCAATTCTATCAGGATTGCACGCGCTGGTGCGCCATCCAAACCCATCAGTTTAATAGGCAAGCATACCAAATTATACATTCCGGGGCTGATTCTTTCAAGGTAAAGCCCTTCCACGATTGTTATGCCGGCCCCCAGAAGCGCTTTATGTGTGGGAACACTCTGGTCAAATGTAGCAACCGATAAAGAATCGATACCCACCAGTCGGACTCCATGTTTTATAAGCCAGTCCGCCCCGCTAGGGGTGATGCCGACATAGTCTTCAAAAAATTCTTCCTGGTTTCGATGCCATCTCTCCGAATTGCGGGTTCGAAAAAGTACCCTTTCGGTATTATCGGGGATTTGCATATCGGGTAGTTCGGAGGCTGAAATCTTCTCAACACAAGTTGCATCGACTACAAGGGTCACTCCAACAAGAAGGTTCAGATCCAAAGCGTCAACTCCTGAGCCTTTGGGTATAAAATGATTGGGGGCGTCCACGTGAGTGCCGGTGTGGGCACTCAGCCGAATCTCGCTAACTGTCGCGTGGTCTCCTTTTTCTAAATGCCTCGGCTGACTGATTTTTATCGGTGGATGGGTGGGCCAGGTGGCAAGTGATTCGGAAATGGGCAACGAAATATCATGAATGACCATATATTACACTCCAGACGAATGTCATGGGGCTGTTTACCTCTCCCACTGTACGGTTAATAATTCACGATTGCCTGAACGTACACCGGTGAAAAAATCGAGTCAATAGGAGATTGGGTTTCCGAATCGATCAAATTTTGGACCTGGAAATTTTCATAGGTCAAGGCAGTTATGTTGTCAGTTTAATTATGTTGTTAGTTTAATTTCCCTATAATTC
>JACNIG010000448.1 GCA_014383215.1 Candidatus Desulfatibia vada | reverse complement strand
AAGATTATTACATGCAAAAGTCATTTGTCATTTGCCATATAAAAAAAGAGCGCTACGCTTGAGGAGCGCTACGCTTTAGGATCGCTTTGCTTAAGGGGGAAAAGTCTTTTTATCAATACCCCTCAAGGCCGCCAGGCCGCTCCTCAAACGCAGTGCTCCTCAAGCGTAGCGCTCTTTTCTACCCCCTTCTTTGTGTCTTAGTGACTTTGTGGCTGAACTATTACGAAAATAGTTCAAATTACCGTTGCAGAAACACCAGGCTTAGGGCTGGAACGTAGGTAATGATGAGAACCGCGGCAAGCAGCACAATCATAAACGGTATCGCCGCCCGGTAGAGCTCAATGATTGGCTTGTCAAAACGGTAACTGGCGATAAACAGGTTCATGCCGACCGGCGGCGTAATATACCCGATTTGCATATTGGCCAGAAAAATAATCCCCAAATGTACCGGATCCACACCGTAATTGATAGCAACGGGAAGAATAATCGGGACCATAATGACTATCGCTGAAAAGATGTCCAGAATGGCACCTAAGATCAGCAACAAAATATTCAGCAGGATCAAAAAACCGATTTTACTGCTGATATGAGCTTGGATGATATCAAACAGCCGCATGGGCACTTCGGCATCGATTAGAAAATTGGTCGAAGCCAGTGATACGCCCAGGATCAGCAGAATCCCGCCGACCATCACCATGGAATCCCGCATAATAGCCGGAAGCTTTGCAAGACTGATCTCTTTGTAGATAAACACTTCGACCACGAGGACATACATGGCCGTAGCCGCAGCCGCTTCGGATACTGCAAAAAAGCCGCCGTAAATTCCCCCCAGCACAAAAAACGGCAACGGTATCTCCCAGACGGCTTCCCGCAGCGCGCTCTTGGCTTCTTGCACTGAAAATAACGGACTCTCGACGGGGCTCTGGCGGTTTTCCCACAAACTCCAGAACGACAGCAGCACCACCATGAGCAGTCCGGGAAGCAGGCCTGCCAGAAACAGATCGCTGATGGCGACCTTCGCGCCGACGTTCATCTGCTGGGCGATGATAGCGTAAAGAATCAGCGGCAGCGAGGGCGGGAAAAGCAGGCCCAGGCTGCCGGAAGTCGTCACCAGACCGATGCTGAATTTGTCACGGTACCCGGCCTCGATTAAGGCCGGATAGAGCAGCGCTCCCAGGGCCACGATGGTGACGCCCGAAGCACCGGTAAAGGCGGTAAAAAAAGCGCAGGCAATGAACGCCACAATGGCCAAACCGCCCGGCATCCAGCCCAAGCATGCCCGGGTCAACCGAACCAGGCGGTGTGAGGTCCGGCTTTCTGCCAGAATGTAACCGGCAAAGGTAAACAGCGGCAATGCCAGTAAGACCGGCGTGTCGGCGATACGGTAAACTTCAATGGCGATCACCGACAGGCTGACATCAAGATAATGAAAACCGAGCATCGCAACCGCCAAAATAACGGCGAACAGCGGCGTACCCAGGAGGGCGAGCAGAATCAATATCAGCGCGAGAATATATATCGTCACAATCGGAGCGTAAAAATATTTTTGAAGTTTTCAAATGACAGCATGAAGTATCGAACGGCAATCACCGCAAAGGCAAATGGTATGATGGATTCACATACCCAGGCCGGGACTTGGGCGAACAACGTACCACCGTCGGCATACTCCACCTGTACAAACAGCAGGCTAAAGTAAGCCGCAACCGTACAAATCAGGGCGGTAAACAGCTGCACAACAGTGCTGACCAACGGTTTGGCACGTTCCGGCAAATAGCGATCGAGGATGTCGACGTTGATGTGGTTACCCTGCCGGCTGGCCACCATGGCCCCCAAAAGACCGACCCAGAGCACCAAAATACGTACCAGAATATCGCTCCAGACAATACCGGAATCGAACAGATTGCGCAGAAAAATCTGGGTCACCGCCAGGCCGATCATCAATAGAAGCAACCCCACCAGAATACTGTCTTCGATTCGATACAGCATCGATCGAACTCGTTTGGTAAAAGTTTTTTGTTGGTTGTTACTCATTGGCATCAGTGCTTGGAACGATAGTCTGCAAGAAGGCTTTCCAGCGTGTTTACCATTTCCCGGGATAATTTGCCGGCCTGAACCAGCCGCTCCGGGATCGCCGCTGCATTATCGTACCATTGTTTCAGATCGTCAGCATCCGGCTTTACAAACTCGATGCCCTGCTTTCGCAGCGCTTCTTTTGCTTTAACGTTGTCTTGGCGGTTCAGCCGATCGAGCTCTTGGAATACGCGCCCCATGATTTCGCGAAAGACTCTCTGGTCGTCCGAAGGCAGTTTTTCAAATACCTCGCGGGCCACCGCCAGGACGCCGTAGATATACAAGAAGGGCTCGTCCATTAGGTATTTGATCTGGGTATGCCACTGCAAAGCAATGGCGCCGATGGGTGGAATGGTTACCGTATTGATCAAACCGGTTTGCAGGCCGGCCCGAACATCGGCAATCGATAACGGGATCGGTTTGATGCCAAAAGCCTGGACCGCTTCCAGGATGGTTTTATCGTTATCCGGCACCCAGACCTTCTGTTTGCGCATCTCTTCAACGGATCGGATCGGATCGGTGGACATTACATAGGCAAAACCGCCCTCGGCGATTCCAAAGGTCACAAACCCGCCTTTTTCGAGGCCGTCGATAATGCGCCGGTCCAGCTGCCGGCGAACATAATCGATCTCCTCGAAAGACTTGAATTTCATCGGCAGTCCGTAAATTTGGTTGTCCTCAAAATACTGTGTCAGGCTTCCCCCGACAACAGCACCGCCATGGAGCTGACCGACGCGGATTTTACGCAACACCGAATTATCATCGCCCATAACGCCGCCGGGATAAAATTTTATCCGAATCCGGTTGTTGGTCCTGCGAGCCAGCTCCTGGGAACCTTCCCGCATTTTCTGCATCCAGACGGACCCCTCCGGCGACAATGTAGCGATTTTGAGCCTTAAGCCCAATGCCTGTCCGGGAAGCATCACCATTAGCAAAACAACGGTCCATCGTAAGATCGCAGAAATTCGCATCAATTTCTCCTGATTAAAAATATTCGTCGGCACTTTTAAGTAATTCAAGAGCCTGTTTTTGCGCCAGGGTGTTGGCCAGCACATATCCGGGAACATCGGGGTCGGCCTCAAGCACCTCGTTAAGCAGCCGATCATGCAGGTCCCTGTCGAACATCAAGCGGGCATAATGCCGAGCATACATTACTTTAAGCATTAAATTTTTGCTATGGGAAATTTCAAGCGCGCGCTCAAAGTGCCGGCGTCCGGTTTCCGGCTTACCGCCCAGAGCCGGCGGAATAAAGGATGACAGTACCCCCAAATACAAATGGGCGGCGCCGTCTTGATATAATTCATCCAGCACGACAACCCGCTGCATAATAGTCTCGACCCGGGCAATGTCGGCAACCGCGTTCCAGTCCTGGCGCCGCACCTGAATCCAGGCGGCCCAGGCCGATCCCAGCGCATATAGTGACGGCACATCCTTAAGCTTCAACTCGGAAACGATTTTCTCAAACTCCTTAAAATCTTTGCGCTTCAGCGCACACGCTTGCGCCCGCCCCACGCAAACAGCTTTAAGGGCGTAACCCAATGCCTTATCGGTCAATTTTTGGGCCCTGGCAACATCCTTTACGAACACGTCGGTATAAGCCGTATAGATAGAGGCGGCCTCCCGCAGCAAAGGCTCGCTTTCCGGATCACGGTAAAGCAGGCTGTCGACCATCAACAGGTAAGCCGGGGCGCCGGTTTCCACCGTCGCCAAATCATTGTTGTTCAGGATGGCCTGGGACAGGCCGGCGGTCATATCGACGGTGGCCGACGAGATCAGTGCGCTGCATCCTGCCAGCAGCAGCGCGCACAGCAGGACCGGCAGTACAACCGCAGGGGTAAGCCGCGGCCGGGATTCGTTATTGCTGATATTTAAACTACGGGCAGACATGCAACACACCCTCCGCATAACTTTGATTCTATTATATAAACATAATCCGGGCTGATTAACAAGACTATCTTCAAATCAGAATATAAGCCGTATTCTTTCATTAAGAAGATCTGAATATTTTTCTTTCAGATCATCAGATAAAAAACATACATTTAAAAGATCTCTCCAGTCCCTTATGGCCTTATTGATGTCTTCCAAAACGGAATCAGCAACTTGTCGGTTCAGACCAAGACGCTCCTGGCCAAAATAATCGATTAATATTTTTCCGCTCAGTTTCCGCCGTTTTCCTGCCATCGGTAGTGCTGTTTCCTCTTTAGGGGAGGTGAGGACGATCGTGGAATTGAGGATATCATAGGCCGGCGACAGTTCAATTTTTCCTCCGCGTGTTATCAGTGAAAAGTTTTTCAGATGCATATCTTCATTTCCGATAAGGAAATTTACCAGCGTCAGCCGGAATAGTTTGATTTTCTCAACCATAGGAAACGTGCAAAATTGCTCTACAACGGAGGCGACTTTCTCCATGGAAGCATCGTATTTGGTTTCCCTTGAATAGCCCAGAAGCTGAGCAAAATCCTCGACTGCCAGCTTTTCCTTTCTTCCCTTCCGATCGAACCGTTTTATAAAATAAGTAAGGCTGCCGTCTTTTGAATAAATAAGTCCGTGAATCGGGACATCAATGCCTGCAGCTTCTGCCAGTCGCATGGACACATCTTCATTTTCCGGAATTTGCTCGAATTGAGGATTCTGGGGTTTCAAAATATAAGCACCACCGGTATCAACAATTTCAAACTCCCCTTTTTTAATATTCAGTCTCAAGCTGAGTTTCGGCTGAACTCCCTGGATTGACATTTTCGGCGCACGGGAGGCGGCCTCCCGGAGCTGCTCAGCAGCCGTGTAAGGGAGGACTTCAAGGTTTCTCAGGCGCCGATTCAGTCTCTTTAGACCCTCTTTAGAATATTTGCCTCTGCACTGATGGTATGTTATTGGACAAATATTCATTCGACCTCTCGCACGGTAACCGCTCCTACCATATCTTCTCCAACTGCCATGAGTTGGCTGAACAGGTCGTTCCGGTCGATTTTATTTTGTCGTAGCAGTGCTTCCAGATTAAATCCTTCCGGCAGCAGTCCTTCGAAAAAAGGTGGGAACACATCGTATTCATGGGGTTCTTCCTGCACGGGCATCGTTAGTGAAACCGTCGGACCGGAATAGCCGGATTCATAACAGAACCTGTAGCGGGTACCAGCTTCAATTTCTTCCAAAAGACCGGCCTTGAGATTGTGAAGAAAAACTTCAGCCCTGCGCATTACCTGTTGCCTCGTATTGCTCCATGAGTGGGCTAACCATATTTACAGAGATATTCAGTGCATCCAAAACCTTGAGCAGAGTGATGAGCCGCACCGTCTCTTTGCCGTGTTCGATATCATAAATTACCGTTTTCCCAACACCGGCAATCATGGCAAGCCTATTCCTTGACAGCCCCGCTTTTTTCCTATGGAATTGGACAATTGCACCGATTTGATCCGTGCGTCTACTATTAATGTTTACCATCATAAAAGTAAATTTCGAGTTGGTTCAGTTAAAACGGTTTTTATTGTTTTTAACATAATTTTTACTGGTATTACGGTAAAATGTCAAGTTTAAATATTCTGTGATTGGAAATATGAAAGTAAAAAGAATTTTTTACCGCTTAAACGGTAAAAATAGTTTTCATGGGCCGAAATAATAGGTTTTCAAATGGAAAGAGGTTGTTTTTTGCTGCTTTGGCGGCAAAATTAAATTGCTAACGATTGTCAATTTCACGATACGTCAATATCCGCCCAGTGTTTTGCGCAGTATTCGCGATCGGAGGCGGGGTTGATTGTCAACTGCGATTTTTTATGCCTGTTCT
>JACNIG010000380.1 GCA_014383215.1 Candidatus Desulfatibia vada | reverse complement strand
AAGGTATGGCTGAGATATTGTGGCACCGCCGGGAAACCAGGCGGCAAACAGAGAAGACAAACTTCAGCCTATAGCCATGGAAGGCCCCGGTCTACTCGACAACGTCCAACATCGAATGGTGAATGAAAAGAAAAGGTGAACAATGAAAGATGAACTTTGAAGATTATTTAACGAAAAAGGTTATGTATGGGCTTTTTCCGATTATAAAATAATTTGAGGAGCGGAGCGACATCATTATTCGATGTTCAACGTTGGACGTTCGATGTTCAGTCTGTTCACCTATGGGGATGATTGGCCGGCAACCGGCAACCTTACCATAAATTGAGCACCCTGTCCGCCGCTGTCTTCCAGTGTTAGGGAGCCGCCATGTTTGCGTACGATTTCATGGCAGAGGTACAATCCCAGGCCGGTTCCCTTGCCCGGCGCTTTGGTTGTGAAAAACGGTTTAAAAATATCCTGACGGATCGACGCAGGTATTCCCGGACCGCTGTCTGTGCATACAAAAGCAATTTGACGGGTATCTTTGTCAAAACTGGTTTCAATTAAGATGGTTGGCATTTTATCGTCGGCAGCCTGGATGGCGTTTTGAATAATATTGAGGGCAACCTGGCCCAAATTGGCAAAGTTGCCGCGGGTATCCGGCAGATTTTGATCATATTTTTCGATGATTTCCAGATCGTCATACTTATACTGATTGAAAAGTATCCTTAAAGCATCTTTGGCAACCGTATTCATGTTTACAGCTTCGGAATAAGTCTGTGTCTGTCGGGAAAGACCAAGCAGACTGGATACGATCGATCTGGCTCGGCCGAGTTCTTTATCTGCAAATTTTAGATCATCTATCAAGTCTTCATCCGGGGGAGTGTGTTTGTCCCATTGCATTAAATCCTCAATAGTTGTCTGTATAAGGCTGGTGACGCCTGCCAGGGGATTATTGAGCTCATGGGCCGCACCTGCAACCAACTGCCCGATGGCAGCCAAACTTTCTGAGCGGATCAGCTGCTCCTGGGTTCGTTCCTTTTCAAAAAGGGCCGCTTTAAGATCTTGAGTCCTTTCTTCGACTTTTTTTTCAAGATCCCTGCTCAGGTCATGAATTTTTTTGTAAGATTGGGCGTTTTCAATGGCAAGCGCGCTCTGGCTGGAGAGTGTTTCCATAAGATCCAAATCTTCGGCGGTAAAAAGATCTCCGGAAAGTTTCTCGCCCAGAATTACGAACCCTTTGAGCGCATCTTTAACCATCAGAGGCAGGGCAATCTCGGCATGCAGCACGTCCATATCAGCAAGCAATCCCTGCAATTTGTGAGAACCAGTGTGTCGTTTCAGGTTCTTTTTGATGACCGGCCGGCGGTGGTGCTGCATAAATATTGCCAGGGGTGATTGTATGGATATCGAAGCGGATAACATGACCGAACTGTCGTTGCCGCGCGAAGTAAGCCTCACAAAATCCGAAGCGGATGCGTCCATTAAAAACAGGGTGCAGTGTTCAACCTGCAATGCAGCGTAAATCGTCTCTATCAGCTGTTTTGTAATTTCATCGTAATCTAATACAGAGACTATCATTTGGCTGACAGATTTAATGGTTTTTTGATAGTCGTATTTGCCCTTGTAAAAGAGCCGGTCAACAAAGGCTTGAATTTTTGATTTTAAGGGACCGAAGACAAATGCAATCAGAAGAAAAAAGAGTATGGGAAAGTAAATCGAGCCTGAAAAATCAAACTCCTTAAACATCTTATTCGCTGCAATAATGATAAGGGCGTACATGCACGTCAGGCATGCCGTCAAAAGCGAGTAGATAATTCCCTTTTTAATCAAAACTCCCGTGTCTAACAGATCGTGTTTATAAATGCCGACGGCAAAAACAATGAGAGGAATAAAGCTCGCATTACCGGGCGGGTAGACGGAATAACCATGCAGTGGAAAGACATCCAAAGCATTCATCAAGCCCATGATTCCAAATCCTGCAAACACATACTTGAGATTGTTTTTACGGGTGTTGCTTTTTTCAGTGCGGATTGCCTGCAAGATGAGTATCAGCACGTAAATGTTAACAAATAGCGAGGCAGCGTCGAAAAGCGGAAAGAGTATGCCTGCTTTTGCAAAATAACCGAAAAAATGTTGCTGCACGGATACAATATAAAGCGAGGTCGGTGTTAAGCACATTAAAATAAATGCATATGCATAGGCAGCGTAGATAAGCCATTTTCGCTTGGAAAGGTTCAGATAAACATGAAAAAAATGGAGATATACCGCAAAAAGGTAAACAATAAAAAAATGATCGATGCGACTGATTAAAAGAGCCGTTGCGGCTGATTTGACGTTAAAGACTAAAAATATATCGATATTAAGAAAAGTACCCAGAATGCATATGATCAAAAAAAGGACGTTGGTTTTTGTCCAGCGGCCGCGTAAAATTGTGAAAGCGGCCAAACTGACAAAGCAGCACAAGGTTAATAATGGCGGTATGCTGTATGGATTCATTTTATTTAGCCCTGCAAAACCTGGTCCTCTGGGCCAGTTCAGAAATACCCGGCTCTGCCTCGGAGTTTTGTGCCTAAAATCACAAATTCCAAGCACCCCGCCAAAAAAACGGCGGGCAAGCAAATTACAAATAAATCTCAAATCCCTATATTCAATCGTTCGACCTAGAGGCTCTCGACAGGTGACCAAATCTTCCAGGCCGAGACATTGTTTGATATTTGATATTTGTGATTTGGAATTTAATTTACCCGATACGGAATTCAATATATGTGCCAAAAACTGTTTAATGCTTTAGAAATATTAAGCTGGCTTATATTTCAATAGTTTATGAGAGTGTTTACGTTTAGCTCAGTGGCTTGTTGAAAGTGGATGGAGCAAGAAATGCACAAAAAAAATGCAAACCCGCACAATTTTTTGTGCAGGTTTGATGATTAGGGCACTGTCAGGGTGAATGAAAAATTTACAGCCCGGATACAGATAAGATTGAAGCAAAGCACAAATATCTTGAAAATATAGGTATTAGGTTGGGCGAATGATTCGGCACAGACGCGCAAAACACACGCTCAGACAGTTCCAGAATGAGGCTTCTCATGAGGTTAGACTAGAACCATTCACACAAAAAAAGCCCCCGGGATCCGTCCGAGGGCTTTAAAGAGGTGTATTGGGTAAAATGTCACCGTCGCTTAATATTAATATCGGATATGTGTTCCAAAAACTTTAACAATAAAAAACCCCTGGAGCCAATCAGACCCCAGGGGCGGAAAGGAGGTAACCTTAAGGCAGAAAAGACTTAAGGTTACGATGAAGAATGCTCTTTAAAAGAGCGTATTATATATCGGCAAATAGGTTGGAAACTTTAGGTCAATGGAATCCAACCTCACGGGCTAGGCGCGTACGGCTGAAAAGGACGGCCCTAGTTCCGCCTGTGGACAGCTTTCAGTGATAAAGGCACCCTCAGAAATATTTAGGGTGTCTTTTTTGTATATCGCCAACCGTTAGCCATAACCCCACAATTTGCTTGACAAAACAACTCCCCGCCTATACGTCTTCAGTGTGACGTTAACCCCTTCCCCAAGGAGATCCCACCATGGCACTCACAAAAGCCGATATCATCAACGATGTTATGAATGAGAATGGTTACAGCCGGCACCAGGCAACAGATACAGTCGAGACCCTCCTCGAGCTCATCAAAAAGACACTTGGATCCGGAGAGGACGTCCTGGTCAGTGGATTTGGGAAGTTCTGTGTAAAATCAAAGAAGGAGCGAAGGGGCCGGAATCCTTCAACTGGGGGTGATATGATGCTCAAGGCACGGAAGGTTGTTACGTTTACATGCTCTGGTATATTGAGGGATAAGATCAACGGTGTCGGATAAAGGGAAACATGAAGCCATTTACGTTTATCGCAATTTTAGTTTTCGCATTAGTGGCTTTTTTGCATTTTTTGCGCTTTATCTTTAATTGGGAAATCATTATTAACGGAGCTTACCTCCCAAGATGGGCAAGTATTTTTGCAATTATTTTACCAGCATTTTTGGCTTTTATGCTTTGGAAGGAAATGAAGAAAAAGGAATAGAAAATCTTAGTGAAAAATCTTTAATCTCCTTATTCCATTTTTAAATTTATTTAGACTTTAAAAAAGAAACCTTCTAACAAAGGCTTGCAGCCTTGAGGTATGAAAAACTCAAACACTAAAATTTGCTATTCCCTTACCAAATCTGGTATAAAGACTCCATGTCAGAAATGCCTTGATGAAGGCAATCAAGCATCTTCAACTTTAGAGGCAGGCCTCAATATATCTAAAAACTTTTCGTACAATAATTAGGGGGAGACAATGTTCCAAATTGCATCAGAAGAAACATATCAGGATGGGCAAATCATATTTAAAGAAGGAAGTGCCGGGGATTGGATTTATACAATCGAGGAGGGAGCTGTTGAGCTTTACAAGCAGGTGGGAGCTGAAAAGATAGTTGTAAGTGTCCTCCAGTCTGGAGATATGTTCGGAGAGCTCGCTTATTTTGCCGGAATACGTCGTACTGTTTCAACACGTGCTGTAGGAGCTACTACAGTTGGAATCATCGATCGCAGTCTCTTAGACAAGGAGTATAATAGGTTGTCTGGCGACTTCCGAATGATTTTAAAAAATCTTGTCTTGCGATTTGAGAAGGCAATTGAAATCACGACTGACCCTAGATTACGCCGCAAAAGTCCCCGGATACCGAAAACTCTTGCCCTCAGCTTTAAAAGCAAAGCGGGTTTCATCAAGGCCTTTTCAGAAGACATAAGCACCGGTGGAATGTTTATCAAAACCACTAAACCTCTTGCCAAAGGAGAACAGTTTATCCTCAAGCTTAAACTGCCGGATGCTTCTGAAACAATCAAGATAAATTGTGAGGTTTCTTGGAACAGGACAGAGACAAGTGATCCGGTCAAGCAACCACTAGGTATGGGAATCAACTTCATTAAGATCAGCCCAAAAGATCACCACAGACTGAAAAAAGAGTTGATTAAAAGTGAAATTAAAAAATAAAGCTCTAAAATTTGCGTGATTAGGGTTCCAAATCTACAATGATATTAACTTGATGTTGCCTATCAATAGGCAAGAATCGTGAATCAAGCCCACCTCCTTCCCATCAATATACCCCACACCTTAATGTCACAATGTAGCATGCAACTATTTGTAATGTTATTGAATTTTCATTTGACATGTAAACCTCTTAATGATACCGGATTTATTACTGAATCGCCTTTTAAATCTAACCTCTATCTCGAATCAGTCCCCATTTGGAAACATCTCTTGTTGCGCTGACTTCATTTCGATCTACATTTCATTTTCTATTAATCGTCATGAACTGATAAATCACATACATTAGCAATGTTTATAGGGGGGTTATATGATGTTTAAAGTCAAAACAATACTATGTTCGTTTATGATTCTTTCATTGTTTGTCGTTAACACCTCGTCATGGGCTCAATCAGATACTCTCCCCAATGATCTTGGCAAAAAAGTCAATACTCCCGAAGGATTAAAGAAAGTCATAGATAGCAAAGATCTTAGGTTTGTAATCGTCGATGTAAGACCCGAAACCGCATACAACAATGGGCATCTTCCAACCGCAATAAACATACCTCGTGGCTTTATTTCAGACATTAAGAATCCGCCCCCAAAAGACAAATATATTATTCTTTATTGCTACGGTGGTCTAACTTCGCCAGCTGCAGGAGAAAGAATGCTTGCTGACGGATACAAGTATATTTTTGTTTTGGGTGGTATTTCAGATTGGCCTTACGAACTTGAAACTTCAAAATAGTTTTTAAGTTGATTAAAATTCACGATACTGCCTTGAACCTTCACTCCGGCCCCTCTCACTATCAGTATTGATTCGGATTCCGAATCGTCAC
>JACNIG010000089.1 GCA_014383215.1 Candidatus Desulfatibia vada | reverse complement strand
TATAAAGCCGTATTTTCAAAGCGTCTTTCAAGAGCCCTTTCCAGGCACTCATCATGGATTCACAGGCGATGCCAACGGCGACCAAATCGACTGGATTCTATATCGCGGCACACTCGATATAAAAGACTGTAAGATCGACCGGGATGCCATCGAGAATTTTTACCCCTCGGATCATTTCCCCCTTTATGCACTATTTAAGTGGAGTACTTAAAGGAGACAGCATGCTTACCGAAAAAGAAAAGCTGGACAAACTTACGATGCTGGGAATCGAACTCAACCAGGTCAAAGATCTTGATATACTCATGGAACGCGTTCTTTTAGATGCCCGGCGTTTTGTCAACGCCGACGCGGGATCCATATACATACGCGATGAGGACAGGCTCAACTTTACCTACACGCAGAACGACACTTTGCAAAATCGTCTGCCCCCAGGGGAAAAACTGATCTATTCAACTTTTACTATCCCCATTGACAAGAAAAGTATTGCCGGCTATGTCGCCACCACCGGACGCCTCCTTAACCTGCCGGATGTTTACGAAATCGAACCTACAGCCCCCTACCGATTCAGCAATAAATTCGACAAAACATCCGGATACACCACCCGCTCCGTTTTCACCGTCCCTTTAAAAACAGCCAGGGGGGACATTCTCGGTATCCTGCAGATCATCAACGCCCAAAATGAGGCCAAGCAGTCCATACCGTTTTCGAAAGATGATGAAAAAATTATGCTCCATTTTGCCAGCATAGCTGCCGTCGCCCTGGAACGGGCCCAGATGACACGGGCCATCCTGCTTCGTATGATTCGGATGTCGGAACTGCGCGATCCCAAGGAAACCGGCGCCCACGTCAACCGCGTGGGCGGCTATGCTTTGGAACTCTATGAACAATGGGCCCGCCGACAGCAAATGGCCCCCAAGGAAATCGACAGAGCCCGGGACAGTCTGCGCATGGCAGCGATGCTCCACGATGTCGGCAAAGTAGCTATCTCCGATATTATACTTAAAAAACCCGGCCGCTTCAGCAACGATGAATATGAAATCATGAAGCAGCACACTGTTTTAGGGGCGCGCCTGTTTCTGGATTCCCAGTCGGATTTTGACGAAACAGCTATGCAGGTCGCCCTGACCCATCATGAACGCTGGGACGGCAAGGGGTATCCCGGATATGTCGATGTATCCACCAACGCGGCGCTACCGGGTTTTGCCCTGCCCGACGGCACACCCCGCGGCAAAAAAGGCGAAGAAATTCCAATTTTCGGCAGAGTCGTCGCTTTAGCGGATGTTTTTGATGCCCTTTCTTCGGCACGGGTCTATAAAGAGGCCTGGGATGAATCTCAAGTTCTTGATATAATAGAAAAGGAAGCGGGACACCAGTTTGATCCGGAGCTTGTGGAAATCTTTTTTTCCAGTCTCAACGTACTCAGGTCTATTCAAGAACGTTACCGGGACAAGACTGAATAATTAAGTTCTTTTAGTTGATAAAAATATGCTGATACTGGATACAGGTTTCTGGATGCCGGACAAACAATGCAACATGCAGGATCACTAAAATAGCCCGGATTTCACAAAAATGTTCAACCTGAGCCCAGATACATACCGCTTATCTCAACACAGTAACATCATAGATATTTGTACTTATCAATGACCTATTTTTTTTGTGATACCTCCATAATATCGCCAGACGATAGTTAGGGAGATAACGGCTGCGCTGGTCCGATGCTGTAAAGTTCTTTAACTTCGATGATACGTAATGTGTATCTCAGTTGGCCGAACCATTGTTTTTAACCTCTGCCGGGATGCCTTTTCCTTTGACACCTAAGAGTTAGTATCTTAACATTGATTCTATCTGAACTCTAATCTTATTACTCCAAAACTCATAAACGAGGCTCAATGGATACCTCAAATTGGGTCATTCAAGATCCTGAACCCGGAACACGCATGCTTATGTTTCGGGGCGACACCCGGACCTTTACCTTAACCTTGCCTCATGCCGAAAAAGGAAGCGCATGGCTGCGCACAAATATCGGACAGGCCGAAACCTCAAGGGATGAAATCGTCAGGGCCATAAAAAGCGATGAACCGCCCCTTGGCCGTGACTGGTTTGACATCCCCATGAACCGTGTTGACGACCGCAACTTTCTGATTACCCTCCCTTTGTGTGAAGTCGGGCATTTTGAAGCCAAATGCTTCTTTTTGAGTGCAGGCGAAACTATCCCGGTGTGGCCGGAGGGACACAATGTCGTCATCAATGTGGAACCGGCGGACACCTGTTGTGCGAACATTATATACAATGCCTTTGTCAGGCAGTTCGGTCCAAACAAAAGGGGCAATCTTATCAATACGGCAGAGCATGATTTAATCCGAAATCTGGACGAGAACGGTTATGCTGTAATTCCTCCCTCGGGAACTTTTCGCGACCTGATCAAAGAACTCGATTTCATTATAGGGGAACTCGGATGCCGTATCATCCAGTTGCTTCCGATCCATCCCACACCCACCACATACGCCCGCATGGGAAGGTTTGGAAGTCCATACGCTGCCTTGAGTTTTACCGCCGTTGATCCGGCCCTGGCCAAATTCGACCCCCGGGCCACGCCCCTGGAGCAATTCATCGAACTGGTAGACGCCATCCATGAACGTCAGGCCAAGATTTTCATAGACATAGCCATCAACCACACCGGCTGGGCCGCCGGCCTACATGAAACTCACCCCCAATGGCTTGTCCGGGACCCGGACGGTCAGATCAAGGTTCCCGGCGCCTGGGGAGTAGTCTGGGCAGACCTGACATCCCTCGATTACGCTAACAAAGACCTGTGGCAATACATGGCCGATGTTTTTCTTACGTGGTGCCGCCGGGGAGTGGACGGATTCCGCTGCGATGCAGGATATATGATTCCGGTCCCTGCCTGGCAATACATCCTTGCCACCGTAAGGGAGCAGTATCCTGACACAATTTTTCTGCTGGAAGGGCTTGGCGGAAAAGTATCCGTGACCCGTGATATCTTAAACAAAGCCAATTTCAACTGGGCCTATTCGGAGCTGTTTCAAAACTATGATCGCAACCAGATCGAAACCTATCTTCCCGAATCCAACGAGATATCACGCAGTGACGGCAATACGGTCCATTTTGCAGAAACCCACGACAACCTCCGACTGGCTGAACGCTCAAAGATCTTTGCTCGCATGCGTACAGCTCTGTGTGCCCTTTGCAGTCACCAGGGCGGTTTTGGGTTTGCCAACGGGGTGGAATGGTATGCAACCGAAAAGATTAACGTCCATGAAGCGCATTCGCTGAATTGGGGCGCTAAAACAAACCAGGTGAAACACATCCGGCGTCTCAATACACTGTTAAAAGTGCATCCGGCCTTTCATGACCAAACTGAGCCCAAGATGATCCAACAGGACGATGGGAATCATATTGCCCTGCTTAGACACCATCTGCCATCAGGGAAAAAGCTGCTTATTGTGGCCAATCTGGATGATGAACGCAAAACCTTAGGAGCCTGGGATCTGCATCAAACAGGCATGCAAGGGTCGGTCTTTGTGGATCTTATCTCCCAGAAAAAGGTGACCATTACCGCATCTAATGGCCGGCAAAGCTGTCTCCTTGATCCCGGCCGTGTTCTCTGTCTTACCACCGACCGTAATGATATGGATCTTGTCTTGCAGGCAGACTCTCAAGACCTTTTAGTCCCGGAGCGCATTAAAAAGCAGTGCCTGCGTGCTAAAGCCTTGGATGTTTTGAGGTTTTACAACGGTACGCGAGATATAGGAACATTTAATCCGGATCAGGCTGCGCAGCAGCTGGCAGAAGATCCTGTTGAATACTGCCGCAGTCTCAACCCTTTCAGCCATGAACCGCGGGTAGTAACCTGGCAATGGCCTCGTGACATTAGGCGTGAAGTAATGGTGCCCCCCGGCCATTTTCTGATAATACGTGTTGACACCCCTTTTCGAGCCCGAATTTTCGATAAAAACCAATGCCTTGCCCATGAAGAAAGTTTGCCTGGCCTGGACGGATCGTTTTTTGCGCTTTTTTATCCGCTGCCCTCCCCCCAAGTTCACCGTTCACTTATTCTGAAATTAACGGTTTATACCCCCGGAAAGACTCAACATGTTGACGGGCCGCTTCTTTTCCTTTCCCGGGCCGAGGATGCAACGGTAAAAAAGGTCTATTATCGGAAGGATCTGTCGGGTCATCCTCTTCTTTTGTTAGGCACCAACGGCCATGGCGCCATGCTAAGGGCCAGCGCTTCCTGGGGAGAACTTGCCAGCCGGTATGATGCCCTGTTAGCAGCAAACATGGACGCTAAGATTCCTGAAGACCGCTGGATCATGTTCACCCGCTGCCGGGCATGGCTGGTGTTCCAGGACTACTCCCAGGAAATCTGCAACGATTGCTTTGATTCTTTTGGTTTTGAATATAACGGCAGAGGTTGCTGGCGATACCAGGTCCCAACCGGCCAAGGGGAACATGTCTTGCTATCCATTTCTGTGACGATGGTTTCTGGCGAGAATTCCCTGCGCATGGTTTTTTCACGTGAATCAACTCAAGACCGGAACTCAAGACTGGCAGATCACGAACCGATCCGACTCATCCTTCGTCCTGATATTGAAAACCGCAACTTCCATGAGACGACCAAAGCGTATCAGGGCCCGGAACAGATCTGGCCCGCGGCGGTAACGTCGGCCCCCAAAGGTTTCACCTTCACGCCGGACGCGGAACATAAGCTTTCTTTGCAGATCAACAAGGGCTCTTTTGTATGGGAACCGGAGTGGCAATACATGTTGCACCGGCCAATAGAGGCTGAGCGCGGCCTCGACCCTGATTCGGATCTGTTCAGCCCCGGATATTTTTCAGCACTCCTGGAGGGGGGCCGGTCGGTGGAACTTACTGCCCGGATCACCGGCCCGCAAGAGCAGGATTACACTAATCCCAAGAATTCGATCCGGGAAATCGAGCCGGCTGCATTTGATAATAATCGGTTTTGGAAACTTGACCAAGCTCTGAAAATTGCACTGGATCAATATGTGGTTAAACGCGGGACCTTGAATACAGTAATTGCCGGATATCCATGGTTTCTCGACTGGGGCCGGGATGCCCTGATTTTTGTGCGGGGGTTGATTGCCGCAGGGAAAACAGAAAAGGCCCGGACTATCTTGAAACAATTCGGGCAGTTTGAGAAAGACGGAACGATTCCGAATATGATTCACGGACAAGATACCGGAAACCTGGACACCTCTGATGCACCCTTGTGGTTTTTGGTTGCTTGTGACGATCTGGTCCGCAAAGAAGGAAATGAAAACTTCCTTAAAACACAATGTGGTGATCGTACGGTACGTCAGATTATTTTTTCCATTGTGCATGCCTATGAGGCCGGCACATGCAACGGTATCAGGATGGATCCGGAATCGGGTCTTATTTTCAGTCCAGCCCATTTTACCTGGATGGATACCAATCACCCGGCCGGGACTCCCCGGGAAGGTTACCCTATCGAAATCCAGGCTCTCTGGTATGCTGCACTCTCTTTTTTAACCCGCATCGAGCCTTCAAGAAGCGCAAAAAATTGGAAGCGTAAGTCCCTTAAAGTTCAGGCCTCGATTTCCGACCTTTTTTTCCTGGAAAAAGCCGGTTATTTATCTGACTGCCTGCATGCCGGTCCGGGAGAACAGGCCGGGCAAGCAGCACCTGACGATGCTCTACGGCCGAATCAGCTTCTTGCCGTAACACTGGGCGCTGTTTCCGAAACAACTGTTTGCCGCAAGATCATGGCGGCATGTGAAGAACTGCTGGTTCCAGGCGGCATTCGGAGCCTCGCGGATCGGCAGGTTCAAAGACCCCTGGCCGTCTATCATGCTGGAACCCTCCTGAACGACCCGCATC